>CAYXSD010000003.1:37449-98432 GCA_964466335.1 uncultured Spirochaetales bacterium
AGGGAAATAAAAAACCGGTACCCCTTTGTGGAAACAAAGCCGGAACTCTACGGTCCGTATAGAGAGACAAGAGAGAGCCGGGTGGAAGACCTTCTCACCATCCGTGTGCTGGTACCGGTGGAGGGGTACTCCCTGGAGCCCAACCTTATTCCCGGATCTGTGTCGGTAAAACGAAATGGGCGGAAGGCAACTGATTTCGAGGTAAACTACGAATCCGGACAGGTTAGTTTTTTAGGCTACATCCATCCAAATGATCGAATAGAAATATCCTACCAGACGGTGGGGACGTCTAAAGGGGGCGACATTGTCTTCGGTTTCGGTAACCGTTTTCATTTAGGCCCGAATCTCTTTCTCGATGCCGCCGCAGGTCTGCGCTGGAACATTCTCTCCGGCACCTACTCCACCGAGGAGCGGCAGCATCCAGGTTCCGTGCTGGCCACGGCGGCACTTGACTACAGCACAGAGTCCTTAAAAGCACGTTTGGATACAGGGCTCTCCATTTCCACGCCTGACACTACCGGCCGCTTCCGCGTCCTGGGGATGGAATCTCAGGGACTGAAAGTGCCGATTTCGGACAGCTCCATCTTCCCGGCTTCTCCTTCATCAATAACAGGCGCGATCTTCGCCCGTAATGTCCGAGGCAAGCTTATCTACAAAGACTACCGCTCCTACTCCCCGCTGGGAGGGGCGACCTTAAACGCTTACACATGGGATCCCCCGGATGATCAGATTTATCCTTACCAAACAGGCAGCCGGCCGGGCCCCTACACCGCTCTCCCGGACACTTCTATTATCGATGGCGAGGTAATGGTACTAGAATACGATTTGTCCGCCAATGAATGGGCCGGGGCCTTCCTGCCCGTCATACCGGGAGAAGAGGGAGTGGACCTTTCAGGGTTCGATTCCCTTACCTTCTACTGGAAGTCCCTGGATGAAACGGGAACGGTGGACCATCACCTCCATATCGGGGCGGTAAGCGAAGACTTAGACGGTGACGGTAATATTGACCGGGAGAATTCCGTCTACTCCCGCGGCTTTGATTTTAACGATTCCGCCAATGGAGCTGTCCTCCTCGTCGGCGGAGGCCCGGACCTTACCGGCAACCGCAGCCTGGAGAGCGAGGACTTCAACGACAACGGCATCCTCGATGGCGACGAAGATGATTTTACGGTCTCGGACGCAATACCCGTAACACCTGAGGAACAGTGGAAGCGAGTTACCATTGATTTCAGTGAGGCGGACAAGGAAAAGCTCATTTCCTCCAGGGGACTGCGACTCTACATCGAAGAAACCGCCGGGGCATCCGCTTCGGGAAGGCTTATCGTAAGCGGGTTTACCTTCCAGGGTTCTCCTATGGTGTTGGATGAAACTCCCACAGGGAGCATTGAGGAAACACAGGATCTCATCGTCATCCGCGAAATATCCGAGGGCTTTAGCCTCAACCAGCCTCCTGAGCTTCTTACCAGTGTTTATCCCGAAGTCCAGGAGAATTTTCACCCCCAGGACACGGAGCAGCAGGTCCTGGAAGTAAATTGGGATTCCTCCGGAGGAACAACAAACACTTTACTTCTCATAAAAGGCTACACCTCCCCGGTGCCGGCTTCCCAATACCGTAAACTCTCCATGTATCTCCGCGTGCCGACCCTCTCAAACCCCGGTGCAACCACCATGACAGTCTCTCTGACCGGTTCCGATGGGGAGGGCATTAAAGCGGCCTTTACCCCGCCTCAGTTCGACGATTGGAGAAAACTAACGATTAACCTGGACAGCCGGGAAGTAACCCTGGGAGGTGAGACCCTATCGGGAAGCACTGTCACCTATACTGGAACTAAAGGCACCCTCTCTCTCTTCTCCATTAGAATGGACGGATCTAATTCCGGGACAATATATATCGATGAAGTCCACTGCGAAGACTCTTTGGTGAATCTCGGATTCGGGGCCGCCGGTTCGGTGGAGTACAAACGACCGGGAAAACTTCTGTACACTCCAGAATTGGAAATTCTTTCGGATATTCGTATCTTCCAAGAGGCATCCTTCTCCACCGAGGACTTTGCCGCGGGCTACCTCGACCAGGGCGGGCCCCTTACCACCCGCTCCTATACCGAGTTGGAAGGCATCCTTCTCTACACTCGTCTTCGTATGGAGCTTGGTATTCTCTATGCTGAACCGGACCTCTTCCTGTCCGGCGGACACTCTCTGACAATTCCTGCTTTTCCCTTTCCGGTCACCTTCACCGACTCTTACAGCCAACGGGACGACCCAGGCGGAATAACCATGTCCAGGAGCAATCTAATCGGCATTAATATACCGGGCGGAAACATAGTAGAGTTCACCCAAGAGTCCAGTCTTCTTACCTCAACATTGAACCAGGCATGGGAACTAAAGTACTCCACCGATTGGGAGGTTCCCTTCTCCATATCGCTTATAGGCTCCCTGGGAACAGCAAATAAAAACTGGCCTCTATTAGCGGAGAATTACTTTGCAAACTGGATCTTGGGTTACAGCCTCTTCGCGCCGGTCAAAATCGACAAGTTTAGGGAAAGGAGGGGAAATACACTCTATTCTCTTTCCCTTACCACTCTACCTGTGGGAGCCTCTCTATCTTTCGATCTCGGCTACTCAGTCGCGGGAGAACAGGAGCGGGAACACTCTTCCAAGGGGGCTATCGATGTATCCATCCCTTTACAATTCCTTCAAGAAACACCAGCCGCATGGAGTCTTACCCCGGGGTATCGGCGGTCCTTTTCTTATACTCGCGCGGCCGAGGCCCCGGGGACATTTGGAGATGATTTTTACCTCCTCTACTCCGGGTTCGGAGTCCAAGAATACATTTACAACACATGGCCGATGGCAGAGCTCTTCTCCCAAAGGACGGAAGACCTATTTATCTCCTCCAGTCAGGGATACGAAGCAGCACACTTCACCCCTTCTTTCTATATGGATTACAACCGTCGATACGGCTCCAATCTCTACGACCTTTTCCTCCCCTCCACAGTTTCCCTCACCTTTTCCAGATCGCTCCGGAGAAACGCCTCCAGTATAGAGGATACCTACCGCTGGGGGACTGAGCTGCGAACTTCGGCGGTTAATCTCTTTGGCAGCCAGGGGGCCTATTCAATAACCCCAGTCTTCGATTCAGATGAGTACAGCACATCCATTGGGCTCGATGTTACTTCAACGGACACTTTCTTCTTCAAAGAAGTTGAGTTGATCCTTCAACACTATCTTGCCTTCTACAAGGGGAATACCCATGAACTGAGTGTGGAAAATCGATTCAGCCAAACCTGGGCATCCCACATATACGCGACAAATAGAACCGACATTGGTTTTCTTTGGTCCATTTTTCCTGAGGCCCCCATTGTATTTCCCATTTTCAAAAAAATCTTGAACAAGGGATACATACGAAATGGTGAGTACCTCGATTGGGTCCTGGAACCCTACACGGAGAATAAAGACAAATATGGTTTCAGCCTTCTCCTGCGGCACGAGACCGGACTTGTTTTTCCTGATATTGGGGATATGACCGCGCATATTTCCGTAGGTTTCGACCGCATGGTAGAAGAGCTCTCCATTCTTGGGCTTCAAATAGGCATTTCCGCACGTTTCCAATTTTAAAAGAGGCTGAAATTGCAGAATTAACCGGTTTTTTTTCTCATAAAAATGCTGTATAGTTATGTCTATAGAAGGTTCAATCGAAATGCACAGCCTTAAGAGGGGGAATTCTAAATGATTAGGCTTATTAAACATATTTGTATTCTTTGTTGTTTCATCCTTTTAGTAACGGCCCTTCCCTCCTTTTCCCAGGAAATTGACACAGGCGAAGGGGAGAATGAGTCCATTGAGGAAGAAAGCAGGACTGATGAAACCCCAGATGAAATGGAAGAAGATGAGAAAGGCCCGGAATTTGCCTTTGGTCTCGATCTTGTATTGGGTGCGGAAATATTCAATATTCCCGATTCGGAGGAACAGATTACCTGGCAGAAACTGGCACTCCTTCCGGATTTTTCCATTGGTAAGTTTGGAATCGGTATTGATCTGACACTTCATTTTCATTTTACCGGCGGTCCCGGAAATGACCAGTTCGAAGTTCGAAAGGAGGACTGGGTACCCGATGAAAATACCTCGTTCTTGGAACTCTATCTTCCAAAGTTTCGTTATATCAGATACGGCGAAAAGGGCGACCCCCTCTATGTAAAACTAGGCTCTATAGACGACGCTGTCCTGGGAAACGGGTTTATAATGAACAACTACTCCAACACCCTCTTCCTCCCGGAAAAAAGGATTTTCGGTTTGAGCTTCGATTTCGATGGAAAAGTTTTCTCCTTTCCCTACTTGGGGATAGAGTATTTTATCGGAAACCTCGCTGTTTTCGACATAATAGGGGGACGAATCTATACAAGGCCCTTTGCCGGGTTAGAAGTCCCGGTTATTAAGGAGCTTCAGTTAGGCGCTAGTGTTGCTGGAGACAGAGCGCCCTACCATCACTCTGAATTGGACAATCCGGAAGCCTCTGTCCTTATTTTCGGATTTGATACTCGAATACCAATTCTATCGGGAGATATCTTTTCATTAGCCGCCTTCGGCGATATTGTGTTTCAACCGGGTACTAGAGGCGGAATGATCGGCCTTGGTGGAAGACTATTTTCGATTGTTACCTATGGCGCCCAGATCCGCTTCTTGGGAGAGAATTTTCTCCCCACCTATTTCGATGCCACCTATGACCTTTTCCGAGTGGATAAATACCTCATTACCACAGGAAGCGGGCAGACCATACCGCCATATACCGGATGGTACGGTTCACTGGGTTTGTCCTTACTGGAAGACCAACTCGTCTTCCGTGTCAGCATGGACGGACCCTTTGGGTATCCCGTTGCTCACAGCATAAACGGCATTCCACCGGAAGATAATTACGTTAACTACCCCCACTTACGGGCAATCTTTCTCCTTAATCAGGATGTTATTCCAAGTTTCTTTTTCGATATAAGTTACGACAAGAAACTCATTCGAAACTTTGCCGACTTAGTCAGCCCGGAACAATCTGTTATTACCGCCAAGCTCAACTACAAAGCCGGCGCAGCGGTTATTTCCTTTATCTACTCTCTTCGTTACAATCCGGATGCCCCGGGAGAGAACTCCTGGGAAACCACTTCCGGACTGCAGACGAGTATCAGTCTTTTTTAAGGAGGACCTCATATGAAAAGAATGGTAACGTACATACTGTGCCTCAGTCTCTTCGTGTCGGCACTTGGTTTTGCTCAAACAAGTGAGGCCCCCTACGTGGTATTGGAATACTATACCAATGAAAATGAACTTAGAATTCTAACCTCCCAAGGTGAAGAACTTTCTCCCTTTTTTGGAATGGATATCGCTCCCGGAGACACCATAATAACCGGCGCCTCCCTTGCGGAGCTTCGTTTGGAACCGAACGGTACCATCATAAAGATCTCTCGAAACACGGAATTCTTAATTGAAACCCTCCAGGGTCCCGAGTACAACGTAAACGCCTTTTCCATGCTTAGTGGTAAAATCAGGGCCATTGCCGCGAAGAGCGGAGGAAAAGATAATTACTCCTTTGTTACACCCAGTGCGGTGTGCGGTGTGCGGGGGACAGATGTTTGTCTCTATGCCGAACCGGAAGAGATAGATACCGCCGCTGTTTTAGAGGGAGAGGTTAATTTCATCAATGTTAATACCGGAGAAAGTCTAACCCTTACAGAGAGAACAAAGGCGAATGTCTTCGCCGATACCTTTTCAGCTCAACCTCTTTCGGAAGAGGAAATGCTCACCCTCTTCAGCGATTTGGAATTCGAACGTCTTAAACCCAGCAATGTGCCGGGCAATGAAAACAGGGAAGACCCCATAAAAGAGCTGAGAGAGAAAAAGGAGCAGGAGACACTCACCGAGGAAAAACAGAAAGAAGAAGAAGAGGATGATGATAATGATGAACAGCCGAAAGCTGAACAACCTGAACTAACTAAAGAGGATACCGAAAAAGAAGAAAAACCCAAAGAACCGGATTTTTTCGATAATCTCCTTAAATTTCTCGGATTTGAAATCGGAACCCTTACCGTTGACAACAGCACCTACGCCAAAGCGGTAGTACAACCCAAATTCGAAATTGGCGATTTCCGATTAGGGCTCTATCTGCCGGTGATCTATCAGGACGATTTATTCTCTCCCCAGGACTGGTACCATCCCAAGGGTAACAACGAGTGGTCCTTCGGTACGGATCAATCAGGCACCCTGAATATTCTCTATGATATTGCGGGAGACCTCTTGCTCAAAATCAAATACATGGAATACGGAGAGCAGCGGGACCCGTTCTTTTTTACATTGGGGAATATATCGAGTATTACCATCGGACATGGCATTATTATGCGTAACTACGGAAATGATTCCGATTTTCCAGCAGTAAGAAGAATCGGGTTAAACCTTGGGGTTACCACTTCTTTCTTCGGCTTTGAAGGCGTCGTAAACGATTTTGCCGACTTAGAGATTTTCGGCGGGCGGATCTTTTTTAAACCAATTGGAGACAGTTTTCCTATGGCCATTGGTGTTTCTTCCGTACTCGATCTCTATCCTTCAATGGGAATACCCCGAAACGAAGGCGAGACCCTTTCCACCCTATACGGGGACCCCATCTTCATTAACGGCGGACTGGATATCGATTTTCCCATTCTGGAAAGCGATACTTTCAGTCTCGTTTTTTTCGGTGATATAGCCGCTATGCTGCCCTACTTCAGAGAAAATGAGAGTGCCTTTAACATTCGCCGGGGATTTGCCTTAGAAGCCCTCTTTCCAGGAGGGGTTGTAAATCTGTCCAAACTGAGAAACTACGGATGGTCCGCGGGGGCCTTCGGGAATATCTTTATTGTTGATTGGAGACTGGAGTACCGAAACTATCGCGGGACTTTTAAGCCTTCCTTCTTCAATAACACCTATTCCAGGGTTCGAGGACAGTATGTTTTGAACACCGCGGCATATCTTGCTGATCCGGACGCTTCAGAGTGGGACAAACAGACTATGGGTATATATGGAGAAGCAGGGTTTACCATCGGCGATATATTCACTTTCACCGGCGGATACTTTTGGCCTTGGCAGGTAGGAAGCTCCGGGGTTGAAGCATTAGAGGAAGATTATTTTCTCCTTAAGCTTCGACTCCATCCCGATGTAATTCCTGTTGTCGGTATCCACGGCTCTATCTCTTACGAAAGAACAGGATTTATACCTACCATTTTGCAGTCCGAGGGCAGTGAGGACCTGCTCCTTTTCGATGCCTATACCGTTGTAAAGGGTGAAGTGGTCATACCTTTAGGACCCAGCTTGGACCTTGCCACAGTTATTGCCACAAACGCTGTATATAACAGCGATGGAACTGTAAGGCGGGACCCGAACAACCCGACGATGATAAAAATCGCTCCCTCGGTTACTATTGAAACCCGAGTGAGTTTTTAAATACACTGTACTGCATGATTGAGATCCTAAAAGGCGAGGTTGCAAGGAAAATAGCCGCCGGCGAGGTAATAGACAGGCCTTACGCGGTTACCCGGGAACTCTTGGACAATGCCATTGACGCGGGAGCGGATAAAATAGATGTTTCTCTTTTCAAGGGAGGCATCGGAGAGACCCGAGTAACCGATAATGGTACCGGCATGAGCCGGGAAGACCTCGAAATCTGTTTCCTTCCCCACGCTACCTCCAAAATCCAAGAAGCGGAAGACCTCTATACAATACATACACTTGGGTTTCGTGGAGAGGCCCTCTCAAGTATTGCTGCCACATCCCGGCTTGAAATAATAAGTAAAACTGAGGATGCTGATTCTGCCTTTAAACTTGTAATTCGGGAAGGATTAATAGAAAGCCTTTCCCCCGCCAAAGGGAAACCCGGCACTACCGTCTCTTCTAAGGAGTTGTTTTACTCCGTTCCCGGCAGACGCCGTTTTTTAAAATCCTACTCCGCGGAAGCAACAATGAGTAGAAATGTCTTTATTGAAAAGTCCCTGCCCTTTCCTGCTATATCCTTTAGACTCTTCGTTGAAGACACGAGTAAACTACAGCTCTCTCCTTCCAGTCTTAAAGAGCGGGTACTCCAGGCTTTTCCGGGCAAATTTGAGCCTTCTCTTCTTTTAAAAGAGGAATTTCAATTTCCCGAGTTTTCACTTCAGATAATCCTCGGCAGCCCTGAGCTTATACGAAGGGACCGTCGCTACCTCTACACCTACGTAAACAAAAGAAGAGTGCAGGAGTATTCCCTTCTCCAAGCAGTAGAGTATGGATATAAGGAATACCTCCCCGGGGGTTCCCACCCAATATGCTTCGTTTTTCTTGAAATAGACCCGGAATATGTAGACTTTAATATTCACCCCGCGAAAAAAGAAGTGCGTTTTCGAAACCTTCCCGAGGTGCACCATCAGCTTGTAGGCGCCGTACAAAGCATGCTCTCCCGCCGCTATCGTGTGGAGGGAAGAATCGGTGAAGAAAGACATACTAGACCAACTATGGGGGGTTATACAGTACAGGAAACGCCTTCTAATCCGTTACACCATCCTCCCCGGCAGCGCCAAAAAGGAGAAGAAACCAGATTTGATTTTCCCTTCCATGAGATCAGCCTTCTCCATCGCAAAGAAGAGGACTACGCCCATCCTAAGCCTTCTCCCAAAACAGGTCTAACCGCAGCCGGTCAGTTTGCGAAAGAGCCTCTAGCCGGAGAGCCTCTATATGAGACTTTATCTTCCAAAAGCCCTCTATACTTAGGACAGATTTTTTCACTCTTTTTGCTCGCGGAGTATGAAGATCGACTTTACATTATAGATCAACATGCCGCCCACGAAAGGATTATCTATAATGAGCTTAAAAAACAGGGTAAAAACCAGCAATCCCTCCTCTTCCCACTGGAGTTCTGCTTAGAAGAGGATGAACACCGCTGCTTTATTGCCACTTTAGATGCCTATGAAACCCTTGGATTCACCTTTAAAGAGAAAAACCCGGATAAAAGAACATGGGAAATAACCTCACTCCCCGCCTTCTGCACAGATAAAGAACATATAGTTATAGAATATGTAAAACAAAAGAGAGGAAAACCGGAAAACCTTGAGCAGGAAATCTTAGCTGAAATCGCCTGTAAGGAGGCAATTAAGGACGGAGAGCAATTGGATCCCAAAACGGGGTCCGCCCTTGTCCGTTCCGCCATAGATCTGCCACAGCCTCGTTGTCCCCACGGTAGACCGATCTGGTATGTTCTTTCCAGGGAGGACCTCTTCTCTTTGGTAGCTCGAGAATAACTTAAGAGGCAAGGAGTTCCTTCACCTCTTCGGCTTTTTTATAATCCGGGTTCTTTTCCAAAAGAAGAGAGAGAATCTGCTTCCCCGCTTCTTCGTTCCCATCTTTTATAAGAAGGAGTCCCTGCTGATAATAAGCGTCCCAAAAACTTGGTTCAATTTTTATCAATGTTGTTAAAGCCTTTTGGGCTTCCTCGAAGTTGCTATTCTCTATGTAAGCCAGGGCTTGATTGTACCGGATCTCAGGATCATTAGGTGAAACTTCAATGGCCTTTGCGTAATGCTTAACACTCTCTTCGTAAAGACCGAGATGAAGATAAGCGTTCCCTAAATTGTTGTTCACTTCCAGGGCATTGGGATCTATTTTATATGCCTCCACAAGAAATTTTCTCGCCTGTTCGTATGACTCTTCTTCAATGTAAATAACACCGAGATTTATAAGGGGTTTTATATAATTCGGGTCCGCTTTTATGGCCTGCATATAGGCTTTCTTTGCAGCTTCCCCGTTTCCGGTGGCTTCGCTTGCCTCTCCCAGCGTATAGAGATAGGAAGGAGAAGCAGGATGTAAGCTCACTGCCTTTGCCGCATAGGGAAGTGATTCGTTTGATTTGTTAAGTCTCAGTTTTGTCTGCGCCATATTGTAGTTAAGGACTGCATCTTCCGGCTTCATATCCAGGGCCTTACCGAAGTATGTCTCCGCTTGTTCGTAACGCTCCATTCGAAAGTAGACGGTGGCAAGCTTAGCTGCAAATATGGGTTGATTTGGATTTAGATCATAGGCCTTTTTATAGGCCTCCGCTGCTGAGCGAAAGTCGCCCAGGTCCTTCTGAGTTTCGGCCAACTGATAGTAGGCCAATTCAAACTGAGGATCCATGGCGACCGCCTTTCGAAAGGCTGAAGCTGCCATTTGAAGTTGACCCAACTTCTGCAGTGTCCTGCCAAGACGGTAGTGGGCATTTGCATAATCTCCTTTCTGATGTATGGAACCTTCAAAGGACTGTCTTGCCGATTCGTACTTTTTCTGATTGTACTGGACCACGCCCAGGTCGTAGAGGAGGAGGTAATCATCGGGATTCAGCCGTACCGCTTCCTTTAACTCCTTTTCGGCATTCTCGTAGTTTTTCGCGTCTTTGTAGATTTGCCCTAAGGTATTGTGGGGGACCCAAAGATTTGGGTCCTTCTCTATCGCTTTATTCGAGTAGAGGATTGCCTGTTCGATTTTCTTCGGGTTTTCATTGTCCTCCAGATAGTAGGATTCTCCGAGTCTCGCATAAGCCTCCGCGGAATCCTTATCAATGGATAGGGCCTCCTGAAAAGCCTCTCGAGCATCCTCGTAGTTGCCCTTTTGGATCTCCGATACTCCCTTATCAATGAGTTTCCTCACTTCCTCCGCTTTCTTTCGCTCTTCCTCATTCAAAGCAGCCAGTCTCTCTTCCTCCGCCTTCTTGTCCTTTTCGGATTGTCCGCGAATTGCCCGCTCCTGAGAGGAACCGCCCAACTCTTCCAAACTCTTTTGGAGGGCCTCCTGTTGCTCCTGTGTCTCCTTTTTCTCCTTCTCTTCCCTTGCAGTTTTTATATCGATGATTTCATCTCTGAGTTTTCGAGCTTCATCATCATCCACGTCTTCAATAAGAAGCCTGTCCAGCAGATCTAATGCCCTCTGATACTCCCCGTTCTCCATATAATCTTTCGCAAGACGGAGGGTGTTTCTTCTAATTTTCTCTTGCTCCGTAAGTCCGGCTGGTTCTTCTTGTTCCGCGCCCTGGGATGCCGTTTCATCTTGGGCCTCCCCGGTTTTTCCTTCGGTTCCGGAAAGCAATAGAATCGCAACAATGCCGAGAATGATAATAACAGCCGCCGCGGCTATAATTATGATTATGAGGTTTTTATTTTGTTTGTTATTTTCCTTATTCATCCAATTCAAGCTCCCCCTCCAGCTCCTGAATATCCTCTGATTCCGCGGATAGAGACTTGGTATCGCTGGAAGCCTGTTCGAGAGCGCCTAGGACTTCATCCAACAGTGCCTCCTGTCGTTTCTTCTCTTCTTCCGCCTTCCGTTTTTCTTCTTCCAATCGTTTTTTTTCTTCTTCTTCCTTACTCCGCTCTTCCGCCAAACGTTTCGCTTCTTCTTCTATTTTTTTCTGTTGTTCTTCTGTAATCCTTTGTTCTAGAATTGCTATCACTTTTTCTATTTTACTCTTCTGAGAATCCAGAGGTTTAAGAACGATATACCGCTTATAATCCTTTAGCGCTTCTTGGCGTTTCTGCAGTTTCATGTAAGCGTTTGCCCGGTTGAGTAATGCGTCCGCCCTTCCGGGTTCTTCTTTCAGGGATCTTGTATAGGCATTCACCGCCTCATCATATTTTTCGAGGGCAAAGTAATTATTCCCAAGATTAAAGAGGAACTGGCTGTCCATTGAGTCTGTGACCTCAATTCCCGCCTCTAATATAGAGATGGCCTTTTCATGGTCCCCCAACTGTTCATAGACAATCCCAAGGTAAAGATATACCTTTTCGTTTGCGGGGTCCTCATGTATAGCAGCTTCAAGCATGGTTGCCGCTTCTTTGGGTTTGTTTTTCATGAACAGCTCTTCCCCTCGCTCGTAGAAGGACTCTCCGTATACCCAAAAAATACCACTAAAGAAAAGAAAAGTAAGGAAACATGCGAAAATAATTAGGTTTTTTCTCGTAATAATCACCTCATTTCATTTTATTTAATTTTCGTCAGCTGCTTTAGATTTTATATTTCATTATAGCATAATGAAATATAAAATCGACCCACCATTGACCCTCCGAAAAATGGTAATTTTAAGAGAGGTTCCGTGACTTTTGGGTTTGACAGTCCTGGAAAAACAAATTAATCTACCTATTGGAGATTAATATGTCAACGGTCCTTATTCTAATTATAATACTCGGTTCCGGAGCCGGCATTTTAACCTTTTTTATTATAAAAACTGTGCTTCAGCCCAAAAGGGTCGCCACTCTGGCGAATTTACTAAAACAGGGTAAATACTCAGCAGTCGTACGAACGGCAAAGCAGATCCTGGCAAAAGAACCGCGTAATTCGGAAGCCCACTATCTTATTGGAAAGGCTTATATGGGGGACAACAAACCTGAATTGGCCCTAATGGAGCTGCAAACAGTAAATGAAATTGGAGATTTCGGGGGAGCTTGCCCTGAAATTGAATTTCGAGAGACCATTGCCGGTCTATTCGAACGTTTTAAACAACCCGAAGAAGCCTTGAAGGAGTACCTTCTTCTATTAAAGAAGGACCCGGGGAACCCTGAATATTACTTTAAATCCGGTGAATTCTTCGAGGCGAGGGACAAATCGGAAAAGGCGGCGAACTATTACAGAAAAACAATCGAATTAGACCCGCGCTATGGGATGGCCCACTTCCGACTAGGACAGATTCTTTACCGGGCAAAAAAACCGGTGGAGGCCAGGGCTGAATTGGAAACGGCTATTAAAATCCTTCCTGAGAACTATAATGCGTATTTCTACCTTGGTAGATTAGTAAAGGAAAGCCACGACTACGCCACGGCCCTACACCTCTTTGAAAAGGCCCAGCGGGACCCGGAGCTAAAGGTAAAAGCTCTTGTGGAACGCGGCGGGTGCTACATGAATATGAAAAGTTTCGACAGCGCCATTAGTGAACTCGAACGTGCCCTTAAACTCTCTAACAACGACAGCTCTCCGGAAACCCTCTACGGACGTTACTTTCTCGCTGCCTGCTATGAGAATAAACGGCAAATAGATAAGGCAATAGAACAGTGGGAAGCAATTTATAAAAAAAAGTCGTCCTTCCGGGACGTAGCCGAAAAGCTCAGTCAGTACCAGGAACTCAGACAGGATGACCGCGTGAAAGATTATTTAACCGCAGGCATGGAAGAGTTTTATCAGATCTGCAAAGACATTACCGTAGCGCTTAACCTGGGTGTTCGTGATTTGACAAATATACCTAATGGATGCCAGATCGTCGCTGTAGAAGCCGAATCGAAGAAGTGGCTTAACGCGAGGAAGATGCCCACACTCCTTTGGTTTCTTCGTATACCGGACATTATTCCAGAATCGACAATACGAAACCTCCACGAAGAAATGAAAAAATTAAATGTTACCAGAGGAGCACTGATTGCGAGTTCTAACTTTCATCGTAAAGCTGTGGAATACGCGGAAACCAGGCCAATCAATCTTTTTAACCAAGAAAAATTACAAAAATTACTGGAGAAGGCGGACTCCCTTCAGAAGTCTTCACGATAAATGAAATTTTTATGTGTTTCCGATCATCGAGACCCATTAATTTACACTAATTCAATTAAACAACGATTTAAAGACATTAGTTTTGTTCTCGGTGCCGGCGACGTTGAACTCCCATATTACGGATTTATTGTTTCCTCGCTGAACAAACCCTTGGCCTTTGTTTTTGGAAATCATAACTTAGGTGAATTTAAGAACTATCGAAAGGAGTACAATGATTCAGGTGAATGCATAGGTACAAGTTGTATCCCCAGGAAATCTTACGGTTCTATATACATTGGCGGCAAAGTAAAAACCATAAACGGCATTATTATTGCCGGTCTTGGGGGAAGTATGAAATACAATAACGGCCAAAATCAGTATACTGAATTGGGTATGTTCTTCTTCATGTTACGTCTCTTCCCTAAACTACTCTTTAACAGAATCTTCAAGGGACGGTTTCTGGATATTCTACTAACCCACGCACCGCCATTTGGCATCCATGACAAACCTAATGACAGATGTCACCGTGGTTTTAAGGTTTTTCTCTGGTTTATGAGGAAATTCAAACCAAAATACTTGATACACGGACATATTCACCTATATGATATGAACGCTAAGCGGGTCTCTTACTATAAGAACACAACCATTGTAAATTGTTATGGACACGTCCTGTTAGAAATAGAGGATAAACATGCACACTGTTAATGTAGACCAACAAGCGAAGGATGATTTTAATAAAGTACGAAAACAGGAAGTCATTCAAAAACTGTTTACCCTCCTTAATCCTGAAAGACATGAACTTCTCTCCTTCGAAGAGGTACGTAAGCTTATAAAACCGCGGGGAGAATCCTATAGGGGAATGCAGGTTATTCCCATTTCCAAGATTGTCGGTAGCGAAGGGCGCTACAGAGATTTCAGCAAAGCTTTTCTCCCCAGAAAAGACTATATGCGGGGCAGATGGGAAAACATCGACCGCGCGCATCTAAGGGATGTTTTTCTTCCTCCAATTAAGCTGTATGAAGTTGGAGGTGTCTACTTTGTACGAGACGGTAACCACAGGGTCTCTGTTGGCCGGTCCCAAGGGGTTGAGGCGATAGACGCGGAGGTTACAAGCCTCTCAAGTCATATCACACTGAATTCGGAAATGACCAAAGAAGACCTTAAAAGGGCCGTAATAGAATATGAAAAAAAATGCTTCTACCAAGCTCATACTATTTCAGACATTGTTCCTCCAGATGAACTGACTTTTACCGCCACAGGTCGTTACGATGAGGTCAAAGAGCATATTCTTATTCATAAGTACTATCTTAATGAAAACCGGAAGGAAGAAATTTCTTTCAAAGAAGCGGTTCGGTCATGGTATGGAAATCTCTTTTACCCAATAATAAAAACAGTTGAAGAAGAGAATATTCTTACCAGATTCCCTGGACGAACAAAGGCTGATCTCTATGTTTGGATAATTAAACATTGGGATGAATTAAAAAAGAAATACGGAGATGATCTTTCAATTCAAAAAGCAGCAGTGGATTTCTCCGAAAAATACGGAAAGAGCTTACTCAGACAATTTGTTGACACCATAAAGAACAGAATATTCTCTAAAAAAAATCGGCAATAGGATAGGGACCGGAACAGAGGAAGAAGCCATACCCCGGGTCTTTACCACAGATCCAGAAATATTCTGAGGTTTCTATTTCCCTTTGTCTTCGCTTAAGAAGGTCCTCAAAAAACCGCGGTCCGAAGGAGTTCGTCTCTTCCAAGAAGACAAAGCTGCCGTCTTTCCCGTAAAAACGCAATTCCCCCATCTCCTGGGAAACAGAAAAAACAGGCCCTCCCTCTTTTTTGTTAATACCCGGAAAATCCACCTCCTCTTCCCTAAGGAGAGGTGCGTTTATATACAAAGAATACTCACTTCGTTCTCCAGCCTTATCAACCGCAACTACCCTTATCTGACCGCGGGGTACATGTGTCCTCCTTGGAAAGACAAGACTGTTTGATCCGATCCAAAGCTCATCCTGCTGCTGATGCAGCACCCAATTCTCCTCTGTTATTCTCCAAAAAAGTTCAGCTTCGTCGAAAATACAGTAGAGTTCAACAATATCATCATCGCCATCTTCATCAATAATGTGAGCAAAGAGAGAGAGGGTTTCATAGTATTTTCCTTTTACCTCATCTCTTACAAGATTTATCTGATAGTACACCTCGGGAATTTCCGGAGGATGCTCATTACAGCTTGCCAAAACAAGGAACAAAAAAAGAAAAAGCAATAGGTACCAAAAAGAAGAACATCGGCGCTCTCCGGTTCTTCTGCTATTCCTGATAGCCTTAACGATTAACAATTCTACCATCCTCCGTTTCTTCGATTATTCCATCCAAACGCATCTTTTTAAAGAGGGGAATCAAAAATCGTCGGGTATATCCAAGCTTTTCTCTTACCTCCTGAAGGTAAATCTTATCTCCTTTTCGCTTATTGCCAAGAATACAGTCTACTAATTCTCGGTATTTAGCCGGGGAACAACAGATCCTGTCATCACAAAGGATTAGCAGCTCTAATCGACTTAAGGCACGATATCCTTCCTTTTTTTCACTATGGCCTAGATGGTATATGTCTAGAATGCCCTGAAAATCTGTTTCCAAGGTTATCAACATGGTACGTAGATAGGGAGGGAGATATTTTTTGAGATCTAGGTCCAAAGCCCCATGCACAAGCACACTGCCCTTTTTAAGCGAGGGCAACTGTGGTCCAACTGTTTTAAGTACAGCTGCCGCGCTTTGTTCTTCTCCCGGCGGAAAAACATCCAACACTTCTAAGGTGAACCCTTCGGGTAGAAGATAGACTGTATCACCCTTTTTTATGCCCTCGACCGATTTCCAAGGGCAAATGAACCGACACATCCTTTTATTCATATTTGTCAGAGCATCATTTTCTCTATAATGGGAAAGTATCTTTATGGGTCCTTTCAACCCGACAACGCCTCTCGGTTAATTACTGGATTGGCATAGATGAGCATCGCCTTTCTCATCGTATTTTCTGAAAGATCGGCAAACCTATTGAGAAAACTATTCTTTTCCTTCTCTGAATACTGGTCCTTATATTTTTTTGATGTATGAAACACGTCATAGGCAATGTAGTTACTAGGCCATAAGCGATATATGGAATGAATACATCTGTCTATTGCATCAGCTACTTGAGGCACTCCTTCCCATACGCCGTGAAGAGGTTTTCCAAAAGCAAGATGTACCCTTCCCTTAAATCCTTTAATACCCTGTATTATTGCCTCTACATCCTCGTTTTCAGCTTTTTCGTACGTGCCGGTCTCCTCCTTGATGGTAAGCTCCCTTGCTTTCATTGTATCGCAAGGATCATACTCGTAGGAAACTGCAACCGGAACAATCCTGCATTGGTTTATAAAATCAGAGAAATTCAGGCCTTTTTTCCTTTGTGAAAGAAAGAGCATTTTAATAAGGGAAGGATTTGTTCTATCATCACCGTCCTTTGCCCTTCCTTCTCGCTGTGCTATCCATACCCCGTTACCCTGGGAGAGGGTGTGCCAGATATACCTGGAGAGCTGATAAGAGGCCTTTATGCGTTCCCGAAAGGGAAGGTTCCGCTTTACAATGAATCCTCTGTTTACCCGTATCAGATCTCCTACTAAATCGTTCATGAGTAGATTGTCCCCGAAGGATATCTCAGGGGGAGTAATCTTCCTCTCCATAAGGATATGGCCGACAAGGGCCGCGTCCATGACAATATCTCTATGATTAGAGATGAACAGCTTTGACATCTCCATTGTCGCGTATTCCAGGCCGGAGATACTCAAAGTTTCAATACTCCCAGGGACTATCCGATCAAGGATTTCTTTTTTAATAATTCCCTGTTGTAATTCAACCCTGGTTTTCACCTTTCTCAGTTTGAGCCGCAGATAGAGAGAAAGGATATACTCCAAGGGTTTATTTACAAAGGGCGGACATTTTGGGCACACCACTTCCCGAAGAGTTTCAAGGAGAACGCGGTCTCGAAGAAGTCGATGCAGAACATCCGGCAATTCTTCATCTGTATAGGGCCGTATATCTTCAAAGGATGAATAGTCCATGACGTTGATAGAGAATAACCTCTTTTTGGTTTTAAGTAAACACCATTCAATATCGGAAATGGTAAATAAAGCTTTTAGAGGTTTCTTAACCTCTCATCTTTCAGGAATACTTTCTCCGGATCAGTTTCCCCTCGATTGATCGAATGTAAGAACTGGAGTTCTAGCCGCCCTTACCTCATCCAACCGACGCACCGGCGTAGAATAGGGGGCTTGAGTACAAAAATCGGGGTCTTTTTCCGCCTTATCCTTAATCCATTTCATTACCTGGATAAAATGGTCCAAGGTCTCCTTCGATTCCGTCTCTGTTGGTTCTATCATGAGGGCTTCATGAACAATCAGGGGGAAATACACTGTAGGAGGATGGATCCCCTCTTCCACCAGCATCTTTGCCACATCTAAAGCTGATACCCCCGTTTCCTTTTTAAGCTTCTCCGCTGATAGGACAAACTCGTGCTTACATACACCGGGAAAAGGAAGATGGTATACCGCCTCTAGTTCCGCTTTTACATAGTTCGCGTTCAGAACAGCCAGTTCGCTTACTCTGGATAAACCGTCCGAACCCATGGAAAGTAGATACGTATAGGCCCTCACCAGGACAGCTACATTGCCGTAAAATCCCGCGACCTTGCCAATAGACTGCGGAGAAGAGTAATCCCAACGATACAGTCCTTCTTCTTCACGGATATCCGGTACGGGCAAAAAAGGTGTAAGAAGTTCACCCACCAGTACCGGCCCGGCACCGGGGCCGCCTCCTCCGTGAGGAGTGGAAAAGGTCTTATGAAGATTTAAATGGACAGCGTCAAAGCCCATATCCCCGGGGCGTACCTGCCCCATAATCGCGTTAAGATTCGCACCGTCGTAATAGAGAAGACCTCCCGCGCCATGTATCATCTCGGCGATCTCAAGGATATGTTTTTCGAACTTGCCAAGGGTATTGGGGTTTGTGAGCATTATACCCGCTAATTTCTTATTGCAGTGCGGCGAGACCGCCTTGGGAGATATCATTCCTTCCCTATCCGAAGGGACTTCCAACACCTCGAAACCGGCAATATGAGCTGATGCGGGGTTCGTACCGTGAGCAGAATCAGGAACGAGTATCACCCGTCGGTCTTTCTCTCCTCTGCTGTCGAAGTAGGCTCGAAAGAGTTTTAAAGCGGTGAACTCTCCCTGGGCGCCGGCGAAGGGCTGGAGGGTACCCCAGGACATTCCGGTTATCTCACAAATTCCTTTGAGAAGCTCATGCATCAATCTCATTGTACCCTGGGCACAGTCCACCTCCTGAAGAGGGTGGATATTAAAGCCTGGTAGAGAAGCGCTGTCTTCATTAATTTTAGGATTGTACTTCATAGTACAAGATCCTAAGGGGTAGAATCCTATGTCCACTGCGTAATTCCGCTTAGAGAGATTTATATAGTGTCTTACCACGTCCACCTCGTATAACTCAGGGAATTCTACTTCGTCCTCCCGCAAAAACTTTTTTGGCAAGATCTCCGATGCTTTCTTCGCATCTTTGCTTTTTTCCGGAAATTTCCAGCCTCGCCTGCCAGGTACATGTTTTTCAAATACGAGGGGATAACTCATGACAGTTCCTCCTTCATCGCATTTACAAAGGAGTCCATCTCCTCCTGAGTGCGTTTTTCGGTAACCGCAAGGGTAAGTTGCTTATTGTCTTTCCCGGTAAGTCTTTCCCGTGGAACTCCGGCCAGGAATCCTTTTTGCATCAGTTCTGTCACAACCAGTTTGGGCGATTTCTTAAGGATTAAGGTGAATTCATTGAAGAATTCCCTTTCCTCGTAGGAAGTTATTCCTGGGACTTTAATAAGTTTTTCATAAAGATAGTGGGCGTTCTCGAGGTTCCTCCGGGCCACCTCCTTCATACCCTCTTTCCCCATTAGAGCACAGTACACACTGTTCGCCAGGGCTGCTAATGCTTGGTTGGAACAGATATTGGAACTTGCTTTTTCTCTACGGATATGCTGTTCTCTGGCCTGAAGGGTCAGCACAAAACCACGTTTTCCATCCTGGTCAACCGTTTCGCCGGCTATCCTTCCGGGCATCTTGCGGATATACTTCTCTCTAGCGGTAATATACCCTACACTCGGTCCACCGAAATATGATTGTAACCCCAGAGGCTGGGTATCCCCGATAGCAATATCCGCGCCCCACTGCGCTGGAGTTTTCAGGATACCCAGTGAAAGGGGATTCGAAGACAAAATAAAAATGCCTTTTGTTTTTTCCAGCATTGACGAAATGTCTGTTACATCTTCCAGGTATCCGTAGGTATTTGGAGACTGCAAGATCACTGCCGCTACAGAAGGAGTAAGTTTTTCCTCCAGGTCTTTAATGGATGTAACTCCCCTATCCTCTTTAATCTCCACACAGGCTATTTCCGTTCCTCCAAAGTAGGTGGTAAGAACTTTTTTCGTGAAGGGATGGATCGTGGAGGAATAGAGAATGGTATCGGTTTTTCTTACCGAGTTGAGGGCAATCACCGAGGCCTCGTACGCGGCAGTATGGCCGTCGTAGAGACCCGCATTGGAAACATCCAAACCTGTTAAACGGCACATGAAGGTTTGAAATTCAAAAATTGCCTGCAAAACTCCCTGGGAAATTTCCGCCTGATATGGAGTGTATGCAGTGGTGAATTCGGAACGCCCTGTTATATGGTGCACCACTGAAGGAATGTAGTGATCATAGCTGCCACATCCAAGAAAAGAGATACCCTGTTTGTTCTGATTGGACAGAGTACGAAGGAAATCTATTACTTCGTACTCTGATTTCCCCGGAGGAAGCTGGATTTTCTCTTTCATCCTAATCGCCTGGGGAACGTCTTGGAAGAGCTCCTCCACAGATGTAACACCAATTGCTTTTACCATTTTCCTTTCGTCTTGTGGTGTATGGGGAAGATAGGGGTGCATATAATTCCGCCTATTCCTCTTCCTTTTCTTTCTCTACCACCTCTTTATACCCGCCGGCATCGAGGAGATCTTCCAGTTCGGAGGGATCACTCATTTTTAAGACAAAGAGATACTGCTCATAAGGATTTTCGTTAATTAGCTCAGGCTTTTCCTCAAGGTCCTCATTTACCTTCTCGATTGTGCCTGAAACCGGAGCATATATGGATGAAGCGGCCTTAACCGATTCAATGGTCAGCACCTCGTCTCCCGCGGTAAACTCGTCTCCGGGTTCCGGAAGTTCAACAAATACAATATCCCCAAGTGAATCCTGCGCGTAATCAGATATACCAACATACGCCAAATCTTCTTCGGTTTTTACCCACTCATGAGTTTCTCTGTACTTAAGTTCCTTCGGTAGATTCATTGATCTCCTCCTGATTTTTTGTTCTTTGATTTTTCTTCTGTGGACCCATTTTCGATTTCCGGTTCATCTTGATGGATATAAGGGACCTTTAGATTGTATCCCTTATACACCACGAAGGTCTCCACGGACTGTACTTCCTCAATCCTATCCACCTCCTGGGTAAAAAATTCGAGTAAACCGAAATTGTTCCCCAGAACCACAGTTACCAGAAGATCGTATCTTCCGGTAACTACACTCACGGCAATTACTCCTCTCAAGGTGCTGAACTCCTCACCTTTTTTTACCAGGTTCATGGTGTTCAGCTTAACCCCTATATGCGCGATTTCCATTCCCGGCACACTTTCCGGGTCCACCATTCCGGTAATCTCCAGGCTGCCTTCTTCTATCAATCTGCTGACCCTAGTCCTCACAGTGTTTTCAGTAATTCCAAGAGCATCAGCTATCTTTTTAAAGGGTTTTCTGCCTTCCTGTAGATGATAGAGGATTGATTTGTTTGTTCCATCCATTTGTAAGTTCTCTACACTATTTTAGGCCATTCTTCGGAATATGTCAATCTTTTTGCCTACTTTTTATATTATACGTAATTTCGAGTTAGGCTTTTTATTATTTTCTCACCCAATACCCACTAACGCTTTTACGTACTGGCTTCGTTCATATTCGACCGGGTCAGCGCTTCTCTCCTGAGAAAGTAGCCCTCTGAAATCATCAATACCTGCGTATCCCTTTTTATCCATCCATTCAGCCAAACCATTCACCATGCTTCTTATGTGTTCTACTCCCTTGGAAAAGAGAACTGAACAGGTCTGAACGCTCCGAGCTCCTGCTAGTATTTGTTTTATTACGTCCGTTGCTTCGTGTACACCGGTAGAAGCAGAAAAATCAATGTCCACCTCTTCCGAGAGGAGGGCAATCCACTGAAGGGTTACCATTCCTTCTTGTGGGGTACTTAAGGTCATAGTGGGTTTCAGTTTAATTTCTTCAATGTCCAAATCGGGACGATAAAAGCGGTTAAAGAGCACAATTCCGTCCGCCCCGGCATCGCCTATGGAACGCACCATATTAGCCAGTCCGGTGAAATGAGGTCCAATCTTTACGGCCATGGGGACCTTCACCTGTTTGCGCATTTCTTCGACAATGGTGAGATACTGTGCTTCGTATTCCGAGCCTTTTACATCGGGATCACCGGGTAAGAGAAATATGTTAAGCTCTAAGGCGTCGGCGCCGGCATCCACAACATTCTTTGCGTATTCCATCCACTTTCCAGTACTAACGCAGTTTAAACTGGGGATAACAGGTATGCTAAGTTCCTTCTTAGTCTCCTCAACCAGGGTAATATACCTTTCTAAGAAATGCTCTTCACTAATGTTTTGCAGATAATCTAAAGCTTCTACGTGCCCCTGATATCTAGATTCTTTAAGCACTGTATTAATTTCACTCACAATTTGTTCTTCAAAAAGCGATTTCAAAACAACCGCCCCGGCACCTGCCTTTTCGCAGGCAACACACTGCTCGACTGAGGCTGTTAAACGGGAACTTCCCGCGATAATTGGATTCGGCAGGGTAAGCCCCATATATTTGGTACTGAGATCAGCCATTTTTTCCTCCCTCTACTAAAGCTATATCTTCTAAACGTGCAGTCCATACATAGACCTTCATAGAAATACACGCGATAACAATAGATGATTTTTTTGTAATAATCAATGCAGCCAATTTCGAAATGCAGCAATTTTAACATCAGATTTTCTTTCCATAAAAAAAGACCCCCGGATTTTTATCTCCGAGGGCCAGGATGCGTATTATTCTTACTATATTGAGGCTCTGAAAAATAGCATTTTGAAAGAGCCTCAATAGTATTACCGATGTTTTACACTTCCCAATCCGTCGACTTTTATCGTTTCTCGCTTTACCGTTCCGATATACACCACATTAGCTAAACCCGCCACTGTGCCGGTTAGATTCCCCCCGTTCATACGTAATTTTACGCTGCCTGCTCCTTCTACATCGAGATGGGCGTTAACAATTTCGCAGTTTCCGCAATCTACGTTGGTTGCCCCTTCAGCGGTAATAAAGAGGTCTTCAATGTCTGAGTCTTCCCCCTTCAGGTTACTCGCTCCTTCCAGGTCCACCTCCAGGCGATCAATAGTAAATCCTGAAAATTGTATCGATGTACCACCTTTACTCTCGATTCTTTCCAATTCAGGCATTCGAATTACCGCCTTAGCGCCGCGGGAAGAAATTGACGAATGGAGGGGATAGTTGAGATTCAATGTGTTTCCTCGGCTTTCGACCCTAAGCTTTTCCATTATAGAATCCGCCGCAGTGACGGTAATGGAATGATCATCTCCTTTCTCGATTCTCACTTCCCAGGCCCCGACTATTTTCAGTTCTGTAAATGTTCCTACCTCCGGATTATTTGAAACCTTTTCTCCGTCGGAGACAGCCATCTTGTCTTTTTCGCCTTCAAAAGTAACGATATTCCCCACCATTACTCTGGAGATAACCACTACCGCTATTATAAATGCCAGAACCGCGGCACCGGTAACCATTAGTATTTTATTACTCGTTTTCATCAATGTTCCTCCCTGTTTATATACTCGGTATAGTATTCTTTTAAATCTTCAATATCCAAGGATAAGAGTTGCATTGTTTTAAAAAGATAGGGCAATTCTCTTTTAATAAAATCTTCTTTTTTTATAGTCATTGTTAACTCCCTTGCTCCGTCACTTATAAAATAGCCAATTCCTCTTTGGTTTCGAATAATCTCCTGGTCCTGTAGGTAGTTGTAGGTGCGTAACACGGTGTTAGGATTCACCTCCATGGAAACCGCCAACTCCCGGATAGATGGAATTTTATCTCCATCTTTATATACACCACGCAGAATATCCTCACAGAGTATGTCTCCGATCTGCTGATATATGGGCTGTTCACCTCTAAATTCCATATCTATGCCTCACTTTCTCTTAATCGAAAATATGAAAGCACCCAGAAAAGAGGTGGAAGGACAAACTTTGACACGACCTCCGCGATTAACCAAAGTGATTCGAAGAATTTTTTCCCCTTTTCCCAATCGTACATCTGTCCCTCCACTCGCAGAGCGAAAGATCCCTCATTAAATAAACCGGCGAAGGCAATTCTCATTACCAATCCAGCAAAGAGACCAATAAGAATGGAGAGTGCTGTAATGCTTAAAAGTGTTTTTACTAACGCGTATTTCTTAAAGTATACAGATCCGAAGAAAAAAACAGAATGTATCATGAAATAGAGACCTGCCACCTTCACTATTAACGGATGGAATGGATTAAAAATAGGATGAGCTCTTCCAAATATTGGTAATGTAATAGCGATAGAGAGCAAACTGAACAGGAAGTATAGTAAGGCACTCATTACAATGTAAAACACTGTGACAAAGAGTAACTTAACCAGCCACTTTTCAAACATCGATGCGGGAGTCATAAGATAGTGCATATTCTTAGGCCATTGATGTAGATCATTAAAAACCATTGAACTAGTGACAGTCCCGCCTATTAGAAGAATGAGCGGGTAGAATATAAGATGCATATTCCACTGGCCGGTGGAATTGATGGAACCGATACTAATAATCAGCATTAGGCCCAGTATTGCTCCGGCTGTAATGAGGATATTCTTTCGATGTAACAAGACTTCCGATTTTGACGCGTTGAAGAACCTTTTCAGGCTGAAAACTTCATTCATTGTACAACCTCCTTATGAAAAATTTTGGAGATTTTTTCTCTGTTCCCCACAACCGTAGAAAACAGGAGTTCCAAATCTATCTGAGACTCCTGACCCGTGGAATTTTCCTCCAGGGTAATGTACCTTCCCATAGCTTTTTCCCAGTGGACCACACCCTCCCAACTAGGTTCTTCTGCATATTGGTTCAAAGATAGTTTGTTCATAACTTCTCCCATTGTTTCCTGAAAAATGATCTTCCCAGAATCGAGTATAATAATGGGGTCTATCAGGTTCTCCATGTCCCTAACCTGGTGTGTTGAAATAATAAAGGTCCTTTCTTCAGTAATAGATGCCGCTATAAGTTTTCGAAATTGGCTTTTGGAAGGAATATCTAATCCGTTGGTGGGTTCATCCAAAAAGAAGATTTTTGAATTCGTAGCAAGGCCGAAGGCCAAGAGGAACTTCTTTTTCTGTCCATAGGAAAGACTGGTTAGAAGGTCTTTCTCCTTAAGATCGAATTCATCCAAATACTCCCTGAATATCTCTTGGTTAAACCTTGGATAGAAGGGTGCGTTTAAAGAGACATACTCCCCTCCTTTTACCGGCGGCAGAACAAATTCCTCTGTAATAAAAAATATCTCTCTTAACATACCCGGCTTTCTATTCCTTGGATTATATCCGAGGATATCAATAGCGCCACTCAGGGGGTAGAGAGTTCCTGCTAACAATTTTAATAGGGTAGTTTTCCCTGCCCCGTTTTTCCCAAGAAGACCGTAGATAGTTCCCGACGTTAAACTGCAGGAGAGGTCTTCGAAGAGATCTTCCTTTTTCCCGTATCGGAAAAAAAGAGATTCAACCTGTATCATATCATCCTCCATTAGTGTACTATTAGTCTATGACAGTAATAAAGTAATACAGTTATTGCTATTGGTCAAGGAGTTTTATTAAAAAAACATTACTTTTTTTAGAGGCCTAATGGTAGCCGGGAGGCCCTCCTAATTCTATTGTTCGCTGGGCCTGTATGAGTGTAAAAACAAAACCATTCCTCCAAGAGAGAAGGAACGGTTTTTCTAAAATGTGTTTGGCTTATTTTGCAATGCCTGGCTTAGTAGTTTCTCATTGCTTGCATTTTTCGCACTTTTTTTTGTTGTTTTCTCTCCATGGCTTTTCTCTTTTTATTTCTGATGGTGGAGGGTTTCTCAAAGTACTCGCGTTTCTTCCATTCTCTGATGATTCCTTCCTTCTCAACCATTCGCTTAAACCGCTTGAGCGCCTTCTCAAGCGGCTCGCCATCATCTATTCTTACCTGTGCTATATCAATCACCTCCTTTGTGGTCCAGTCGATTCATCTTATCAATTATTTCTTCTTTGTCAATAACCGGTTTTTCCATGAGAAGCTCCGGCTTTACGGGGACCCCTGCCACCCGAATTTCCCAGTGGAGATGGGGGCCCGTTGCTAAGCCGGTACTTCCAAGCGTTCCTAAAATATCACCTTGCTTTACCATATCCCCCTTTTCTACCGATATGGAGTCAAGATGATAGTAGAGGCCGTACATACCCGGCATGTGCTCTACTATTACGGAATTACCTGTGATTATTCTCGGTCCGGCGAATACGACCATACCGTCACCACCGGCCAATATAGGGGTACCTATAGGAGCAGCAAGATCAATACCATTGTGTATGGAAGAAGCCACATTACCATCGGAGTAAAGATAGTTTCTTCTGTCCCCGAAATAGCTGGTGTATATACCTCCTGGAAGCGGATGAGCTTGTCTTCCAGTACAAAATTGATGTTCTTGGTTGATATTCCGTAGAATCGCAATCAACTGTCGATATTCTTCAATCTTTTTCGGGTCCGGTGTTTGGCGGAGGTCCGTCATGGCCTGATTAAGAGGAATATCTTCATGTACAAATTCCCGCTGCAGAATAGTAATCAACCTGTTTCCCTCCTGACCTTCCCCATCCTTCCACTCCAAAAGGTATTTACCCGGTGTAAGTGTAGAAGGTACTCCTAAAAGCCCCATAAGTCCTATAGTAGTTTCATCATCACCGGGTAGTGAGAAAGGGAAACAGGTAGATTCAGCTATTACCTTTCCATTTTGTCTATAGGACAAACGTACCCTTACATCTATATTAGACCCGTCACCATCGGGATTATCAGATAGTTTTGGAAGATCTACATCGAAAAAAAATATCTTTATTGTATCGCCTTGGTAGTAAGTCCCATCGAAAACAGGGATTCCTTCCGCTGTGAGTGTGAAGAGGAAAACGAAAAAGTAACAGTATAAAACAAGCCACCTGATATTTCTTCCTTTTCCTTTCCATATTCCTAGACCCATAGTATTTCCCTTTCGTTTTCTTCCGCGATTCTTTATCTTTTCATCATCGCGAAATATCAAGAAGTGTCAATTGTAACCGTTCGGTATTCTGAAAATAGTTTCTTCCCAGACGGAATACAATATCCACTTTATCTCCCAAAGAAAAATCTTTTTCCACTCTCTCAGCCCCATTCCACAGTAAGGCCGGCCATTTATACTTTCCGGTATCTACTAGAAGTTTTACATGCTGTTTTTCTGTTTTTCCGATAATGTCCAGTTGCGAAATGGTTACCTTTCTAGAGAGGAAAATCAGAGGGGTGTTTTTCTCTCCATAGGGCTCGAAGCGTTCCACGGTCTGGATTAGTTCCGGTGTGAGGTACTTATTTGGAAGCTCAGCGTCAATTTCCAGCGGCTTTTCCTCGTAGGGTTTCGCAGTATATTCCTTCATGTAAATTTTTGTTTTTCTGTAAAAATCTTCAAGATGTTCGGGTAATAGACTGAAGCCGGCAGCAAAATCATGCCCTCCCCAGTCGATGAAGAGAGGGGAACAGTAGGACAAGTAGGGTTTAACTTCAAAATCACCTGGACTGCGCACCGAACCTACTATCTTTCCCTCAATAGTAGAGAGAACAACAGCGGCTACGTGGAATAATTTACTCAACCTGGACGCCAATATACCGGTAACCCCGCGGTTTATAACCCGATCATAGACGACCACTAGTTTTCCCTCCATCTCCCTAAAACTCTCTTTCGCCTTGTTCTGAATTGTATTCCAGGCTTCATCTCCCATTTTTTTTCTCTTGTTGTTTAGCTGAATTATTTCCTCTACCAACGGAAGACTGTCGGAGGTCGTTTCCGTAAGAAGAAGTTCTACCGCCTTGTCTGGTTGGCCCATCCTTCCTGTAGCATTGATAAGTGGTGAAATCTGCCAGGCCAGATCCGTGGTGCTGAGTTTCTTTCCCAAGAGGGACTGACGTTCGAGGAGTCCCAAAAGTCCCGGCCTTTTCGTTGTGGCAATTTCTTTCAGCCCCAGAAAGACCAATATTCTGTTTTCATCCACTAGGGGCATCATATCGGCTATGGTTCCCAGACAGACCAGTTCCAAAAGAGGAATGAATTCCTCGTAGATAGCAGGGCTCCTACGATAAACAAAGGCATTGAAAAGATTAACAACAATATCGATTTCTTCTACAGGTTTGCTCGTGTAGCGGGCCATTCTACTTTTTCCCATTATCTGGATAATGCTCCGATTATCGAGAAATGAAAATTCCTTCCGCAGCTCCGGCGCAAGGTCCTCCAAGTGTATTTCCACGGAATCACCGAAGATCTTTCTCAGCATCTTCTCCTGCATTGGAGCATCATAAACGTAAATAGATTGGCCCTGAATAAACGGCCATAAACGAGTCCGCTCAAGATCCACTACCCCTGGAACAAGGTTTTCAGTTATTCTTTCCATCTCCACCAGATTGACCAATTTTACCGCTTCTATGATAAACGTTTCGTTCCCAGGACGGACATTAAGAAGGCATATTGCTTGATTATACATATCAAACTCGGAGAAACGCAGGGCCCAAATTACCTTAGCAGTTACAGCGCATCCGGCTAAATCCTTAAAAGGATATCCCGAATCCTCTACTTTTGGATTTATGATGGCCTTCGCCTCGGGCAATTCCTTTCGCGGGTTGTGGTGGTCCAGGACGATGGTATCAATGCCCTTCTCGCGAGCATAAGCAATTTCTTTATACTCAGAAATTCCACAATCTACGGTAATTATAAGGGTACAATCATTTTCAACTACTCGCTCTACATTCTCGATTGTTAATCCGTAGGGTTCATCCCCCATTGGAAGGGACCAGGATACCTCTAAACCTTTGGATCTCAACTCCTGAAGGAGAAGTACGGTTGCTGTAATGCCGTCCACATCACGATCTCCGAAGATATGAACCTTTTCGCCTTCTTGAACGGCCATACGTATTCGATCTACGGCGTCTTCCATTTCGACAAAGAGAAACGGATTATGAGTATAGAGAACATCTTTCTCTATGAAGTAGCACAATTCCTCCGGCTTAGTAATATTGCGGCGAGCAAGAATAGAGGCGCTTAAGAGATCGATATCGAAACGGGTGGAAAGTTCTCTTACTTGGTCATTTTCTATTTCTTTTTTTTTCCAATTCATACGTACTATTATTTAACCGGTGGAGACATCGGTAAAGGTAATGTTCCCCCTTTCTTCATATTTGGGTCCCTTCGGTCCCAATACTGATTGAAATAAGACCATTCGGTCAATGGTTTCCTTACCATTTAGAGGTACAGCGTATAGTTCTTTCAGCGGATATTTTTGGTCCTTAACCCGAGCCAAGGTTATGTGGGGAATGAATTTTTTTCTGTCCGGAGAAACAATTCCACGCGACAACTCAACGGCTGCCCTGTGCAGCGCGATACATTCATCCCGGCCTAAGGCCACCGGAGTGTAGAGGACCCTGGGTTTTCCCCGCAGCGGAAAAGTCGAAAGCCCGGAATAAGAGAGAAGGAATTTCGTAAAATCCTGTCTCTCTTCTCGCTCGACCATTCTCTTTTTCAACACCTCCAACTGTTCTTCATCAATTTCTCCAATGAAAAAAAGAGTAACATGAAGGGCGTCTTTGGAGACCCACTTCAACTGAGGAAACCTTTTTCTCGCATCGCCAAGTGCTTCGTAAATTCCAAGCCGTGTGTCATGCGGGAGCGGCAGTGCATAAAACATTCTCACGCGAAAAGATCTCCTGCCATAAGACTTTTTAGATTATACTCCAGATTGTCCTGGAGAAAACGCAGCAATACCCTTTTTAGCTCAAGCCGGGATTTGTTGTCCAAAGTAGTAGAGAGGGAACCCTGCAATGTGTACGATTCAATGTGGTTTAAAAAAGCCCTTCCTCCCGGCGTAATCTCTTGATATCCTTCCAAGGCACATGTACCGCAAACGAAATTCCCCTCCCTTCTGGAGTAAAATGCCGATTCCTCTACCTTAAGGATTCTACCACAGGTCCCGCAACTGTTCAATTCTGGCTTTGTGCCGGAATAGAGAAGAAACCGCCATACAAATTGCAGGACAAGATTATCTACACTACGTTGCTCCGCCGAATCCAAGTAATCCAAGGTTTCCTTAAGAAGGGTATAAAAGACGTTGCTCTGCTCTCCCCCTCCGTGAGATACCAGAATGGTTTCGGAAAATAAAGCTGCTCGCTGAAGTTTCTCTATTTCCCGCTTTATATTATCGTTGGAATGTATTACCTCAACATCGGTAAACTTCCAAGAATTTTTTACCGGCTCTACATAGAGGTAGGCCTTAATAAGTGTATACGGGTCCGTAGTTCCACTGAATCTATTCCTCCCTCTATAGGCCCCGTGGGCTATCCCGCGCACAATACCCATGCCTGGTGTGAGCATGTGGACAATTTTATGCATTTCCCCCATTCGACTGTTCTTAAGCACAACTGCAGGGGTTTGGATGTTCCTTTTCATTTTCTCGCCTATGGCCTCTTCTCTCCAACCGTGTCAACCGCGTCATGAATAAAAACTTGACATCCCCTCTCTCGCAGACATATTTTATACCAAACCGATATACCCGAAGGAAAATGGATAGATCAGTTGCTATTACAGTGTATTATTGTATCGGTTTGATACTTTTTATGTAAGGATTCTTTTAATGCCAAATAAACAGATAGTACCAGCAGATCAAATATTACCACAACGACTCCTCATTCTTCCTCTACAGGGAAAACCCATCTTCCCGGGGATTTTCACTCCTCTCATGATTAATGATCAGGAGGACATGAAAATCATAGAACAGTCCATGGAGTCGGATAACTTCATTGGCCTCCTCCTCTTGAAGGACGAGGAAGGGACAGCGGAAGGAAATGACCCCGCGGCTGACCTTCATCGTATCGGGACAGCCGCTAAGATTGTAAAAAAAATTAATCTTCCCGACGGAGGATACAATATTTTTATCTCCACTTTAAAGCGATTCAGGGCGAAAAAGTTCATCCGTCAGGAAGACCGCCCAGTGGCCGCCGCTGCAGAATATCTTGAAGACACAAACACCGACTCCGATGAAGTAAAAGCCCTTACCCGTTCTCTTATAAGTGAAATGAAACAGGTCTCCGAAAATAATCCCCTCTTTTCTGAAGAAATGCGTTTGAATATGGTCAACATCGACCATCCCGGTAAAATTGCGGATTTCATTACTTCTATTCTCAATATCAGCAGAAAGGAACAGCAGCAGATATTAGAGACCCTGGATATTCAAAAAAGGATGGAACAGGTCCTCGTTTTTATTAAAAAAGAACAGGAACTGTTAAGGATCCAAAAACGGATTCAGCAGCAGATTAATGAAAAAATAGAAAAGAGCCAGCGAGAATACTTCCTTAAGGAGGAGCTTAAGGCAATAAAACAAGAACTTGGAATGCCTGTAGACGCTAAGAGCAGCGAATACAATAGGTTCAAAGAAGAAATAGAAGCCCTTGACCTTGATGAAGATGTTAAGGAGGCAGTGGAACAAGAATTAGAAAAATTCTCCCTCATGGACCCCAACTCCTCCGAATTCGTGGTTACCAGAAACTACTTAGACACCATTGTTTCCCTTCCATGGAAGGAACCGGACACGGAGAAATTTGAAATGGAAGAGGCAAGAAAGGCCCTGGAAGCTGACCACTACGGCATGGAGGATGTTAAAGAGCGGATTATGGAGTATTTAGCTATCCGTAAAATGAAGAAAGATACTAAAGGCTCCATAATCTGTCTCGTTGGTCCTCCAGGTGTGGGGAAGACTTCTGTGGGGAAATCGGTCGCCGGCGCATTGCATAAGAAATTCTTTCGCTTTTCGGTCGGGGGAATGCGGGATGAAGCAGAAATAAAAGGCCACCGACGAACTTATGTTGGAGCAATGCCCGGAAAGATAATTCAGGGCTTAAAGATCGTAAAAACCAAGGACCCGGTTTTTATGATCGATGAAATAGATAAACTAGGTGTCTCCTTTCAAGGTGACCCCTCCTCTGCCCTCTTAGAAGTCCTGGATCCTGAACAGAACGTTGCATTTCGGGACCATTACCTCGATCTTCCCTTTGATATTTCCAATATCCTCTTTATTGTTACTGCCAACACCACCGATACCATTCCTATGCCGTTGCAGGACCGAATGGAGATCATAAGACTTGCCGGATATATTGATCAGGAAAAAGTAGCAATTGCCCAAAAATACCTCATACCCAAAAGTTTAAACCGAGCAGGTTTAAAAAAAGCCCAGGTCCGTTATGGAAAAAGTTCGCTTAATACCATCGCTGAACAGTACGCAAGAGAAGCGGGGGTACGTAATTTTGAAAAAGCGCTTGACAAGATAAACCGTAAAGTTGCTCGAAAGATGATTGAGCTAAAAAAGACACCTCCCTTTCCCATAAAAAAGGAAAATATTGAAGAATACCTTGGGAAACCAACATTCAGAGAGGATGATCTTAAAAGAATAACCCGTCCCGGAATGTGCATCGGCCTCGCTTACACACCCTATGGTGGAGATACCCTTATCATTGAGGCAGTTTCCAATCCTGGCAAAGAAGGTTTTAAATTGACCGGAAATATGGGCGAGGTAATGCAAGAATCCGCGAGTATCGCCTATACGTATGCCCGCCACATAGCCGAGGAGTACAATGTAGATAAGGAGTTTTTCGAAAAAAACCACATTCATCTCCACATTCCCGAGGGAGCGACACCAAAGGACGGACCTTCGGCGGGAATCACCATGGCCATAACCTTGGTTTCACTGGCCACAGGGAAACGGGTAAAAAAGAATATTGCTCTTACCGGCGAACTTTCTCTGGTGGGCAAAGTCCTTCCCATTGGCGGGCTAAAAGAAAAGACCATTGCGGCTCGACGAAATAAGGTGAAAAAGATAGTATTGCCAAAGGCGAACTTGAAGGACCTTGAGGAGATTCCAGACCACGTGAAAAAGGGTATAGAGTTTATTCCCGTAGAAACGATGGAGGAAGTGCTTGAAGCTGCGCTATAGTGCTACCGGCGGCACAATGTTACATCTTCTCCCCCCCCTAATGGGCTTTATACTCCTTTTCGGTGTACTCTTCCTCTCCTGCGCCCAGGAGGGCGTGAACCCTGGTGAACAAATGAAAAGCTCAGAAGAGACATCTTTAACAGAACAGAACGAGGAAGGAAGAGAGAAATCCGCACAGGATGATGAAGAAAAAATGAATACAATCCTTCATACCGATTTTGACATAACGCGGGCAGCCCTGGAGGATATGATCAGCTCTCTTCCTGAAGAGATACAGGCTTCAATTTTGAAAAAACCCGAACATTTTCTTGAATGCCTTTCTAAGGCCTTGGACCTTCCCCATTACGCCACCATTCTGGTGGATAAGGAACATTCCCTATCTGAAGATTACTATCCAGAGGACCTGGTCGCTTTAAGCGAATACGATCTTCTACTTAATAAAAACGACCTTACTCTTCGTTCGGTTGTTTTGCCCGATCTGCTTGCTATGGTGGAAGCCGCCAGGATCGATAGTATTCAGCTCCCGCTCTCTTCTACTTTCCGTTCCTACTCTTACCAAAAGGGGCTGTGGGAGAGAAACGTCGAACAACTCGGTTTGGAACAAGCTTCCAGAGAATCCGCCCGTCCGGGGACTTCTCAACATCAGCTTGGCACAACCATAGACTTTGGAAGCATTACCGATGCCTTTGCTGATACCGAAGCAGGTCGATGGCTCGCGCATGAGGCTTGGAAGTATGGATTTTCTATGTCTTACCCAGCCGGATACGAACACCTTACTGGTTATAAGTATGAAAGTTGGCACTTTCGTTATATCACCAGATTTGGTTCCTATATTGAACATGAATTTTTTCAAGGAATACAGCAGCACTATCTACTCTTTCTTCACAACAACAGGGACCGTCTTGAAGCTGCAGTATTCTCGTGTAAGCTTTAGCTATGGAACTTCTTTCTCCCGCGGGTAACCTGGAAAAACTGCAATTTGCCTATCAATACGGTGCCGACGCCGCTTATATCGGTCTGGAAAGGTTTTCTCTTAGAGCAAAGGCGGACAATTTTTCCGAAGAAGATTACAAGCGGGTTGCCGCCCTTAAGGGAAATAAGAAACTCTACTGTGCCTTAAATATATTTTTCAAAGACCAGGATCTTCGAGAGTTGGAGGAGGAGTTGGATATCCTTACCCTCTATCCTTTTGATGCTTTTATTATCAGTGATCTTGGGGTCCTGCCCTTTCTGAGAAAATACTTCCCCTCTACACCTCTCCATCTTAGCACTCAGGCTAACTGTATCAACGCCGAAGCTGCCAAAATCTATGGTGACCTCGGTTTTTCCCGGATCATTCTTGGCAGAGAGATGGACTTGGATAGCATTCGATGGGTAAAGGAGAAACTACCCGACCTGGAGGTGGAGGTTTTTGTTCACGGCGCCATGTGCCTTGCTTACTCCGGACGCTGTTTTCTCAGCGCCTATACAACAGGGCGTTCCGGGAATCGTGGAGATTGCGCGCATACATGCAGATGGGAGTACCGGGTCTTAGAAGAGAAGGAGCGTCCCGGGGAATATTTCCCCGTGGAAGTGGGGGAAAACTATACTACCCTTTTAAGCTCTAAAGACCTTTGCATGATTGATTATATTCCTCAACTGCTGCAAGCGGGTATCGACTCCGCTAAAATAGAAGGCCGCATGAAATCCATCTATTATACAGCTGTAGTTACCCGGGCTTATCGAAAAGCCATCGATGCGGCTAAGGGTGTCGATGTGGAAAATCTGTCGGAGTTTATCGCAGACCTCCACAGGGTAAGTCACAGGGAATACACCACGGGGTTCTTTTTTAAGGACCCGGCCGTCCACATCCCGACAGAAAAGAGTTACCTAAAAACTCACACTCTGCTCGGAACCGTTGAAGAAGAAAGCATCCCCCGAAGGTGGAAGATCAGTGTAAAGAATTCCCTCCACAGGGGCGAAAGGGTCGAATTTTTAGGGCCGGAACTTCCGATCTACATTGAAGAATGCCTCGACCTTAGGGACAAAGATGGAAATCCTGTTGATGCGGCACATCATGGAAAGGGGGAGTATTACATTCAAACGAACGCACCGATTCATCCTTTCTGTATTATAAGAAGAAACGACGCCTGAATAGCTGATTTCAGAATCAAATAATTTTGAAAGAGCCTCAAATAAAAAAATGAGATGCTTTTAAGAAAAACCTCACCTACCAGAGTCCGAGCATGGTACCGGCACGGGTCAGAAACCAAATAAAAATGATTTCCGTAATTCCGATATAGACATAAAACCAAAGGCCTATGCTCATTCCCTCGTTTGCTACGGTAATTGATTGGACTACTGAAACAACTAAAGCTACAATAAAACCGATTATTGACAGTATACCTAAAAATACAATTCCTTCGGCTAAGGCTATCGTAAATAGTACGAAGGAAAACACAAAAAGTACTACCAATAGCAATAGCGATAAGATGTAACTCCTTCCATCCATGTCGTCTTCTCCTTTGCTCTTAATTAGAACGGGTCGAGTACTCCCGCATTTCAATACAATTGTAACTTATGTTATTATCCTGTGCAATACAGTAAAAAAAAAATTAAAGCTCTTTCGAGGCTCTTTCAAAATGCTAGTTTTCAGAGCCTCAATATTATTTCTTCTTCGTTATATGAATAATCAGCTATCTGGTAGCTCCCTTACCGCTCCCTTATCGGCAGAGGAGGCAAAATACCCAAAGGCCTTTAGGGCGACGGAAATTTTCCGTTTTCTCCCCCTGGGGGTAAATCCTTCCTTTCCCAGAGCTTCCTCCTCCTTCCTTCTGGCAGCTAGTTCTTCGTTCGAGAGGAGAACATTCATCTTTCGGTTTGGAATATCAATTTCTATAACGTCTCCATCTTTAATCAATCCTATTTCCCCTCCTGCTGCTGCCTCAGGAGAAACATGCCCAATAGAGAGACCTGAAGTACCGCCGGAAAAACGGCCGTCTGTAATTAAGGCGCATTTTTTACCAAGATTTTTGCTTTTAAGATAGCTGGTAGGATAGAGCATCTCCTGCATACCCGGTCCGCCTTTCGGACCTTCGTAAAGAATAACCACTATATCTCCAGCGGAGACTTCTCCATTGAGAATGCCTTCGCACGCATCATCCTGAGAGAGATACACCCGGGCTTTTCCCTGAAATTTGAGAATCGAAGGGTCCACCCCAGCAGTTTTTACTATAGAACCTCTACTTGCAATATTCCCATAAAGAACAGCTAAACCGCCGTCTTTGTAATAGGCATTTTCAAGCGACCGCAGACATCCCGTTTCTCGGTCAATATCAAGGTCTTCATATTCAACACTCTGGGAAGCCAGCACCAAATTCCTGCCCTTCGCTGCAGGAGCGCTTCTCCAGCGTTTTATAGCCTCAGGCACGACACTGGAACTTCTTATGTCCCATTTCTTAATGGCCTCTCTTAAAGTATCCCCGTCTACCCGCTGAACATCCAGACTCAGGAGATCACCTCGGGCTAACTCGCCTAAAATGGAGAGGATACCTCCCGCCCTGTTGACATCCTCAATATGGTAATGAGAACTAGGAGCCACTTTACAAATACAGGGGGTTTTTTTAGAAAGAGCATCAATATCTTCCATGGTAAAGTCCACTTCGCCTTCACGGGCAACGGCAAGGAGGTGAAGCACCGTGTTTGTAGAGCCTCCCATGGCAATATCCAAAGACATGGCGTTAAGAAAGGCCTTCCGGGAGGCGATAGATCGGGGGAGAACCGAAATATCACCTTTTTCATAATAATCGAAGGCCATTTCAACTATTCGCTCAGCTGCTTCTTGGAACAAACCCTCCCTGTTTTTGTGAGTTGCAACAATCGTACCGTTTCCCGGCAAAGACATTCCCAATGCTTCTGTTAGACAGTTCATCGAATTCGCCGTGAACATGCCGGAACAACTGCCGCAAGTTGGGCAGGCAGACCGTTCTAGCCGGTCAATGTCTGCATCGGAAACCGATTCGTCTCCCGCCTGTATAATGGCATCGATAAGGTCATACTTGTTCTCTCCCACCACTCCGGCCTCCATAGGCCCTCCGGAAACAAAAATTGCCGGAATATTAAGCCGCATGGCAGCCATGAGCATCCCCGGAGTTATTTTATCACAGTTGCTTATACAGATCAGAGCGTCCACATAATGCGCATTGGCCATGTACTCTACGGAATCGGCAATCAGTTCCCTGGAAGGAAGAGAATACAGCATCCCCTCATGACCCATAGCAATACCATCGTCAATAGCAATGGTATTAAACTCCGCGGCAAAACATCCTTTACTTTGGATGATTGATTTTACCTTTTGCCCAATCTCATGCAGGTGAACGTGCCCGGGGACGAACTGGGTAAAGGAATTGGCAATGCCGACAATAGGTTTTCCGAACTGCTTATCTACTACACCATTTGCTCTCCAGAGACTTCTGGCCGCGGCCATTCTCCGACCCTCTGTGGAAATACTACTTCTTAGGGGTATTTTCATTAGCTCCTTCCTTTTGTGCAAAGTATGCGCATGTTAAAGAAATTCTTTTTCTAAGAATTCCAAATCCAACTCGGGATACACAGGATATGAATCCAGAAGCTCTCCGACCTCTTGATTTATCCTCTCCTGAACGGACCTGGGAATATTGAATTTGCTGCGGCTTTCCTCGCCCTTTCGCTTTCCTGTCGTTAACGTTATTGGTGTAATGTTGGAGAGAACGTCCTTTAATAATCGAGCAATTCCTCGCATTTCATCCCTTCCCATTCCAAGAGTAGTCACTGCTGGGGTCCCTACCCTTAATCCGCTGGTATACCAAGGTCCATTTGGATCGAAGGGAAGTGAATTCCTGTTCAGGGTAATCCCGCAGAGTCTCATGGCGTCCTCTGCTTGCCTGCCCGTTACCCCGTAAGGCCTAACATCAATGAGAAAGAGGTGGTTATCCGTCCCGCCAGTGGCAATGGTCATGCCCAGACGCTTGCACTCTTCCGCCATGGTCCTGGCATTATCTATAATCTTTCTACTGTAAGCCTTAAACACTTCCGTCTCCGCCTCAGCGAAGGCGACAGCTTTAGCCGCCAATACATGTGGAAGCGGCCCGCCGATTACCATAGGACAGCCCTTGTCAATTGCCTCTGCAAATTCCTTTTTCGAAAGGATTATTCCTCCTCTCGGCCCCCTTAGCGTTTTATGGGTGGTACTGGTAACTACATGAGCGTAGGAAACCGGGTCAGCTTCTCCGGATATAGCACCACCGGCAACCAAACCGCCGAAGTGGGCCATATCAGCCATAAGTACCGCGTTCACCTCATCCGCGATTTCTCTCATTTTTCTGAAATTGATAAGTCGAGGGTAGGCGCTGTAACCGGCAAGGAGAACTAAGGGCTTAATTTCCTTGGCCATATTCCGTATTTCTTCGTAATCAATAAGACCAGTTTCTCTGTTTACTCCGTAGGTGTAAGCCTCGAACATGTGTCCCGAAACGTTGGCCCTGTACCCGTGAGTAAGGTGCCCGCCCGAATAGTAGCCCATTCCCAATAATTTTTGGTTTCCGGTTATTTTCCGTATTTTCTTCCAGTCTTCCAGACTGAGATTGGCCGGATTTAATTCGCCGAGCTTTTCCAAAGCCGGGACCTCCACTCGGGTATGTATTATTGCCCAGTAGGCCATGAGATTGGCGTCAGCGCCGCTATGGGGCTGAACATAGGCGTGTTCAGCATTAAATAGTTTTTTTACCAGATCAACGGCACGCTTTTCAATGAAATCAACATTATCACAACCGGCATAAAATCGATGATACGGTGAGCCTTCAGCGTATTTATCCGTTAATAGGTTGGCCATAGCCATCTGTGTAGCATAAGATGAGTAATTTTCGCTGGCAATAAGCTTAAGATACCCTCGTTGGTCCTGCAGCTCTTTCACAATGGCCGAAGCGATTGCCGGATTCTGAGCCGCGATGTTACAGAGGTTTGATAAATACCCAATAAATGCGGTATTTACCCCGGAAACATCCCGGTCTTCTAAGTATCGATGCAATGCGGTACAACCCATGGTCTCTCCTTCACAGCAATTCGTAAAGGTGAAGTCTAAAAGACTTCACCTTTACGAATTTGCCTCCAATCCTTTGAATTACAAACAAATTCAAGGAAATTGAAGGTCAGTTCTCAATCTGGAAGGCCTTAGGTCTTTCAGATTGAGAACTGCTGTCTCCTTCAGACATACTGTATATCATTTTATGGGGGACCGCTTCAAGATAGCCTAAATTTTACACCACCTTTTCCCTCAGCCTGGTGAGGCGGTCTGCTAGGAGGCGGGCCAAAAAAATGCCGTAGTGGGGGTTCTCCTTAACTACTGAGAGAAATTCATCGCGGGAAATTTTAATAAGCACACTTTTCCCGGAGGAGATGACCGTAGCTGAACGTTTGTCATCCCGAAGAAAGGACATCTCTCCGAGGAAAATGTCATCCGCTGTTAGGGTGGAAAGATGCTTCTTTCCACCCATTACTCTGAATCTACCGGAAACGATGTAGTATAGATTGTTTGACTCTTCTCCTTCGCGAAAAACGATTTGGTTATTCTTAAAGGTTATTTCCTTCTGTTTCTCAAACGCCTGGGGAATTTTAACCTTTTCATTTTCGTTGTGCTGGAAATCAAAGGATACCTGATTTCCCCGGCTATTGTATCGAACGTTACTAGCGTAAAAACCGGCCATTTTAATTCCATGACCATGCAGTTCAAGACGTTTCGCCGGAGAGGAGGGATCTAGGTACATCTTCCAGTTAAAGCCGTTTCCCTCATCTTGAATAGTAAAAGAAGATTTTCTAGGGGTAATTTTATAAGAGAAATAGACTCTCTTTTTTCGTACTGTTTGCAACTTATTTTTTTCCCGTATTAGATCGATGATATTGCCCCTCTCTTCTAACCAGGCAGTTTTTTCATCATAACTAATAACACAATTACCATGTTCAATGGCATTCATTAAGAGTTCATGAATTGCCACATGAAGACGTTCGCGGTTATCATTATTAGTGTAGTTACAGTTATAGAGATAGTTGGTAACCAGGTTTGTATATGTCCTTACATCTAAAGGATCATTTTCCATGGTAAAGGTCCCTGTTATTGTCTTCATAAAACTGGTGTGAAGGTTCCGCTGGAAGAGAAAGCGTCTATTCTTTTTTATAATTCGCAGTACTCGTGGAAGGTCTTTTTCTAATTCACTGTAAGTGATAATACTGATTATATTTGACCCTCGCATCCATTCTATTAGCTCTTTCTCATAATCTGATGTATAGAGACCTAAAACACCACCGTAGTGTAACCAGGTATCATTTTTTATCTCCTCTAAAATTGAATGAGAAGCTTCACTTCCAAAGTTAATAATGCTTAGTTCGGGCATTTCAAATTTTATGTAGTCGAGAAAGACATCCTTATCCCGGACAAATACCGGCCGAAAAAATCCCCCGTTTTTTTTCGCCTCTCCTTGAATGATCTCTTTAATGCTTCCTTCGACGTTGAATACAGGTACTTTTTTCATACGTAATTACTTTATCGGTTCAGCTACTTTCAAAATTAGTTGACTTTGTAAGAAAACAATCATCCGCTAACCTACGCTCAAAAGGCGGCCCTATACCCTAAGGTAAAACAAGTCTCAGTTTCTCTCCCGCTTATGTATGAGATAATATAGGCTGACAGATTGTTCCAGAAATGCAGTGCAATGGATTTCTCGAAATTGTACTCCTCCTTCCTTGTTATCATTGCCGAATACAAGCCAAACCCCAAACCCTCCAAGCTCCCAATAATTGTTCTTTCCGCCGACCTCGCCGGTATCAAGATATTTCCCATTCTTGAAAACCCAAAAAAGATAGAAGAGGTTACTGGTCCGGTCCTGTCCATGAGAACACCCCTGAAAACTGCCTCATCGGTTACGGCGGCTGCTAAAGAAAATAGTACTCCGCTTCCCAGAGCCATAGCAAGTCCACCCCATGGGCTTATGGAAATATTCCAAAAATCCACCTCGGAAGAACGGAAAAAGGAATCTATGTCGTTGAAATCGGTACCCATCAATCTGGAAGATGTGGTGAAAGTAAGAGGTGCGATAACCTCAAAAGAGAGGAAGTTTCTCGGTAAGAAAGGGGCCCCCAGGGCATTACTTAACGGCAGCAGCCTTTTCTTTTTACTGCCGGCCGGTTCCATTCTCCCCTTACCATATGTATCCATCCATACCCGATGGGCCTCGTACTGACTATACGCACCAAGCATGAGACCATATACCATTAAAGCCGAACTGGAAAAGAGCAATGCGTAATCAACTGTATCTAATTCCCGCTTCCCGAATTGAACAACTGTAGTTTCCCCCCTTTCATCTTTTAGAACATTAAAATGAAGCCCATCTAGGTGCTGTGTCAGTGTGTAGAGAAAAAGTCCTCCTCCCGCCAAGGTAACCGGTAAGGACCATACGTACATCATTCCCGCCCTACCCTGCCCAAGGGTAAATTGAGCAGTTCCCGGGACAAACGTATTTAGGAGCATCATCTTCGTGTAATCCGGTATCTCTTGGGCTTCAATGGATTCTTGATTTTTTGTTTTTTCTTCCTCCTCCGAAGCGGAAAGAGGAGTAATACCCTGAATCATAAACACAAGAAAGATTGGTATAATCAGAATCTGTGCTGTCCGGTATCTAAAGAAAAAGGTTCGTGTCATACGACTTATTGTAGGGGAAAAAATAATCCGGGGCAACGGTCAACAGAAGTTCTCAATCTTAAAAGGCCTAAGGCCTTCCTTCCGAGATCAGCAATGCTTAATTGCTGGGTCTTCTTAGGGTCGTTTTAGAGAATTATCACGTTTCCTTCCGAATAGTGCAAGAAAAAGGAAGAAAATGCATCCAAGACTTATAGAAAGAGTACGAAACAGTTCTTCATTAGCGTTATACTGTAGTTCTCCTTTTATATTTCTTCCAACTGAATAAAAACTCTCCTCTTTCTTATATCCTTCAGGACGAATAATACCCTCATCCTCTTCGTAGTACCCAAGAACCCGGGCATTTAAAGTTACCTTCTCTGGACTCTCCTGGAGTGCTGTAAGCTCATCCTTAAGTTCCAGATTGTGTTTCTTTAGCTCAGATACGTTTTTCGCCAGTTTTTCTCTGTGGGAAATTAGTTTTTCAGTAGCATAAATACCGGTATTCCCAAAGCCAATATCCAGCAAAGTGTAGAGGGAAAAACCAATATATATGGCGACAGCAAGACGCAGAAGGGTCCTCATATTAGATTTTACGGTTCTTTTTCTTCCTTTCTTTAATGAGGTTCTTGCAAAATTACCTTTTTTAATAACCTCTATCGCGGGTCGATTTTTCTATTTCATTATACTATAATGTATTAGAGAAATCTAAAGATAGAACCGCATTCAAATCACTAATTCTTATATTGGTTGATTTGAGAGCAGCTGTACTATTTATACCATTTTAGGGGGTACGCTAGATCATCTTCTTAGATATTGCGAATTCTTACGTTTTGCGATATATTCTATTCAGAGATGTGTGTAATGCTAATGAGGCAGAAAGTGATCAATTGTTCCCTGCTATCTTCCGATAAAGACACTAGTGAAAAGTACTTTTTCAGGAGCAAATAATGGCCTCAGAAGAAAAAAACAACGCCGCAACCAACAATGACGTATCCCTGGATGAATTCGATTTCGAGGACTTCGAACCCGAAACAATGGATAACTCTGAGGAAGATATTGAGCAGTACGGTGTCTGGGTAAAGTCAGGTCCCGAAGATATTGATATGGTTACCCCTCCTTCTTCTGAAGAAATTGAAGCGGATTTTGACACCTTGGAAAACGCGACCATCCTTACTGAAGAAGAAGAGGCCCTTCTTGCCGATCTTGAAGAGGAAGCACCGGATGAGGAAGAAGTCATTAGTGATATAGAATCCATGGAAGTACCGAAAGAAGAGGAAACAACAGCTGAAAAAGAAGAATTTGATCTTGCAGGACCGGATTCTATTGAAGGGGACAAAGATGCGGAGGATGAATTAGAAAATCTCGATGAATTTGAAATAGAAGACTTTGATGGTTCTCCGGATATAGAATCCGACATGGAGGAACTCTCCCTGGAAGATGAATCAACTGAAAGAACGGAGGAAGAAGAACTTACATTGGGAAGTTCTGAAGACGAACTTCATATTCCCGAGGAAATTGACTCTGTTTCCGAATCTGCCGATGAAGACTTAGAAGACCTTGACGATTTTGATATCCCCGACCTTGAGGGAGAAGAGGATATCGATATAGGACCCACAGATACTGAGACCCTTGAAACATCTTTCACATCGGAGGAAGAGGACGACCTCATTGAAATCCCCCTTGGAGAGGCTAAAGACGAGGAAAATGATGAATTAGAGCCTACTGAATTATCAGAAGAGTCAGAAGAAGCACCTGCGGAAGAAGTTCAGAAAGCCGAAGATAGTTTAGAAGAGATTGATATTGAAGAATTGCAAGAATCTGATTACGGCGAGGAACTCCCTGAACTTGCTATAGATGATTTGGAAGAAGAGAATGCTCCTCTTCTCGAAATTGAAGATGAAGACGAAGCTATAGAGGATGATCTATCTTCCTCCTTAGAAGAAGATATCGCAGTTGAAGAAATCGAAGAACTTGAAGGAGATGAAGATATTTTATCGGAGTCTTCAGATGATGATGAAATGATATCCCCCATACCTGAGGCCTCCATTGAGGAGTCTACTATCGAAGAAGAACCATCAGAACCTGATAGCGCCCCCATACCCGGCGAATCATCTTCTGATAATTCTTCAGGAATCCTTACAAAAATCGAAGCAGAGCTTCATTCTATAAAAGATGAACTCTCCTCTTTAAAATCTGAGCTCTCGACACTTCGAGATATAAAAACAAAAGATACTGTTGAAAAAGAACATAAGGTTGAAGATACGGAAGAAGAAGGTGCGGGAGGATTCTTTGAGGAGGAAGAAGATGAAACCATTGCTCTCACCGGAGATGAATTAGATAATATACTCAACACCGCTGATGTAAAAGAAGAAACTGGAGAAGCAGAATCTCTCGACGAAGATGAAGAAACTCTCACCGATGATGAGCTCGATAATATTTTAGAAACCGCAGATTTTGATCAAAAAGAAGGAAAATCAGAAGACGTTGAAGAAGATTCAACAATAACAGATCAAACCAAGCATGATGCAGAAGAAACTGATGAGGATGAAACGCTAACCTTAGATGGACTTAACAACATCATTCAAACTTCGGATTTCGATGAACAACACGCGGCTTTAGAAGCACCTGAAGAACTTGAAGATGAAATAACACTTGAAGGACCTGAAGAACTCTCAGATAGGGAAGATATTATCGACCTCGAAGATAATGAGGAAATTAAAGAGCCGGGACCTTCTTTTGAAGATGTGGAAGAAAATAACAATCTTATTGATGCTATCGATGAAGTTTCTTCTGAAGCTGAGGAACAAACACCTGAACCGGAGGACCATGTTTCAGTAGAAACGACTGAGGATGAAGATACTTTGGAATTTGAAACTGATATTTCAGATACTGACATCTCAGACACTGCTACATCCGATGAAGAGGAAGGACTTGATATAATTACCGAACATGAAGAACCTCTTAAAGAAGATGTAGAGGATTACGAACTTTCCATTGAAGACGAAGAAGCACAAGGAGAGGATGAAAGAGGCACCGATGAATTATCTCTCTCAGATGAACATGAATTAATAATCGATGATGCAGCATACAACGATAGTTCTGAGTCATCCACAGAGCAGGAAGAAACGCTTTACTCTGATTTGAATGAGGGGGATGAAATTGAAATTGATGTACCTGAAATCGAGGAGATAGAGACTGATCAGATACCAGATGAACCTGTTTCTCAAGAACCGGAATTAGATATTGAAGAACCAAAATCGGAAGACCAACCTTCAGAAGAAGTAGAACTTTCTTATGAAGAAGAAATAGTACCTGAAGAAGAGATAGTACCTGGTATTGAAGAAGAAGGTGAGTTAGAAGAAGACCTTCCTGAAGATTTTCAGATAGAAGAAGACATAGAAGAGACCGCCATAGATGAACCTCTTGAAGAAATTGCTATAGAAGAACCTATAGAAGATGAAGAAGAGATCTTCCAAGAAGAAGATCATAAAGATTCAGAAGGAATAACCATAGATTCTACAGAAATTATTGAAGAGACAAGCATAGAAGAACCCCTGTCGGAAGTTACTGTTTCTGAGGAACCAATAGATACAATTGAAACTGAATCTATGGATGAATCAGTAGAGATAGAAGATACCTATAAAAGTTCCAAACCAGCGGAGGATACAGAAACAAAAGAATCTCAGATACCAGAAGAACTGAAATCTGAAATTAAATCTGTGCTTAGTTATATGGACCAGTTATTAGAGTCCCTTCCTGAAGAGAAAATTGAAGAATTTGCAAAATCCGAGCACTTTGAAGTCTATAAAAAATTATTTGAAGAACTTGGTTTAAAATAATAAAATGGGATTGTTAGACATAGCACTTACTCTACACGATGATGACGCCCCAATAAATAAGGGACTCTTCTATAAGGCTTCACAGGTCAAAATAAATCCTTTAGAACTAATCGAAAACACTATTTTACTCCAAAAATCTGCCATAACATTTACTGGAGATGGCCATAGAGAGACTGAGGATAGTACCGAAACCAATCAAAATGAATTCTTTATCAATCGCGAATTATTTTCGACAAAATTGGAAGAGTTCCCATCGAATGCGGATACACCTTTATATTTGTTTTCATTCCTTAAGAAGGAATTGGGTATTGAGAAAGGATCCCTTTTACTTCTCGATCCTGAAAAAAAAGTATATTTTCCTTGGGCTATTACCGGATATGATGAAACGACCAATCATAGATTACGCATTCCCTACGAATTATTACAATTAATACTTACTACAGAAGAAGAGCCTGTTTTTATTCTTTCCACTCTTAATAATGATACTAAACAAGAAAAAATAAAAAAGTATTTCAGTTTGAGAGAGTTTTCCGTACTTGAACGTCTACTTTTTTTGCCTTTAGAGATTAACGATGAAGTTTTCGGTCTGCTTATAGCTACATCTGCAAAATCTTTTTCTTCTGAAGACGAACTTCTCAATCTACTCAAAGAGAATCAGGAAAAAATATCAAACATTATCTATCAAAGTAGAGCTGACCATCTTTTTTCCACTTCGGTTTCCTCATTAAAAGAAAAAGATGAGGCCATTACTACAGTATCCCATTTAATAGCTACCCTGCCGCATAATTCTACAGGCTTAGTACTTTTCGTATTCGATTTAAACAAAATTATTAAACAAATTCTTAAAAACAACGAAGATGCAGATTCTTTAAGAATTCGCGAAGATGTGCTTAGGATCTTAACACCCATGATCAGTGAAAATGGGTCTATCGTTACTTTGGATACTCTTCAATTACTCATTGTTATACCAAAATCCCGATTACGGCGAAATGATCTTTTTGCTCATCAAATAGCTTCAGCTATAAAGGGATACTTTTCTCTTCCAAATAGTGCCCCAAATCCTATTTCACATATAAAAGCTTTTCCGGATGATGGGACAAACGCTGAAGAACTTCTCTCGGATATTTTAAACTAATTATATGAAAGAAGTTTCACTTCGTACTGCCCGTAACGGAAGCACAATAGCTTTTTTAAACGGCGTAAGACTTCAATCTCCATACGATCCTCAAAAAGAAGCTGAAAAATTTATTTATCTTCAAACCTCTGGAACTGTACCTAATACAATTATTTTTTTTGGTTGTTCATTAGGATACCTTCCTTTAACTGCTCGAAAATTATTTCCCCAGACAAAGATTATCGCTTTATTTCTTACTGACATTTTTTATGAGCAATCAAAAAATATTCTTCATAACAAAAATATCATTTCTTGGTCCGAAAAATCCCATGGTTTGCTTACGTCTTTTTTATCTGAACACTTGTTTGAAACTGATATTCCACATCTTCTTTTTCTTTCGTGGCCTGCTGCCACAGAGGCTTTACCCAACTATTTTAGGAATATTTCTTCAGTTGTAAAAAGTATAATACAACAACATAACGGGAGTTTAAAAACGACCAAGGTTTTTGGTAAGCGCTGGATTAAGAATGTACTTAACAATTTTATAAATAACCGAATGTATGCGGGTTTATCTGCCATTGAAAAACCTATACTTGTTACCGCTTCCGGCCCATCCCTCAATGAAACATTGCCCTTAGTAATATCTCATCGAAAAAAATTTTGTCTTATTGCTCTACCCTCCTCTCTTAAAGCATTACAATATTATTCCATCTATCCTGATTTTGTTATCACTACAGATCCAGGTTTTTGGGCAGGCCAACATCTATATTCTCTCCATCCTTCTTCTGTATTAGTAGCACCTCTTTCCGCACAACTTCACCATTTTAACAATGATAATCCTATTGCCTTAATTTCTGATGGTGTTCCGGGCGAAAAGAACTGTATATTTCATGAGAGACTCCCATACATTTCTCTTCCTCCTAACGGCACTGTTGCGGGAACCGCGTTAGAATTTTCCTTTTACTATACGAATAACTCTATTTTTTTCCTTGGCTTCGATCTAGCAGTACGAGATATACAAGGGCATGTAATTCCTCATCCTTTTGATTTACACTTGTGTCTTTCTACATACCGGTACCATCCACTTCAATATGAGTATTTTGAACGGGCGCTTTTATTCTATCCGGATCGCATGAAATCGAAATACTATAGAACTTCTAAAAGCCTTGAAACGTATGCTAATTGGTTTCGTAGGAATTCGAATCGTTGGAAAAAACGTATTTACAGGGTCGGATTTTCTCCAGTTTCGCTGCCGAATATTCCTTTTATTGATAATAAAGAATTTACAGAGATACTCTCTGATATTCCTGTACCGACAAAAGAGGAACAAAATTGCAAGAAAGAGTACAGTATTTTTCCACTATCTTCCAAACGAAATCAAAGAGTGGAATTTGTAACCTCGCTTCTTAATTCGTGGATTAAAAAAATTGAAAATGAAAAAAATATTTTTTTTTACAAAGAACAGTATCTTCCCATAGACCCAATAATTAAAGAATTATTTAAGTATATAGTAACTCAAGATTATATAGATTCCAAAAATCTTCTCTTAGTAAGAGGTAGAAAAAAATGGGAAGACTATTTTTTTTCTTCCCTTAGCCGTCTTAAAATGGAACTAACTTCATTAAGGGGTATGATTACGGATGTATAATCGACACCTTTTCGAAAAAAATCTCCTCGCTCTCTCATCTCGGCATCCTCAACTTGCAAAGTCCGCAGCCACTGTAACCCCTTCAAAATTCTCAAGCGTGTGTACAAGTCGGACCGGTCTTCCCGTTCCTTTTATTGAAAAGGGTGGTCGACAATATCCTTTGCACTCTACTTTCGATCCATTAAAAGAGTCTAAACGCTTATACCAACAAAATCCTAAGGAACATTTTCTTATATTTTTTGGTCTAGGCGGTGGATACCATATCGCACCTTACCTAGAAAATAAAAATGTTTCTTATGCTATTATCATTGAAAGAGAAATATCTCATTTCGCTTTTTTGCTTTCTGTCATCAATTTTCACAATCTATTTTTGGATCCCAGGGTTTTTCTTCTTGTTGACGTTAATGAAGATGAGATTAAAGAGGTAATTATTTCGAAATATGTTCCTCCAATTACCGGTGATATCTCTACTGTAAGTCTCCGCTCTCAACTTGTTCATGATGAACCATATTTTTTACGTATTACCCAGGGGATAAAAGAGGCATTGAATGAAGTCTCTGATGATTATACGGTACAGACTCATTTTGGAAAAACCTGGTTTAAGAATACTATTGTTAATTTAGCAACGGCAGAAAAATCTTATCCCTCTTTAGGCCCTGTAAGGAAAGCAATAATTACCGGGGCCGGTCCTTCATTGGAAATGCAGATACCGACATTACTAAAGAAAAAAGAAGAATCTACTCTTATAGCTACTGATACTTCCCTTCCAGCCCTTTTAGAACAGAACATTTTGCCGGATATCGTCATATCCATCGATTGTCAGCATATTTCATATCATCACTTTATCTCAGGTTTACCGAAAGATATCCCCCTAATATTAGATTTAGCAAGCCCTCCTGTTTTAACAAGACTCACCAAGAACCCGGTTTTTTTCTCCAGTGGACATCCTTTTTCCCGCTATGTTAGTACTCATTGGCGTCCCTTTCCCACTATTGACACATCGGGAGGCAATGTAAGTCATGCTGCTATTTCATTAGCAGATTTTCTTGGAGCAAAGGAAATATATCTTTTCGGACTAGACTTCTCTTTCCCGCAAGGGAAATCCTATGCCAGGGGCACATATCTATATAAAATGTTTGGCAGTATTTCAAACAGAACTAGTCCGGAAGAATCCCTATTTTTTCAATTTCTTTTAAGAAATGAAAATATAACTCTCGAAAAAAAAGACGACTACATCATTTACACAACGAAACCAATGATAAGCTATAAGGAACGTCTGGAAAAAGCAGCTTCCTCTTTAAGCAGCAATCTTGTCCCGCAACATGGAATGGGAGTACCTCTTAATATCGATACCAATCGACTTGTGGGCAGACCACAAAACAAAAAGACTCTTTTCGCGGCAGGCAAAGCTAACATGACAGCAAAAAGTTTTTTGGAATCTTATAAACAGAAAATTCAATCTCTATCAACACCCTACCACCCTTTCGCAAAATATTTTCAAGGTTTAGGAGATACAGAAAAAGAATTGTGGTTTACGATGTTTCCGGCGACAGCAAAAATACGAAAAGAAACCGGCCCCTTAGAAGGAATAGAAATCCTTGACCAGGTTAGAAATTGGTCTCTTGAAGTTCTTAAGCATACGATTTCATCTCTTTACTGATCCTTTAGTTGTCTGTATAAATAATCCCTGCATACCCAACAAAGCTATCAGCTTGATGGATATCCAAACTTGTTTTGTAAGCAAGAAGCTTACCCTTTTCCAGGCCCTTAGAACGTGCAAAGATAAGCGCTGTAATAGCAGCTCCAACAGAACATGCTGCCCTATCCTCTACTCCTCTCGCTAAAGCTACTTTCTCATTCATATTTACTAGAGCTTCTATAATTCTTCTATCGTTATTTTCACGTACCCAGTTTTCAGCTTCAACACCGGTCCCTTTCGGATAGAATCCGTAATTGGGTCCATAATGGGTAAGGTCTGTTGATCCTAGTACTATTATTTGTCTATTTAGTTCTTTTGCTGTTTCTGCCAAAGCCGTTCCCAGTTCTGAAGCTTTTAGCCCCTGCTCAACCCTAAGGCAAAGAACTCTTTTATCAGGATAAAGATAGTGTACCATAGGTACCACCGATTCGACGGTATTGTCAGCCGAAGTATCCGAGGAAAGGGTCAACCGTTTTTCAACTTTTTGAGAGAATTCTTTGTCGCTTTTTACTATTCCCGTAGGCGTTTCCCAACCCTCATGTGTGTCCAAGAGAATGCCTCCATTTTTTGGCATGTGTCCTCCCACAACTACTACTGTTTCTATTTCAGGGGGTATTCTTCTTACAACATCGTATGTTATATCTCCGCTAAATACCCATCCTGCATGAGGAACAATTCCGGCAGTAATATTTTTCTCAGCTTCTACCATGTTGTTCTGCCATGATGATATCATTGCGGACATCTCATTTTCGTTATCTGGATACCAACCTCTGGGCAAGATCCTTCTTCTAATATTCATGTTGCATCACCTCATCCCTCTTACGTACAATATAGTAAAATTTCATGGCTAATTCAAAAATACACCGGTTCAAACACTAAAAATTCGCAGATTTTAAAAAAACTATTCCCCTTTCCGCGTATTTTCGTATAATATACAAATATGAAGGTGCGAAGTTTTTCCATTTATGTTTTTCTTAGTATTATAGTAATCATTGCAATTTTACTCTCGTCTTTTATGCGATACTATAATAAAAAGAGCAATGTTGAAAAAATTGCTCGTGAATCCTTTGAATCGGTAAAAAATACTCTTTCTTCAGCTTATTTAGCATCTGGAAGTTTTGAGGCCCCTTTTTTCAGCGAAGAAGTTAAACAGGTTTTTAAGAAAACCAATAATTTGCGTGTTGTAGCCCTGTATACAGAAAAGAGCGGTATTGAATATCTTTACGCAATTACGCCGCGTTATTTAGTGGCGGTACCGGATCCTTAGACTGAATGGACCCCCTGGAGCTCCTATAGACTCCCAACCTTAATGGATAACCTTTTTTTTTTGTCTCTTTCTCTTCCTAATGGTGAATCTTATAGAATTGATGGTGTGTATACCCTTATTTCGCAAACAGCTCTTTTTCAGATTATTCGCGACAGCTTCCTGCTATTAATTCTTTTTTTACTATTCTCACTCTCATTCAACCTTCTTTTTTTAAGATCTAAGCGGGCACTTCCTGACCTAGAGCGCCATGAAAAAGATAGTAAAGAGTCATCTGACCTCCAGAGCCACACTCCTGCCCTTGGGTCCACAGCTGAAGGCTTTTCAAAAATAACCTCATCTTCTATTTCAGATTCGAGTATTGGTCAATGTGAGAACAAAGACAGGCCGGAAATGAAAGGGGGGTTGTCTTATATAAAACAGCGACTCAGCTTTGAACTCGAACGCGCTGCCTCTTTCGATCAAGATCTTACCTTGGTAGTTTTGGAATGTGTGGAAGACTGCGGAACAAAAGAGATCTACAATAACATCGGCAGCACTTTGGCTGAAACCATTAGCTTTCAGGATTTAATTTTCGAATGTGGAAAAAAGGGATTTGCCATTATTATCCCAAATGTTGATTTAGATACTACTATAAAGGACCTTGAACTTTTTCAGAAAAAAATTACTGAAAAGAACGATAAACCCAGCAACCTGCGCTTTGGTGTAAGTTCAAGAAACGGGCGACTCATTCGTTCAGATCTTCTCCTGAAAGAAAGTCTCCTGGCGCTAAGAAAGGCCAAAAATGAGAAAGGACCTCATATAGTGGGTTTCAGAAGTGATCCGGAAAAATACAGAAACTATATTACGAACCACGAAACTGCCAAAGGTTAAATTGTTCCTATTCATTAATTCTATTCGATAAATGGGATAGTAATGACTTTCCTGTCTCTCGAGAGATGGGTATTAGAAAAAACAGCAGCCGCTTCTTTCTTAAGTGTTTTTAAGTCTCTCTCTGTGTATCTTGGGCTGTAGTGGATCAGCTCCATTCTTTTTACGCTGCCGTCTCTGCCAATTCTTCCCGCCTGTTCAGCGGTCAAATGCTTTTTCTCCCTGGCACTTTCTTCCAAATCTTTTGTGAACATTGCTTCGCAGATTAGTAAGTCTGAGTTGCTCACCCTTTCGGCTATGTGTGGTTTATAGGTAGTGTCTGTTACAAAGGAAAACTTTCTTCCCTTTCTCGGCTGTCCCATGACCTGCTCAGATGTTATCCAATCTCCATTCTCTCCTATTACACTTTCTCCGTTCTGTAATTGTGACCACTTTGGCCCCCTTGGTACGCCCATGGATTCAGCTTTCTCCGGGTAAAAGACACCTGGCCTTTCATCTTCAATAAAGGTGTATCCATAGCAGGGCTTCGTATGGCTCAATGGAAAAGCTTGGACTGTAAAACCGTCTCCCGTATATACGGGCCCCTCTTCGGTAATCTCATGTACATGAATTTCATAATTAATGTACATATCCAAGACTCTTCTGCTGGTTTCGATGTACTCCTTTATTTTTGGAGGACCAATAATATAGAGAGGATCTTCTCTGTCAACTTGTGAGGAGAGCATTAACATACCCGGTATCCCGGTTACATGGTCAGCGTGGGTATGGCTTACAAAAATAACAGAGATCTTTTTCCATCGTAGATTTAATCGACGTAGAGAAACTTGAGTTCCCTCTCCGCAGTCAAAGAGGAACAACTGCCCCTCCCGTCGTAATAACACAGAAGTAAGATGCCTGTGTGGTAACGGCATCATACCTCCGCTTCCAAGTATAAAAGCTTCCAGGTTCATTATACTGTCCAGTTTGTTACAGAAATAGTATTTCCGCAGTTAATTCAGAATAGGCTCAGGGGCCTTTTTCTCCTGTTTTTTTTCTCTGCTTTTTAAGCGGAAGGATAATTTTCCGCTTCGTACCCCTATGCCAATGGTATCGCCGGAAACAAATCTTCCCTTTAGGATTTCCACAGATAGAGGATCTTCAAGATCTTTTTGTATTACCCGCCTTAAAGGGCGTGCTCCGTACTTAGCTTCGTATCCATGCCCAATGATGTACTCTTTTGCTTGTCGACTAACATCCATGAGCATGTTCATCTCATGCAGCCTTTCCATTACCTCTTCCAACATAATCTCAACAATAATTTTTAGCTGTTCGTGGTTGAGACTGTGAAACACCACGATTTCATCGACTCGGTTAATGAATTCCGGTCTAAATAGGCGTTTGAGTTCATTCATAGCAGAGGATTTTATGTCAGCGTAACTCATGAAACCATCTTGCGCTTTAAACCCCACATTACTGCTATGAGAAATCTCTCTGGCGCCGGCGTTAGAGGTCATTATAAGTATAGTATTTCGAAAGGAGACTTTATGTCCAAGATTGTCCTGAAGCTCGCCTTCCTCTAACACCTGAAGAAGCATATTAAAAACGTCAGGGTGGGCCTTCTCAATTTCGTCTAAAAGCACAACACTGTATGGTCTTCTTCGTATTTTCTCTGTTAACAGTCCTCCTTCTTCATAACCAACATACCCGGGAGGCGCGCCGACAAGACGAGAAACGTTATGCTTCTCCATAAAGTCGCTCATGTCTATTCTCACCAGAGCATCTTCGTCTCCGAAGAGGAATTCTGCCAGTGTTTTTGCGAGGAGAGACTTACCCACACCAGTAGGCCCAAGAAAAACGAAAGAACCCATCGGCCTTTTTGGCGAATTTAGTCCTATTCTGCTCCGCCGAATCGAAGAAGCAACCGCTACAATAGCCTGGTCTTGACCGATGACTGTTCTATGTAGTTCTTCTTCAATATGTAGGAGCTTCTGAGATTCGCTCTCCGCCAAACGGGACAGAGGAATCCCTGTAATATTGGAAATAACCAACTGTATATCGTGGGAGTCCACGATGTTTTTTTCATTCCTTAGAGAGATCTTCCAGTCATTTTTCATCTCCTCCACCCGTTCCTTTAACTGACGTACAGTGTCTCGGATGGCTGCCGCTTTTTCATAGTTTTGGCTGTTTACCAACGCCATTTTTTCGCCTGTTAGGTCCTCAATTTCTTTCTCCAATTCGGCAAGTTCCTTCGGTCTTACACTGTTATGTATTCTCTTCCTAGAACCTGCCTCATCTATAAGATCTATCGCCTTGTCAGGTAGAAAGCGGTCAGAAACATACCTATGGGAAAGGTGTACAGCTAACTCCAATGCACCAGGGGTGTAGGTAACATTGTGATGTTCCTCATACCTTAATTTTATCCCCTCTAAGATTCTAAGACTTTCCGCGGCATTCGGCTGGTCTACATAAATCATCTGGAAACGGCGCTCTAAGGCTGCGTCCTTTTCAATGTACTTCTTATACTCATTTAACGTTGTAGCACCTATGCACTGTAATTCACCCCTTGATAGAGCAGGTTTTAGCATATTCGAGGCATCGATGGCTCCTTCAGCGCCTCCTGCCCCTATAATAGTGTGGAGTTCATCTATGAAAAGAATGATATTCTTAGCGGTAACAATCTCTTTCATTACTCGCTTTAATCGTTCTTCGAATTCACCACGGTACTTCGTCCCCGCGATAAGAGATGCCAGATCCAGAGTCATTACCCGTTTACCCATAAGTACCTCGGGGGCGCTTCCATCTACAATCTTTTGGGCCAAACCCTCCACTATTGCTGTCTTTCCTACACCTGGTTCACCTATGAGGACAGGATTGTTTTTTGTGCGGCGAGCTAAAATTTGTATTACCCTCTGTATTTCGTTTTCTCTACCAATAACAGGATCAAGCTTTTTCTGCCGCGCGTAATCCGTTAAATCCCGTGAAAACTCATCTACCGTTGGAGTGGTCTTTTTTGCTCCCCCACTGTGGACCTTGCGTTTCTGTTGATACGGCTGCTGACTTTGGCCTTCTTTCGGTGGAGAAGAGCCGCTAACCTCAACAATTGCCGCTCTAATATCTTCTACACTGACATTATGCCGTTTTAGAACCCGGTCTACTACGCTGCCGTCTTCCTTAGCCGCCGCCAAAAGTAGATGTTCCGTACCGATATATTCATGCCCTAAACTTCTTGCTTCTTCCGCGGAACCTTCCAGGACTTTTTTTCCCCGCTTTGAAGGGGGAACATCGCCCAGGACAAAGCCCCCAGTCTTTTTAGTTATGCTTTCCTCCACCTCCAGCTGCATTTCCGCCGGATCAATATGTAGCTTTGTTACTATTTTATATCCTAAACCCCCGCCGTCTTTCATAATCGCGAGAATGATATGCTCAGGCAACAACTGATCTGAATGGAAACGTTTTGCTTCCTGTTGTGCCAGTATTGTCAATATTCTCTGTGCTCTCTGTGTCAAGCCTTTGAACATTTATTCCTCCATTATATATTACAGGACATTAGGGTATCTCTCACCACCTGTGCCCTCACATAGTCTATATATTTACTATCGGCACCCATTTCTTTACTGCTTATCCTCTTTTGTATGTGCGACTTCTGAGTTCTAAACAGAAGAGATGTCAGCAGCTCAATCGGCACTTTCAGCCAACCCAGGGCCGATCCCAATCTAAGAGAAGAAATAAGCTCTATTGCCTCTCGAGCGGGCAGATAACGGCAATATTTTAAGATTCCCACCGCACGGAATATTCGATCTTCCGTATCCACCCTTCTCTTTTCAATCATCTCTTCTCTTGCCCTTCTCTCATAATGTACTATCTGTTTGGTAATATTTTCAAGTTTTTCTATAATTTCTTTTTCAGAAATCCCGATTGTAGTTTGACTAGAGATCTGGTACATATCCCCTAAGGAATTCTCAGCATCACTAAAGAACCCCTTCACTGTCAGCCCAACCTGTACAACAGCTTTGAATGTTTTCTCAATCAACCCTGATTCTACCAGCGCGGGTAGATGAAGCATTACAGAACTTCTTAAACCGGTACCACTATTAGTTACTTCCGTATTTAGATACCCCAATTCAAAATTTACCGCGTAATCCATGTGTTCTTCCAATTCTCTATCTAAGGTGTCCAATTCCTCATATCCTCTTTGGAAACTTCCTCCCCCGTGTATTGCTGTCAACCTAAGATGGTCGATTTCATTTATCAACACCGAAAGTGTTTGATTGTCATTGAAAATTATTGCATTGTCCGATTTAAGCGAATACTCCTGACTTATTATGTTTCTCTCTAACAGCATTTTTCTCTGGGAGGGCGAAAGTTGAGATAGAAGAAAGCGGTTATACAAGTTTTCTTTTGATATTTTATCAAATATCTCTATTACTTCGTCCCTGAGTAGACGCTCTTCCTCTTTTTTCATCATTCCGGGAAAAGGATATCCTTGAAGATTTCTAGAGAGTCGTATCCTCGAAGCTAAGGCAACATCGTTATCTTGTCCTGCTTCAAAAAACCAGCCTGTACCGTCTCCCAGGACATCATTGCTCACCATGATTTTCCTCCGCTGCTTTCTCGAGCTCGTTTATTCTGTCCCTTAAGTCTGCCGCTGTTTCGTAATCTTCTTCTTGGATCGCCCTTTGCAATTTTTCCTTTAACTGCTCCTTATCAACTAAGAGTTTCTTATATGCCAAGAGTTTTTTAGGATATTTCCCTCTATGCCGCGGAGCAGCTGTAATATTAGACAATATAGACATTATTGCCTCATGGAAACTATTATAACACTCTGCACACCCTACCTTTCCCTCTTTTCGAAAGTCCTGATATGTCATGCCGCAATTCGGACATTGGTCTAAATTCTTTTTATCTGTCAGTGGACTGTTGGCATCTAAAAGTCCTGTGAGCAGCTCTGACAGTGAAAGCTCTATAGACTCGTTCTTACTTATAATACCTTTTTCATGAGCACAGACCTCGCAGAGATGAAGATCAATAATTTCATTTCCCATAATCTGCTGAACATGAATAACAGCGTCTCGTTCCTTGCATATTTCACATTTTTTCTGCTCTTCCATATCATCTTCAGTGTAACTAAAATTATCTTTACTGTCTAATATAATGTGGTTTACCGAGATGGCAAAGAAATTTCAGTAGTTTTAGCTAACGGACATACCTAAAACCTTTCGTATTTATCGCTCCCCTAATGCTTTCGCAAGATATCCAAGGGCTTTGTTCTTCCAGCTTTCGCTGCAGGAATTGTTGCCGCCAAAATTGAAAGGAAAATGGTAAATGCCATTGCTCCGGTTATTTCAGGCCAGTATAAGCGAAGAGGTATTTCCGTAAGGTAGTAGCTTGGATCGAGGAGTCGAAAGGTCACTGAGGGTCCCTCCCAAATTGGAGACAGCAGAATTCCCAGTAGATCGATTATTCCATTGATCAATCTTTCTAAAAGCCGTACCGCTTCGTTAATGTTGACCGAAAGGAATAGACCCGCCAAGGTCCCCAAGACCGCCCCGGACAAACCGCAGATTCCACCGGCAAGAAGGAATACCATGGTTATTTCCCCCGGCTGGGCCCCGATGCTTTTCATTATTGCTATTTCCTCTTGCTTTTCCATCACAAGCATAATAAGAGAAGACGAAATCGTTACAGAAGCAACAATAATTATCATGGCCATTATAAAGAGTAATATCCTCTTTGTCATTTCCAGCGAACGATACATGTTTCCTTCCAACTCCCTCCAACTGTAGACATACCAGTCTGAAGGAAGTATTTGCCCTATTTCCTCTTTTACATTCCTTAGTTCTTTTCTTGAATATGGGGCATGTACTTTTATTCCGAAGAAGAAGCTGCCAGCTCCGCTAAACACCCTCCACCCCTGATCTTCTGATATGTAGAGAGAAAGCTTGTCTAATTCAAAATAGCCGGTAGTAAAAATTCCGCTAACCGTATAGGAAGAAGGTCTTAAGATGGGAGGCCTCCCGGGAAGCGACTTTGCAGTAATAAGTTTCACCGTATCTCCACAGGAAAGGGATAGCTTGTTCGCAGTTTCTTCACTCAAAAGTATGTGTTCGTCTTTTTTCAGATTAAATGAACCCCGAAGAATGGTAAAATATCGTTGAAATCCCTCGTCCGTATCATATACATCAGCAGGAACACCCCTCAATGTAACTCCTTGCTTAGTCTCTTCGGAATATACCAACCCCAAACCTTGTTTTATTGGTATAACATGCTTAACGCCTTCTACCTCCTCTATCAGAGACTCTATGAATTCCGCGTCTTTTTTATCCGGTTCCCCATAGTGTTTGACTTGAAGATGAAACGATCCAATCTCTAGATATCGCCTGGTAATACCCTCAATCATACCGTTGGCCACCTCTTGTACCAAAATAAGCGGTACAAGACTCAAGGCTATACCGAAGACTGCGTTTCTAAGCTGTTTATGTTCCGATCGTTTATGCCACTCTCTACTAAAAAACCGAAAACACACATTGAGAACAAACCGTAATCTCATAGTTTCAGTAATGTCCCTCCCTCAAGAGAAAATTTTCGTTCTCCCTTATCACAAATTTCGGGATCATGTGAAACAAGAACTAATGTTTTTCCGTATGTCCGGACCAATTCAAAAAGGATGTCCTCCACATTTTTAGAGTTTTTTTTATCCAGGTTCCCCGTTGGTTCATCTGCTAAAATTATTTTTGGATCGTTCATTAGTGCTCTGGCGACGGCTGCCCGTTGACGCTCGCCACCGGAGAGGGTAGCAGGAAAGTGATCAGCTCTATTGAGCAATTTCACCATTTCTAGAAGCTCTAGAGCCCTTGCTTTTGCCTCCTCCTTTTTCATCCCAGCAACAAGCCCCGGAAGCATTACATTCTCCATACTGGAAAAATCTTTTAATAAATAGTGGAACTGAAAAATGAATCCAATAATCGTGCTGCGATACCATGATAGCTCCTTTTCTTTTAGATTTGAAACCGCCACCCCAGCAACCTGAATTTCTCCTCTGGTAGCCGTGTCCAAACCTCCAATAAGATTTAAGAGAGTACTTTTGCCGGAACCACTTTCCCCGGTAATAGTAATGACCTCTCCTTCTTTAATGGTAAGGTTAAGTCCGTTAATAATAGTTAAGGACTCGACACCAGTGGTAAAAGTCTTTACTAGATTAGAAAGCTCACACATTGACATCCTTTTACCGCCTTCATGGAATAATTGTTGTTATTCATATCTTAAAACTTCGCTTGGGCGTATCCGGATTACCCGGCGAGAAGCAAAATACGATGCCAATAAGGTGGACCCGGTTGCAAATAGCTGAATTAGGAGAATTTCATGGAATATCACTCTCACAGGAACATTGGACATATAAAAGACGCTGGGGGAAAAGAAAGCCAAGTCTCGTTGAGAAAATACGTTTATGATAGTCTCAACCCAGGAGAACACCTCATTTATATGGCTTGTTAAAAGCAATCCGAATAATATACCTATTGAGGATCCAATAAAACCAATAATGGCACCTTCCAGGATAAAAACCAATCTGACCCCCTTTGGAGAAGCGCCGATGGATTTTAGCAAGCCTATTTCCTCAGTTCTTTCAAAGACTGTCCGCTTTTGAGAATGATAGATATTAACTCCCACCACCAAAAAGATAAGCCCAACGAGAATCATCATCATCAATTTTTCAGTGCGGAGGGCCCCAAAAAAGGACTTGTTGTAATCTCTCCAACTCTTTACTTCTACAGAGGAACTATTCAGCTTTGATTTTATCCTACTGATGACATTGCTGTCTTGAAATCTGTTTCTGAGCTTTATTCCCCAGGTGGGAGGAGTCTCGGTATCTTCAATCCGATTAAAATCCTTTAAATTCATAAACCCCAGAGCGGAATCATACTCATAAAAACCGCTACGAAATACTGCGGCGACCTTCATTTCAATCTGAACGGGGCTGCCTCTTAGATTTTTTTGATTATTGATAGATACAAGATAAATTGTCTCCCCAGGTCCTACGCCAAGTTTTTGTGCAAGTTCTATTCCCAGAACAATTTCTCCCTGTTCAATTAGTATTGCTTCTTTGGTATCCTTCCCTGAAAGAATGTTTAACTCTTTCAAAAGGCCGGTGTCTCGGTTAAAGCCGTCCCATGGGATTCCTTTTAATAGGAGGCCTCGAAAATCGGAATAGTCTCCCTTTACAATAATCTGTGCCTCTCTGAAAGGGAGGACCGCCTTTACGCCTGGTATGCTTAAAATATCGGAAGGGCCATAATCCAAGTCACCTATTATACGAACGCGCAGATGATAGCTGCTAATCTCCAAAATATCCTCTATAAATCCCATCTGGAACCCATTCATAACTCCTAAAACAGCGATGAGAGTGATCACCCCAAAGGCTATTCCACCAACTGCAAGAAATGATGTCGATAATCCTCTCTCTTTTCTCGTGGATTGTACATATCTTCTGGCTACAAATAAGATCCAAGATAGTCTCAATTTTCTCCATTCTCCGCGGATGGTAATAGCTGTTCACCTTCCTTTTCAGTTCCTTGATAGGTTACTTCTAAAAAAGGGGTCCCATTTCTATAGAGAATTTCCGTCCTCCGGTCCTCTTTTCCATAGCGAATGACCTTCCGCGTGTTTTCGTTAACACTGTACACTTCTTCTGTGAGGACATTATTATTCTTATATCGGTATACCCAACGTTCTCTCATTCCTGATGACCTTCGAAACTTCATACTTACGTTATCTTTGCTGTCATACTCCCAACGAATCAATTCGTAAAAATTCCCGTTTTTTCTGGTGGTTTTTTCCATCAATCGTTCATTTTCTATTATTTCTGTTATATGTATATTTTCAACGTAGTGTTGTGTCTCTTTAATTGTTGT
>CAYXSD010000004.1:0-3938 GCA_964466335.1 uncultured Spirochaetales bacterium
ATAGCGGAGCAGCTTTTCAGGAAAACCCTGGGAGCAGTTACAGGACTGGACCCGGATATGGAAGGGCCATTGGGAGCTGTATCCGTAAAAGGTTTTCAGGATGGCACTTCCCTGCCCTGCCGAATATTTCAGTGGGCTTCAGGAGCCGGGGCAGAAGGGGCCATTGCGAAGGGCAGCTCCCTAAAGTTAGAGGACGGAAACCATAATGAAGACCTTCCTCAGGAAAACCTCCTTTGGGAAGCAGCGGAAAAGGGAAAGGAGATTTTCTGTTCCTACTACTCCCGGGAAGAGAATAGTGACCGGGCAAAGGCGGCCCTTGCCATCCTGGAGAACGGGGGAGTTTCCCTGGAAGAAAAGGCGAAGACTATTTCCGGCATTTGGGCACCGGAGACGGAAATGCCGGAGGAGGATATAATCCGGCGGTGGCGCCTGAAAGAGGTAGAGCCGAATCCCGCACCGATACAACCCACTGAGGTTGTCCTGCAGTTGAACGCCCTCTATACCCTGCCGGAAACAGATCAGCACGGAAGTCTTGCCGAATACATCCCCGGCGATAAGCGCGAAATCGCGCGACAGGTGCTTACCGGTCCCGGGCAAAAACTTGCCGACTACGATCATCCGGTACATCTCTTTGAGGAAGATGAAAAACATGAATTAATACAATGCCTTAGAGAATTGGAGAAGGATATTGCCTTTGAAAAGGAAAAAGAAGTCCTTCCGAGAGAGTACTCCTTTCCGGTCCTTCTCTCCGTATCGGTGACCCACTCAAATCTGGACGGTCCCTGCGGAGCATGGATATTGGAGAAGCTCCGTTCCCTTAGGCTTTCCCACATTTCGGTCTTTGTTTTAACGGAGGAAGTCGTTAAAACAATAAAAAATGTACTTACAGATAATACCCTAACCGTATACTCCGTCTTCGGGAAGTACGGGGTCCATTTCAACGCCTTAAAATACACCCAGCTCCTTATGGAAAAAGCCTACGGCATCAGGGCGGGGTTCAAGCTCGATACAGACGAAGGAATCCGTTCCAAGGACCTTTTCGCCGCCACCGGCAGGACCTGGCTTACCACCCTCTGCCACACCCTCTGGGGCGGCAAGGCACTGGATTGGAGGGGAAGAGAGGTAGAACTGGTGTTCAATCTTGGGGAGTACATCAACTCCAAGGATATTGATGCACTGGGATATTCTAAAGCCATGCGGGAACCGGACGTAAAGGCTTCCCCCTGTGCGGGGAATACCGACCTCTTCTTCAACAAAGGCGCTGCCCATGCCAAAGCAACCGCGCTTTATAACCATTGTAATTCGTTGGAGGACCATATTTCTCATACCGTTGTAAAAGGGGGCGGGTACGGTATTACCAACGAGGGATTAAGAAAATTCCGGCCCTTTACCTTTTCTCTCGTTGGCCGGGCGGAGGACCAGCAGTTCTACTTTAGCGGCCTCTCCAAAGGCGCCAGGGGTATCTTTCACCCGGATCTACGGATCGCTCATTACAAGGGTGCAGTTGCTTCTTCAGAAAAGAAAACCGAGGCCTCCCGCTTCCTCGGAGATATGTATCGACTCATTCTGTTCCAGTACTTGGCAGGATTAACCGGAGTTAAGGAAGATATCGACCCCATGCCCGGAGTCTTCGCCGGAGAATTAGGCAGGGCCCAGGCCATTTATCACCTTCTCTATAAAGCATCTTATTACTATAGCAGCGGCAGAACGGAACCGGGAGATGAACTCCTCAAAGGATGGACAGAGTTAAATGATCTTATAGAGCACATTAAAAGCGGTGAAATCCTTGAATTGTTAAGGGGTGAACAACGCCAATGGGAGAAATTCGTTAAGGCGGAAGATACCCCCGCCAAGGCCGAACTCCAGGCCCTCTTTGAGAAGTCTAAAGCATAGATAAAAAAGCCACTTTCACTATTGAGGCTCTGAAAAATAGTAATTTTGCAAGAACCTCAATACTTACGTTACAACTTACGTTTACTTTCGATTTTCGGTATATTCCGGAACATTAGGGGCTGTCAATCCCGCGGGTGCCGCGCCGCTTGTAAAACTGTTAAAGCTAAACCCGAAATAGATGCTGATATCTTCCCCGGGGTTGAATCCCCTCCCCTGCCGGGTAGAAATTCGGAACGCGGTTCCAAAATGAACGGGCAGCGTGAAGATCGAATGTCCCACGAGAAGAGAGATTTCCACTCCGGGATAGAGATACTCCCCTGCTGAAACATCCCCTTCAAAGGAAAACCCCGCTTCACTTTCCAGCTGCACTCCCACTCCGATATGCTGCAGGTGTAAACCGAAGGGGAGGGGGGCATCCGCGACAATCGGCACCCACCGCAGTTCCGCCGCGCCGAGGACCGCCAGAGGATAGTCTACCGGATTTACCGTAGAAGAAAACCGTATCCCCCTCGGAGAGGCGACGTGAAGATACCCGTCCGCCAGCCCGGAGGGGATAAAACTGGCCTTTCCGCCGAGACGGAAGAGCAATTGGGGTGTAAGGAATCGTATTCCCCCCATAACGTCCCCGTGGAAACCGATTCCCTTCGGATCTCCCGGATAGAGGAGAAAGGAGGTATACATCCCCAGAGAAGCCCGAAGGCCCGGCGCAATAATGTCCCGGGGCGCGGTAAGGGCTTGATGCGCCAGGGAGACTCCGGAGAAGAGGGACAATCTATGAAAACCCGGGGCGGAAAGGGCCTGCCCGAAGGTAAACCGCCCAGCCCCGTAAATGGAGTAGCTGTGGGAGAGTCCCGCGTGTAGAAGAATAGAGTTACCCCTCCCGCGGATATACCCGGAGAGGAGATCAAATCCCAGGGAAACTGTTTGTGAAGTCGATTGACGGTAGACCGGAAACAACAGGGATCCTATGATGGCATTAACCCCGGTATCTTCGTAATCGTGGTCCAGTCTGTAAGAAAAACGAAAGGGAGGAGCCTCCACTTCTATATCAGCGGAGGCGTAGATCTGGCTGAGTGAGGGATAGAAACCGGCATTAGTCTCCAGGGAGACAAAGCTTAAGGGCGAGGCAAACATCGTCATTATCCCCGCGCCCAGGGCGAATCCGGCACTGTTGCGTACAGGAGTTACCACCGGGATGGGAAACCAGAGTATCGGACGGGGAAGGTCGGTATAGGAACGGGAGGGGGGAAGCTCCAACCAGTCATAGGCCTCCGGCGGCCTTTCTTCTATGGACAAACCCGACGGTACCGCCGGTTCTCCCACGGAAGGGTACTCCTTTACCGCCGCGGTATATCCTTTGGATGTATAGGTTCCGTAATATATCTTATCCCCGGAAACCCGGGCGGAAATAATCCCCGCGGGATCCCGGAGAATTCTCACCGGTTCTTTTTTCGTATATCTCGGTTTTGATTCCCCGGGATATTCAGCTTCCGTGGAAATCTCATACAGGGCCAGTTCTCCTTCCCGGTCGGAGGTAAAGAGGAGGGTTTCATTGTCTTTCCAGGATGGGAAATAATCTCCCCCCCAGTCGGTACCGCCCAGTACCGGCCTTGCCTCTCCTCCCTCATCGAGGAGATATATATCCTGCATACCCCGCTGATTTACGGTAAAGGCGATCCTGTTTCCGTCGGGAGAGAAAACAGGGGTGAATACCGTCGTCTGTTCCTCCTCGTACAGGGGGAGGAGGCCGCCCTCGGCCATATCCACCTCCACTAGCCTGGAATAGGAACCCATCCGCTGTACTGCCAGGAGCCTTGTCCCGTCGGGAGAGAGGGCGGGCTGACGGAGACGGCCGCCCCTGGTGAGTCTTCTGCTCTCCCCGGTATCAAGGGAATAGCTAAAGAGGTCCGAGACGACCTCCGGTCCCCCTGCTTTGGCGAAGTTGTAATCCGCCGCGGCGTATACCAGGGTACTCCCCCGGGCATCCAGATCGAAGGAGTATTCATCGAAGAGCCGCGCCGGAATAATAACCTCCTCTGCCGGTC
>CAYXSD010000004.1:4038-23995 GCA_964466335.1 uncultured Spirochaetales bacterium
CGGTCCTTCCGCGTCTCCGGGGTCATCAAGAGAGAGCCGCACAATTGCCGGAGGTGTATTCAGCCCCTCACGGTAGAGATACAGTCCGTTTTCCGCGGCCCGAGGGTAATACCAGTTTCCATAAGTATCCGGCACGACTCTTTTTCCCGGGAGAATATCCCTATAGGCGGAAAACCGTTTTCGGTAGAGGGTTTCCATTGCGTCGAAATGTTCATCTCCGCTCTTTCCGGTCACCTTCTTTATCGCCCCCCAGGGGCCGAAGAGGGGAAAGCGGATATACTCCCTGTGGATCTTCGCGAAGACATCTTCGCCGTAGCGGTCCATAAGGTAATCCACCATCATATAACCGGCTATATAGATTCTTCCCGGCGGAGGGTAGATACTCCCGTATCCCGCCTGTCCCAGGGAAAAAAACTCCTCCTCCATAATGTGGGCTTTATAGTAGAGTTCAAAAAAGAGATTTCTTCCCCTTCCACCGGAGGTAAACCGGGTTTCCAGGACTGTGGTAATCCCCTCCACCATCCATCCGGGAAGATGAAAGGAGACCCCGTTTTTTGCGAGCTCGCCGAACACCTTGGAGGCATTCCCGTAAAAGCCCGCATCCTCGGTAAGATGCATATAGTGGGTAAACTCGTGTATAAAAAGGTATCGGAGCCAATTCCGGTTTAAGGCCCCGGCCCAGGGCCCTGAGGGGGAGGCAACAAACAGTTCAATCCGGCTAGGGCCGCTCTTGAAGTATCCGTTCGCCTGATCGGTCCTTCCGTTTACCACCACCGGGATCTTTTCCTCAGGCTGCCGGCCGAAATATCCGGTAACCGCGCTGTATACCCCGGGGGCAAAGGTAAGAAGTTCCCGGAGGGCCTCACTGTCCTTTTCTTCATAGATAAAGAGGAAGTGGCCGGTTTCAAGTTTCCTTCTGCCCTGGAATTCCTCCTGGGAGAGGAGGGGAAAAAGAATGAAAAATAAAAAAAGAGCAGTAAAGAAGAGCCGCCGTTTCATAGGGTACAGAATAGTCCATGCGCCCTATAGGTTTCAAGTTTCCCGGCGGGGGGTCCCTCCTCCGGCTTTTGCCACCATATTCACCTTAGAGCACTAGAAAAGGATTCTATAGCAGCAATTCTATAGGCTTTGCATGAGCTCGGCTGCCGCTTTCCCCTTATCCGAACTAGGGTCAATATTTTTCGCTTTTGTAAAATAATCCCGGGCAGGACTATTTTTCTCCTGGCCAAGACAGGACATCCCCAGAAGAAGATACAGAAGCTGAGACGCTTCTTCATCCGCCTGGGAAAACTGGAACCGAGCAAGAAATGTTTCCGCTTCGGCATAGGCAAAGGTTTCTACCAGGAGTTTACCTTTAAGGACATGGAAATCTGTGTACAGCGCAGAATCAGGTTTCAGCTTTACATCTTCCAAAAGAGAGAGGGCTTTATCCTTCTCTCCCTTAAGATCATAACACCCGGCAAGATAAAAGGCGGCCATTCCCATCTCTTGGTCATCCAGGGCGTAGTCATACGCCTCCTGGAATAAGCTTAGAGCGGCATCCACATCTCCTTTGGCCAATTCCTCCTTTCCCGTCCCTATGAGGGCGGTAGTATCACTGGTCATCCAGGACATACCCTCGTCCTCTACCGCTTCGGAACCGCGGACACCCCCGACAGCACTCTGTTCCTTATGCTTAGTCCCCTTTAATGCGGTTTCCAATTTCCCTGTAAGAAGGGCGCCAAACCTGACCTTTTTTCGCTGGTCCGCTTCCTTTACCATTTTTTCCAGTGAATAGGTGCCCTCCCTGGTCAGGGTTATAAGGTCCCGTGAAGAGGAGAGCTCCGCCACCGATGCCTTCCCAAGGCGGATAGTGTCTTCCTCGGTTAGCGTATCCCCTATGTGGACCTCCCCCCAGGAATTCCCCTCGCGGACGGTAACCTCCCCTTCAGCGTAGGCTACAAAAAAGTCTTCCGCAAAGGCAGTGTGGGATAAAAAAAGAAAACATACAAAAAAACCCGTGAACGTGAATAAGAAACCTCTACTCGTATTTTGCTTAATTCTTACCCCGTTCATCGTACCACTCTCCTTTCCTTGTTTCTATTTCTACAATATTCGTATTCTACAATATTCGAGGAACAACTAAAACGCATCGTTTACGGAATATAATAGAACATAGTAAGTATATCACTAATGCCGCTTTAAATCAGCCTTTAGACCCCGATCCCTGGGTCCGCCATGATAGTAGGCAGATTAAAAGCAACTTCTTCAATGTCTTTGATGCTATTGAAAAGAATTCTAAGGGAAAATACAGGATCGTTTACAACCCGGCAGAACAAGGGCCATAAGATTACCTTATTTATTTTGAAATTGCCAGTGTACATGGTAAGTATATTTGGATGCCCGCGGTTTTTCAGGACGTTATAAGAGATCTCCTGGCAAACGCGAGAAAATACACAGATCCTGGTAAGAGCATCCAGTCAGGTCTCCACGAATCCAATTCTACACTTCGTTTTATAGTGCGGGACACCGGTATCGGAATTCCGGAAAAAGAAATCGAAGATATTATTACTTTTGGAAGAAGAGGTAGTAATGCAAAAGAAAGGCCTACAAGAGGAGGGGGTTTTGGTTTAACAAAAGCCTACTATGTTACAAAGAAGTTTAATGGCCGGATGTGGATTGAATCTCCCCTCCGTGGCAATCGCAGTACGGGAATAGAGATTATCCTGCCAAAGAGAGAACATCCATAGGCAAACTCCCTAGATTTCTTGAGATAAGAGGAATTTCTCGACCCGCTCTCGACTGGGTATAGACTGCCTCCCCCCTGCCCTTCTAGTGGAAAGTGCCGCCGCCGCGGAGGCGTGCCTAAGACAATGATGGAAGTCCTTTCCCTGAGCGATATAGTAGAGAAAGGCCCCAGGCATACGTAACTTTTTGTAAAATAGTTACGTATAGTTTAACTATGTTTAAAAGCTGCTTTATTAACACATCTCTGGGAAAAAGCTACAATAAAAATGAGGGGCTTAGATAGAGGAGTTTCGAAACTACAGCTCCAGCGGATATTTCAAACATGTGAGGCTGGACCTCTTTGTCAAGCTTAAGGCTGTTCTGTGTTATGTCTCGTTCGAAAAGGACTTCGTCCACCAGAAGAAGACCCTTCTTCCCTAAATGATTCAACACACAACCGAATTTCTCCTTCGGCACGCCGCCTTTCATGGCTATTTTCCCGTAACAGCTGTATACGGGAATACCATTATACGTAAGAAGCCCCGAAGCGTCCCTTCCATAATAGGAAGCGTTTATGGTTAGGGTTTCTTCACAGTTGCTCTTCGGGAGAGCAAGGGAAAGACCGCCGGCGCTCACCACCAGAATCGGAATCATGCTGTATCCCTCGGGTATTGATATAAGGAACTCCGTGCCTACCCCGGGTTGTGTTTTTAGGGTAATCTCTCCGTCTAAATTCTGTCGGACCTTTCGTACGACCAGATCCAAGCCCACACCCCGGCCCGAGAGTGTGTCAGCCTCCTCCCGGGTGCTGAATCCAGGAGAAGCCAAAAGCCGCAGGAGATCTTCATTATTTCTGATCTCTCTGTACTGGCCGCTCCTACGCTTCTTTCTGATTTCCTGAGGGTCTACACCTCTGCCGTCGTCCTTTACTGAGCAAAAAAACCTTCCGGATTCCTTCCAGGCGGAAAGTACAAGGTCTCCTTCTTCCGGCTTTCCATTTTCCGCTCTGTCTTTAGGGAATTCAATACCGTGATCGACGGCATTTCTTAAAAGATGGACCAAGGGATCGGAGAGAATAGAGAGTATTCTTCTGTCCACGAGGAGTTCTTCACCTTCAATGTGGAAACGCACTATTTTCCTCTTTTTTTCCGATAGGTCCCGGATGAACCTCATCAGCTTCATACCTATGCTTCCGAAACGGACCATGCGAAGGTCTTTCAGGACATCCTCCATCCGGGATATTAATTCTCCTACCCGCTTTAGGTCGTCCTCTTTGGCTGAAACACCTTTTTCCTTCGAGACCCTCGATATTCTGTACTGAGCTTCGTCCATAAACTGTATGAGATCTTCAATTCTTTTTGTTTCAACACTTACAAAACCGCTTTCTACAAAGGAAGGACGTTCTTCTTTCGCTGCTATTTCCATCGTATTCGGCTGGGGGTCGCAACGAAGAAAAGTGTTGAAATTCAACCTGCTAAGCTGGACCCTCTCTATTTCATCAATAGAAACAGCACGAAAAATCTCCTTTTCATCTATGGAAGCGGTTAAATACATAAAGATTGTATTTGTCTTTTCCAATTCAACTTCAGTAATTTCCGGGACCGTCTTTACCACATTTACTATAAGCTCAAGATTGTTCATTAAAAGATAAACCCGCGGATATTTCATCTGGGTATCCGGGTGGATCTCGCAGACTAGTCGGTAGAATTCCTCTCCTCTTGCCCTGCTTTCATTGAGAAGACCAATCTCGAAAGGAGTAAAAAGCCCTGATTCTCCCTTTCTTTCTTTAGCTTTCTCTTCCGCGTTCAAGGATTTTTCCACTGTTTGCGTTTCGGTTTCCTGTTTTCCTCCTTCCCTCTGCCTCTCTCTTAGGTTACCGAAGATAGCAGCAATTTCGTTCAACCGATGGAAAAGATCGGAGATGGTAGATGAGAGAAGCTCTCCATCAGATTCCCGTAAGCCGTGAAGGATTCCTTCCATGGAATTTGCCTTTTCAGCAAGCTCATTGTATTCCAAATACGCTGCTTCAGATTTAAAAGAGTGGATGTCCCGAAAAATTTGATTGATCCTCTCCTCCCCTCTTCCCTCTGTTTCTAGAAGGTGCAGCTCCCTTGTTATGGAGTCGATTATTGATTCTCCATCCTGAAGGAAGGTCAAAAGGAGGGTATCTGTTTCATGATAGGTACTATCCTGGGTCATTCTTACCACCTAAGAACTGCTGTTTGAAAAATAAGAGAGCGCGAGCTTTCGAATTTCATAGTCCTTATCCTTCATTCCTGAAAAAAGGATGGAACGAAATCCCCCGGCAAAACCGAATTCAGCGGCGGCTCTCAGCACAGCAAGACGGACTTCCCTTGCCCCGCGAGCATAGAGGGAGGCCAACTCACCGGAGCTCTGTCGGATTTTAAGCTTGCCTATTGCTTCAACAGCTGATTTTACCACTAAATCTGATGTATCGTAGAGTGCCTTCCTAAGGTAAGCGTAGGAACTCTTCTTACCTGAATTCCCTAATCCCCTGGCGGCAAAGGCACGCATTCCCATGGTCTTTCCGCCGGTAACAAGTTTACCTAAGGCAAACATATCGACTTCCTGCCTCGGTTTCGGTTTCTGCCTGGGAGGTTTCCTCACGTTCCGAACGGGAAAATCAATGAGGGTTTTTTGCTGCTCTTTGACCGTGAGCACTTTATAGGCGTGGACAATTTCGGAGAAAACCGCACCGCTTCGTTGGTCCTTGGTAATATCCGGATGGTACTGTTTGGCCAGCCTTCGGTAAGCGCTTTTTACTTCCTCGCCGGTGGCACCGTAAGGCAAGCCTAAGGTCCTGTAAAGATCACGCCTGGCGGCCATACCCTAATCCCTCTTCTTCCCCAAGAATATCCAGCTCCCCGATAAGGGTCTCCAGCGCAATCTGGCATTCCCTCATGGAGGATCTATTGTTATCCTTTATCGCCTTTTTCGTTTTGCCTCTAATTTCATCGATTTCTTCTCTAAAAGCCATGTCCACCGCGGGTCCGGCCCTGCCCACCATACTGTCTATTCTTGATAGAAGGGAGGCAAGCCGCTCTTTTAAGGCCTGTTCATCACTGCCAATATTCCCGGGGTTGTCCTCGTTTTCACTTCCCGCGATGGTGACCTTCTGCTCGACCCGTGTGTCCTTATCCCGGGCGGTAACATTGAGAATACCGTCGCTGTCAATGGAAAATTGTACCTCTATGTGGGGCTCCCCCTTTTTCCCCTTCCGTATACCTGAAAGAAGAAACCTTCCTAAAGAAACATTTTCTAAAGCCGTCTTCTTTTCACCCTGAAGAACATGGATCTCAACGGAGGCTTGGTTGTCAGCAATAGTGGTAAAAACCATCTTCTCTTGGGCGGGAATTCTTGTGTTCTTCCTTAGGACCCGCATGTATTTCCCCTTTTCGATTTCCACTCCCAGAGAAAAGGGGGTAACATCGTTCAAGACGACCTTTTCATTCTTCTCTTCGATAAGCGATGCCTGCACCGCCGCGCCGAGGGCAACTATTTCATCCGGATTTACCCGATGTTCCGGAATCAGGCTAAGCTCCTTTTCCAGGGAGGATTGTATTAAGGGTATCCTGCTGGACCCACCCGCAAGAATGAGGGTATCTAAGTCCTCCGTAGTAAGTCCGGCCTCTTTCAGGGTCTTTCTTGTACACTCTAAGGTAGTAAAAACAAGATCATTAATAAGGGTCGAAAAATCTTCCCTGCGTAATTCATATGTTAGATGGACCGGTTTTCCCTGACCGCCTATGAATGGGAGAGCAATAAGGGTGGTTTCTCTGGAAGAAATTTCAATCTTTGCCCGTTCTACCTGCTCCTTCAGCTGCTGCATAAGCATGGGGTCCGACTTACAATCACTATTGCTTTCCTTATTAAACCGCTTTACTACCTTCTGAAGGATTCGATCATCGAAATCAATCCCACCTAGAGTATTGTTCCCCGAAGAGGCTTTTACATTAAAAACACCGCCCTCTTTCTTAAGACAGGTAACATCGAAAGTACCGCCTCCGAGGTCATATACGAGAATGGTGGATGAGTCGTCTTTCCCGTATCCATAGGCTAAGGCGGCCGCTGTGGGTTCATTTATTATCTTCTTTACCGTTAGACCAGCAAGACTACCGGCCTTCTTTATAGCCCTTCGTTGATTTTCAGTAAAGTATGCCGGCACGGTTATAACGGCGTTTTCTACTACCTGCCCTAGATACTGCTCAGCATCTGTTTTTAGTTTTTTAAGAATGTAAGAAGCCAACTCTTCCGGGCTGTAGAGGTGATTTCCAATGGTAAAGGAACGATTTTCCCCCATTTGCCTCTTTACAGCGAGTACTGTTCGCTCCGCGTTTACCACTGCCTGATTTTTTGCGGCTTCACCCACCATGACCTCTCCCTCAGGTGAAAAGGCCACCACTGAGGGGGTAATCCGATTACCCCGGTCATTAGGGATAATTTTCGGCACATCGCCGTCCATGAAGGCTATTGCGGAGTTGGTTGTTCCAAAATCGATTCCCACATTTTTTCCCATCTTTATCCTTCCCGATCTCCCAGGGAGATTATCAGTTCGACCTCCCCGATGGTTTTTCCAAGTTTTGAAGCAATGATATCCGGCGATATACCCTGCCGAGTCAATTCCAGGACCTTTTCGCGAGAAGACTTCTTCGACGGGGCCTTACTATCGGGACTAGTGTCCGATACATCAAATTCACCGCTTCCTGCCTCCTTGGTTGTTTGTTTTGGAGCGTGAAAGAGAGACTTGGGCTTTAAGTCGGTGTATGTCCTCTCGACTCTTTCGGTTTTCTTCGTTTCCCGATCTAAGAGTACAATAGTTTTATCGGCTTTTTCAAGTAAATCCGTTAGCCGGCGGATCCTCTCCTCGGTCAAACTGAGGTTTCTCTCGGTAGTCTGATTTAGTTCTACGATAAGACCTTGTATTTCTTCCCTGACCTGTGAAAGAAGAGATTCGTTTTTAATGAGATTGAGAAATTTCCTACGAAAATAAAAAAAGGCCAGAAATACGAGAAGAATGTTCACGATAATGAGGATGATCAGTTCAGGCATACCTGGTTATTTTCATCCTGTAATGTCAATGTTGTGTCCCAGGTCGGGATCTTCTACATACTGTTGTTTCTTCTCCCGCTCCCTTTTCTTCTGCTCCTCTTCTCGTTCCTGCTCAGATCCTTTTCCACTTCCATCCTCGTCCATTTTATTGGGACCCTCCGATGTTTCATCCGTTTGGGTCACCGTGTTGTCAGTTTGCTTTGTTCGCTCCGCGATTTCACTTCCCTGGAGAGCCTGATTGTGGGCAAGGACATCTCTCTGGGCGGCCTGGTCCTTCGCAATCTGATTCATTCTGAGAAAAAGAGTCTGTAAATCGATTGGTTGAATAGCCATTATTTTTTTTGTTTACTCTTTTCTTTCGAAGTTTTCCTCCGGTTCTTCATACTTGGTAACCTTTACAACATTCGCTTCGTTTATAAAGGTTACCGCCTTGAATTCGCTTCTTACTTCTAACACAGCGTCTTTAATAAACACCTTCACCCCTGGAAAAACCTTTTTCGCCGCGGACACCTTCCCGATTGATTTCAGAGAAGCAAGGTAATTCTGCACAGTGGATATTTCTTCGTTAAGGTTTTTTAGATCCCCATCCAGCTCCTTTTTACGGCTAATGAGTTCTTTCAGGTACTTTTCTTTTTCCTCGGGGAGTTTCTTTCTCGTCTTCCTTTGTTTGGCCAAGGTGCTGATATTAAGATTTATTTCTTCCATTTCCGAGTTAACCGTTTCTTTTTCAGCTTCTAACTCCGCCAATCTTGCCTTGCTCTTCGGATCATACCCCACTTCCACAATGGTTTCCGAACCTGCCACTGAACCGAATGTCTCTGCTATAACCTCTTCAGCGGCGCGGAGTTTTCCTCCCACAATCTTGGCCCGTTTTCCCCGGCTCATACAGACAATCTTTTTGTTCGCGTCTACATGCGAGTTTATGATACCGTCGGTGGCAACAACATTTTCCCCGCTTTGGACCACCGCATTCTCTATAAACTTTGCCCATACGGTCTTCCCTGTATTGATGTTCCCTCCGGATTTCCCGGTAATTCCCTGATGAACGATAATGTCTCCCTCGGCATCGAGTTCGCATTTTCCCACCGTGCCCATAACCTCGATGTTTCCAGAGGCCTTCACCTTGAACCCATCTTCCACGTTACCTTTCACTACAACACTACCGAGGTGAACAATATTTCCAACCTTCATGTTTACATCGCCTTGGATAACGTATACCGGCTCAACATTCACCTTTCCAGCGCTGAGCATAACCTGCCCGTTGCACTTGGCAATCAGACTGAGCTTGTCGTCGGAAATTTTGACGTTTTGCCCGGCACCGAGTTCCACATCTTTTCCGGGCTTAGCGGGAAGAAGTCTTCCGGTTACCGTTCTTCCATCCTCTCCCTGACCGGCGGGGACCTTCTTTGCCAACACCTGTCCTTCCACAACGTTCTGAATCTGATTCAGTTCCTTAAAATCAACCTTCCCGTCCTTTTCCTTAAGCCTTACCTTAGAGGTGTCCGTTTCGAAATTGTACATGATCTTTGCGTCTTCCCCGTTCACCGGCGGGGTCCCCTCAGCCAGGGTTACCGGTTGACTGTAGACAGGATGGTCGATAAAGTCTTTTACCTTTTCCTCCTGGATACCATGTATAACCGAATTGTTTTTCAAATAACTCTCTATGGTGTCGTAGGAGAGGTCCGCTCCGCCGGGTCCGGGGGGCTGGGCGACAATGATCCCCTTCATTTCAAAATCGGTAATATCCACAGAAACTACCGCGTCGTTTACAGGATTGTAAATAAATTCGCCTACCTTAATGTACTCACCGGCAGCTTCGTTCACCAGCGCCTCGATCATCTTTTCATCCACATCGTGGACCGCCCGCTCGTGAAGTTTGTCCAGTGCCTCCCGCTTTGTTGCCTTCTTCCCTTCTCCCTTAGGCGGGAGCACCTTTACCATGGCCCCATCGGGAAAAAGCCGTACGATCGCCTCGCCGTCTATGTCAACTGGTTCCGCGGCCTGGGATTCCCCGAAATCCATGAACATATCTTCATCGCTCTCGAAGCTCTCCATTTCTACGGCTTTCTGCGCCTGGTAGGCAATGAGAATGCAGTCTTTCTTTCCGAAGCCGAGAGCACCTTTGCTTCCCTTCTCCAAGACTTCGTACTCTATTTTTTTTATGGGTGCACCGAGCTCTATGGAAGCCTGTTGAAGGGCCTCTTCGATGGAAGGACCGGTTACCTGAACCGATTTTTTACCGCGATCGGCTTCGGCCTGTTTCCGCATGTACTCTTTTATTTCCGGAAAACTAACCATTCTATCCTCCCCTTACAGGCATCTATACAATTCCTTTTTTAATATTCGTCAACTTCGCGCGAAGTCTCATAATGGCCTTCGTATGAAGCTGGGAAACCCTGGATTCCGTAACCTCTAAGACCTTTCCAATTTCTTTGAGTGTCAGGTCCTCATAGTAGTAGAGTACCAGGACTTTCTTTTCTTTCTCCGGGAGTTCGCTGATTGATTTTACAATAACCCGTTTTATTTCATCCTTCTCGACAATTGTTTCAGGATTAAGACTATTCGGAGATTCAATGCTGTCGGCGATGGAAACACTGTCGTTTTCTTCACCTGAGTACCAGACGTCATTTAAAGAGAGAATAGAGGTACCGCTGATTTTTAGCATGGTCTTTTGAAAATCTTCAGCATTCATTCCCATTTCTTTTGCTATTTCCACGTCGGTGGCGGCCCTTCCCAAACTGCCCTCCAATCTTCTAACGGCGTCTTCTATTTCCCGGCTCTTCTGCCGGACCGAACGGGGGACCCAGTCTATAGAACGAAGTTCATCGAATATTGCTCCTCGAATTCTTGTTACAGCATAGGTTTTGAACTTTACATGCTTATCCGGATCGAATTTTTCTATAGCGTCGAAAAGACCGAACACACCGAAGCCGACTAAATCATCGAATTCCACGTTATGGGGCATTCCCATGGCGACTTTACCAGCTACATATTTAACCAGAGGCGCGTACTGACGGACGAAGGTATCTCTTATTTCAGGGTCTTTGGATTTTTTATACCGCTGCCAGAGTTCCTTCTCAGAGTATTTTTCTAATAATTTTTCACCCATATCGGCTTCCTTATTCGTCCCGTTTTATCATCGTCTGTATGGCCTTGACAACTGTATTCGGGTCCCGTTCCTCTCCCATAACGTCAAGCGTTTCAGAGGAACCACCCGAGCCCGAGAGCTCTCCCTCAGCATCTGGTACATCCTCGGAGGTGAAAGAATCGGAAAATGAATCGATTTCAGGCAGGGCTTCCACAGTGTCATCGGCATCGGTCAGTTCCTCCACCACTTCCGCGTCATCTTCGTCTTCGGTCTCAATGGTCTCTACTGTCTCTTCGCCTTCCATTGAGGCAGTCTCCTCTACCTCTTCCACGAAGCTGTCTTGATCTTCAGTTTCAGCTTCGGGTCCTTCCTCATTATCAGTACTCCCTGCTTCCGAAGACAGAGCGGCCTCGGCAGGTTTCTCTTTTACTTCCTCTTCCTCTTCTTTGTCATTTACAACGATATCGACAGTCCCGCCGGTTTCTTCCCGCGAAGTTGCAGTTTCACCGTGTAATAACTCAGGAAGGAATTTTTCTATAAGATACCCCCCCCCAAAGCCGAGTCCGGCAAACACAGCACCGCCGACAATTGCCCTAAGCAGCAGAATACCGAACTGAACACCGCTGACGAGACCGGTTAGAAGAGAAATTATGAAGGCAAAACCGCCTAATCCTGCAATTATTTTCCAATCAATCACTTTATTCCCTTCCCCATGTTAATCTAAGATTAGGAGAAAACAGTTTAACCGTCAAGTTACACTTGTCTGCCCAAAAGTTTGTTAATAAAACTGGAAATCCCGCTTCCTTCCTTAAATTCCACCTTTTCCAACCTGCTTACCAAGTGTTTTACACATATAGAGGCCTTTCCTTTTGGGTCGCTTAGAATGAAAGGTTTCTGTCGGACTACTGAATTTTGTACCGCGGGATCATCATAGATGAATCCCAAATAATCCACCTTTAAATTTAAAAACTGTCCCGCAATATTAATAACACGTTGGGCCACTTTTTTCCCCTCGGTAATAGATTTTGCCCTGTTTACAATAAGCTTCAAGCTCAACCCCAGATTATCGATTTCCGTGGCAATTATTTTAATAATACCGTAGGCATCGGTAATAGCCGTTGGTTCCGGGGTGGTAACAATAAGGGCGTCATCCGCTGCCGCAACGAAAGAAAGAACATTATTGGAAACCCCTGCTCCGGTGTCCACAATAATGATGTCCGCCACCGCCAGTTCGGCAAGCTCATTTATAAAATTATGCCTCTCCTCCTCGCTGAGATTGGCAATTTTGGAAAACCCCGATGCTCCCGCTACAATGTGTATTCCGTATCCCGTATCCAGAATAATGTCCTTCATACTCTTCTGTTTTCGAATAAGATGATACAGGTTGTACTTTGGAATTACCCCTAATATGACATTCACATTCGCCAAACCAAGATCGGCGTCCAATACTACCACCCGCTTTCCCATTTGGGCATAGGCTATGGCCATATTGATGGAAATATTCGTTTTCCCCACACCCCCTTTTCCGCTGGACACCGCTATAATCCTGGTGCTTTTAGGGCCCTTGGTCTGTTTTGTTTTCATCATTTCTCTTAAGGTTTCTGCCTGGTCAGTCATGTATTAACTCCGTAACATGTAAAATCAAAAAGCCCTATTTTTTTCTTGGGCCGTGGAATACACTTCTCTCTCTTTCCGCCGCCTAAATCCCTCTAACTGCTTAATAAAATCTTCCCTGCCAGCCTCTTTTATATCCTGAGGCACCATTTGCCCATTGGTAATATAGGAAACCGGTTTATTTTTCTGTGAAAGAATGCTGAGAATGCTGCCGATGTGACTCGTTTCGTCAAGTTTCGTTATTACCACCGCTTTGTATTTAAAGGGTTCGAATTCCCGCATTATGTTCTCCATATCCGAATACCGCGTAGAGGCGCTCATAGCTAGATGGATTTCAGCGGAATTGCCGCAGCCATCCAATAGTTCCCTCATTTCGCTCAGCTTTTTATAGTCCTTGGGGCTCTTTCCAATGGTATCTATGAGTACTAGATCCACGTCTCGGTATATCGCAAGCTGTTTATCCAAATCGTCTTTTGTTTCGATATTGGACACCGGTATATTCATGATCTCTCCGTAGGTTTCTATTTGCATCCTGGCGCCTATCCTGTAGTTGTCTATGGTGAGCATTCTTACTGAAAGAGGTCTTTTGTCAGTCCCCTGGACCCCGTACATGGCAGCAAGTTTTGCAATGGTAGTGGTTTTTCCCACCCCGGTCGGCCCAACAAGAATGACAATTTTCATGCCCGCCTTTGGAGTCCCCTGGTAAATCTGAAGGGAACCGCCGATCCATTCTACCACCTTTTCATGGATTTCTTCTTCATTTTCCAACTCTTCTAAAGAGAATTCCCTTTTCACCCTACTTGAAATGGATCGGATATAGTCCTTGGAAAATTCATTTAATTCTAAGAGGTTTTCCACCTTTTCTATGGTTGGATGAAGGTCCTCCTTTTCCTCGTTTTTCTCCTTAAGAGACTCCTTCATTTCCCGGATTTCCTGGAGAACCTTGTCCAATGCCTGATCGTCTTTCGTCTTTGTTAGGGAGAGGATCTTTTTTTTCTCCTCTTCCAAGTCTCTCTGTTTGGAACGGAAATGGTCCCGAGAGAGGTAGCCGGACATCTCTATGCCATCCTTCGCAAACAATCCGAGAAATCCACCCATTTTTATAGATTTGTAGGTAGTAATTGTAGCCTGGTCCCCATACTTATTACGGATTTTTTCAATTACTTCTCTGTGACTTGGGGCCTGCTCTGTAAAGTATTCCATGTTCTCCTACTCCTCGAGGGTAATCTCTCCGAGAGCTTCAACTTTCATATCAGATGAAATTTCCGGGACGGAAAGTACCACAAGGTCCGGTATTTCCCGTTTTGCGCTTGATTTGACCAATGGTCTCGCTGCCTCAGAACAGAGGACAATGGGGAAGTGGCCCTGCTCTTGAACAGTTTTTACCACATTGGTAAGGGTATTAATCCACTTCCTCTGCATATCCGGTTCTAAAGCGGCAATAACCCCGGAAGCCGTTTCCATTCTGGAATCGATAATCCTCTGTTCCAGACCAGGATCAATAGTAAGGACCCTCAATGTTTTTTCCTCATCCGCGTGCTGAAGACATATCTGTCTGCTCAGGACCTGGCGGGACTTCTCAATTAGGAAACCCACGTCCTTAGAGACCCCCGCGTAGTCGGCCAGGGTTTCGAGTATAGCCACCATGTTCCTAACGGAAACCTGCTCAGTAAGCAGTCCCTGCATAACCTTCTGGATCTCTCCCAAGGAGAGGGACTTGGTACATTCCTCCACAACAGCGGGATAATCGGATTTCAGGGTATCCAGGATCCTCTGCACCTCCTGGCGGCCGAGGATTTCAGCGGCATGGGATTTAATGACCTCCGTTAAATGAGTGGCAATAATGGAGGGGCTGTCCACCACGGTGTATCCCGCTCTTTCCGCTTTCTCTCTGGCATCTCCGGGTATCCAAAGGGCGGGAAGTCCGAAGGCGGGATCAGTTGTTTTCTCACCGGAGATCTCCTCCTCCACTGTACCTGGATTTATTGCCAGGTAATGTCCGGTGCGGATCATTCCTCTACCCACCTCCACGCCCTTAATCTTAATGGAGTACTGGGAAGGTTCCAACCGCATATTATCGATAATACGAATCGGAGGTACCACGAGCCCCAGCTCCAAAGCAGACTCTCTGCGGATTCTTGTTATTCTGTCCAAGAGTTCCGCTCCCTGTTCCTTGTCCACAAGGGGGATGAGCCCGTAGCCTAACTCCAGAGAGAGGGGATCCAGAGGTACAACAGGGGATATTTCCGCCGGCTTCTCTCCCTCGGCCGCGGCGGCGGATTCCCGGTATCTAGTCTGTTCCTCCTCTTCTACCTGCTTCCTGGAAAGACGGAAAGCGAGAAATCCGCTAATAGCCGAAAGAGGAATAAGCACATACCAGGGAAACCCGGGAAGAAAGGAAAGGGCAAGGAGGAAAAAGGCGGCGATCCAGTAGACCCTGCTCTGTTTGCTGAACTGCTCGGTCACATCCTCTCCAAAGGTGCCGTCTGAAATTGCCCGGGTAACAATTAGTCCCGTAGCGGTGGATACCATTAAGGCGGGGAACTGGGTAACAAGACCGTCTCCTATGGTAAGTGAGGTGTAGGTATCCAGAGCCATCTGCAGAGGTTCTCCATGGAAGGTCATTCCCACGATCAATCCGCCCACCAGGTTTACCGCGGTAATAAGGATACCCACGATGACATTTCCCTGGACGAACTTAGAAGCACCGTCCATGGCGCCATAGAAATCAACCTCTCTCTGCATATCGTTTTTTCGCTTCTGTGCCTCTTCTTCGGTAATGGCCCCGGAATTGTACTCCGCCTCGATAGCCATTTGCTTTCCCGGAAGCGCGTCCAAAGTAAATCTGGCCGCTACTTCAGCCACCCGGGTTGCCCCCTTGGTAATAACGATGAATTGGACCGCTACAATTATAATGAAAATAATGATTCCAATAACCAAGCCTTCCGGTCCGGCGGTACCCACCACAAAGTTTGCAAAGGCTTTTACAATTTTACCGTCAAACTCACTTCCCCGAGAAAGAATAAGCCGGGTTGAACTAACATTTAAGGCCAAACCAAACACAGTTGTAACCAAAAGAAGGGTCGGAAAGACGGAAAAATCCAGGGCCCTCCGGGTGTACAGAACTATGAGGATAATTACCAAACTGAACATGAGATTTATGGCCATGAAGGTATCGAGGATGACTGTCGGAAGCGGAATAATGAGCATCATCACTACTACAATGACACCCACAGCTACAAAGAGATCGCTCTTGTTGGAGAGGAAATTTGTTCCCAACATTCTGGGTATATCTGCCATCATTTACTCCTTACTAGACGGCCTCCGCCGACCGTCCAGTCATCCTGTACACTTCCGCTATTACCAGGGCCACCACTTCGTAGTACTTCTCCGGTATCATGTCTCCTATTTCCACCTCCGCAAAGAGCGCCCTAGCCAGTGGTTTATTTTCGATAACCGGAACATCGTTAGATTCGGCGGTTTCCCTAATTCGTAAAGCCAGGTTATCCTGCCCTTTTGCTATTACCGTGGGCGCGGTCATGGAGGAGCGGTCCCACTGCATGGCCACCGCAAAATGGGTCGGGTTGGTAACCACGACATCCGCGTTTGGTACATTCCGGATCATGTTACTCCTTAGGAGTTCTCTCATCCGTTCCCGCAGCCGGGACTGCACCTGAGGGTCTCCCTCCTGCATCTTCCGTTCTTCCTTCACTTCGTGCTTACTCATCTTTAAGGACTCTTTGTGCTGCTTTTTCTGAAAAGCGTAGTCCGGGATTGCTAACAGCAGCATTGCAATAGCTGCCTCTACCATTATCCTGAAGCCGACGCTTGCTACTTTGGTCAGACTTAACCCAAAGGGGACTGTCGCAAACCTGACAAAGAATTTGGATTCCGAGCGAATATTGAGATAAGCAATCACGCCGATTGCTGCCACCTTGGCGATAGATTTTGCCAAATTAAAGAGGGCCTCTCCGGAAAAGAGGGACTTTTTAAAAAACTTAACAAAATTGGGAGCAACTCTTTTTAAATCCGGTTTCAGGGGCTTGGTTGTAAAAAGAAATCCTACCTGGAAAAGGTTGCCCATTATTGCCGCAATAAAGGCGATAATTCCCACAGGAAGAGTGAGTCGTATAAAGTAACGGAAAAATGCAGGCAATAATGTCGAACTATCGGTTATGTCCGTCTCGGCAGAAATAGTTAGAAAATATCTCATCATGGCTTTCATATTTTCAAAGAGGTATCCGCCTAAAATTCCTATGGTTACTACAGTAAAGAGAAGAACAATGGAAGAAGAGAATTCTGCGGATTTTGCTACCTTCCCCTCTTCTCTGGCTTTTTTTATCTTGTACTCGGTAGGTTCCTCGGTTCTACCCTCGTCTTCAGCAGCAAACCATTGAAGGCCGATAGCGAATTGAGATTCTGACAATTCCAGAGGATTAACAGACCAATTCGGAGCGCTCTTCAGCTGAGGTATCGAAGGCGGTCCGAGAGGAAAGAGGTGCTCAAAAAGCATAATTCTACTCATCCTCCCGCGGCCTCCTCCGCCAAACCGATCACTCTAAGCATTTCTTCGAAACTACTGTCAATGATCTTCCCAAAGGTCTCCATAATAAAGGGAAGAGAGAGAAAAAGCATGAGAAAGGCCACAATGATAGCAATAGGGAATCCCATCATTAAGAGGTTCATCTGAGGTGCCGCCTTTGCTAAAAGTCCCATGGAAAGACTTATGAGGAAGAGGGTCCCTAAAATGGGGAAAGAAATTATTAGGGCGTAGTAAAAAAGGTCCCCTAAAGCACCACTAAAGAGCGTAAAGAGGTGGTCCTTTTGAAGGAGAAAATCCACCGCCCGTACTGATTCGAAGGATTTTATTACCCCTGCCAAGAACAGCCTCTGGAACCCCCCCACTGCAATAAAAACAAACATTGCTAAGATATTGAGCAGCTGACCCACAAGAGGTATTTCTACTTGGGCCATGGGATCAAAAACTTGCGAAGCACCGAATCCCATTTGAAGCGAGAAAAACTGGCCTGCCACAAGAAATGCTGAATAGATGATAACAAGAATAAATCCCTGAATAATCCCCACGAGGACTTCCCCCACCAAGAGGAATACATACCCTAATCCGGAAGCAGCAAGGGGATATCCTTGGTCCAGGACCCAGGGCAATACGGCGTAGGCTGCTAAAAGAGCAAGACCTACCCGCGCTATTCCTGGAATAGCACGGGAACTTAAGAGGGGAGCAATAGCAATCATCGCCATTATCCGCGCGAATATGAGAAAAAAAAGTTGTGCATTTTCCGCCAAACTATCCAGCATTACCTGTTCCTACCTATGATTCCACCCTCACTTCGCCATATCCGGTATTCGTTCCAAAAGACGAATTGTGAACTGGCTCATGGAAGAGAGGATCCAAGGTCCAAAAAATATTAAACTTCCTAAAATCGCCGCTATTTTGGGAATAAACGTAAGGGTCTGCTCCTGAATGGATGTAGTTGCCTGGAGGATAGAAACAATGAGACCTACCAGCATTCCAATGAGGAGCATTGGCGCAGCCATGAGGAGGATCTGGAGTATTCCGCTTCGCAAAATGTAAACCGCGTATCCTATGTCCATGTACGTACCTCCTAAAAAAAAACTTTCCTAATGAAAACTACTTATCACCTGTTGAGTTATTAACCCCCAGCCATCCACAAGAACAAATAAAATCAATTTAAAGGGAAGAGATATCATGATAGGCGGGAGCATTATCATTCCCATAGACATAAGGGTCGATGCCACCACCATATCGATGATAATAAAGGGGATATAGAGCAGTATCCCTATTTTAAAGGCCACTGTAAGCTCGTGAAGCACAAAAGCCGGAATCAGCACATAGGTAGGAACCTCTGAAAGATTATTCGGTTTCGGCAAATCACGCATACGCATGAAGAGGCGAATCGTTTCCGGATTCGACTGCATCTGTCTAAACATAAAAAGACGCAGGGGAGATTCTGCTTCGTCCACCATCTGTTCTATGCCTATTTCACCATCAGCGAAGGGCTTGAAGGAGTCATCGTAGATTGTTTGAAAAGTAGGCCACATAATGAAGAGAGTAAGAAAGAGAGAAATCCCCATAAGTACCTGCGTAGGGGGGACCTGCTGGAGAGAGAGGGCCCTCTTTATAAAATCAAAGACTATAGCTATTCTAAGAAAGCAGGTAGTCAGGAGAACAATAGAGGGTGCCAAGGCAAGAACAGCGAGGAGGAGGAGAAGCTGGATACTTAAAGCAACTTCTTGGTTGTTCTCAGGATCTCTAACGGAGATGTCAATAAAGGGTATATCAATACCGCCCCCGGTGCCTTCGGTTACACCTTCCCCTTCGATGACGGTTTCTTGAGTAAAAGCAGCGTAGGGAAACACTAATCCCACTACCGCAATGGTTACTATAACGAGAACTTTCTTTTTCATTCCCCCCCCAGCACTAAAAATTATAGTTTTTTCAGTCTCTCCCTCTGCTTTTGTATAAATTCTATGCTTTGATCCATGTCTTTTCTCTCACTCCCGTTGGCCCCTCCTCCGAAGAGCCGGCTCAAAACATCCTTAAAGTTCCGTTGCTGTATGGCACCGCCGTTATCGGCAAGCTTAAAGCGGATCTCATCTATGGATTCTTTATCTTGAATTTCAGATATCAACGATACCGTATTGTCGGCGCTCCCAATAAGGAAGATCTGCTTTCCCACCTCTACCAGATGCAGGGCCTTGTTGTTTCCAATGGACTGGCTCGACATGAGAGTAAAAAGCTCGTTATTCTGAAGCCTCTGCCCGGAAAATCGTTTTAACATAAAAAAGATACCGTAAATGAGGATTATTACACCCCCAAGAATAAGGACCATCCTAACGAAATCCCATAGAGTGAAGGTAGTTAGGCCCTCTCTATTCTGGATTGGATTATCTTCCGTTTCTTCCGGAATGGTGAGTGTAGTCTCATCTACTTTATCAGCAGCTGTGGATTCATTTTCCCCAGTTTCTGTTTCTTGGGCTGATAGGGTAATCGGTCCTGCTAGACCTATTAGGCATGTTAGTATGAGTATAAAAATAATAGTTTTCAATTCCCCTCCCAAAATTGTTATGCTAACCCATTTCCGACAACCGTTCCGTTGGCGATACGATTTCGGTTACCCGTACGCCGAAATTTTCGTCTATGACAACCACCTCTCCGGTGGCAATTAACTTATGATTTACCAGTATATCCACCGGTTCACCGGCGAGTTTATCCAATTCGATAATGGTCCCCTCCCCCATTCCAAGGATCTCCTTAATGGGTTTTTTCGTCCTTCCCAATTCTACGGTCATCTCCATGTAGACATCCATGAGAAGGCTTATATTCCCTACATCCGGTTGACTTCCCTGGGCCTGGAGATTTGGGAATTGAACAGACTGCACGTTTGGCGGGGTTTGTTGGAACCCCATAGCCTGCTGCATGCCCCCCTGCTGCATTCC
>CAYXSD010000004.1:24095-75074 GCA_964466335.1 uncultured Spirochaetales bacterium
TGCATTCCACCCTGTTGCATACCTCCCTGCGGCTGTTGAGCAGGGTTTTGTTGTCCCGCGCCGAATCCCATATCCATAGGGTTGGCCTGAGGTTGAGATGCCGCGGCCTGCTCAGGCTGTCCGGATTCTTCTTGAACGAGCTGTTTTGCCAGGGGCAGTTCAAATATTTCAATAAGTTCTAAAGAGGTCCCGTCGTCTATTTCTACATTATAGGCGGCCCTGATAATACCCTCTTCCGGTATATCGATGTCGCCCTTACTCAGGCTCTTGCTCTCACCGGCACTGGGCATAATGGTCATATTGAGTTTATCGCCAAAGGTAGTCAGAGCGACACCGGTAATAGTTGAGAGGGCCTCCTTTACAGCTTCTAAGGCCATTTCATTTAACTCGACATCCTCCTGCCCCACCACAATTCCAGCAAGCGTTGTTGCCGCGTCGGAATTCATGATGTAGAAGTGTCGTCCTGTTACTCCCTCTGTATAATCCAGATCTACTACCAAAACTTCTTCGCTAAGATCTTGAAGCAGCTCCTCCTGGGATGGTACATCCAGGGCGGGTTCATTGATGGTTGCGGTATTCGCCCCCATGAGCCCGGAGAGATTGGAAGACTGGGCGCTGACTACTTCAGCAAGAAGCTGCGAAAAGCTTTCCTTTTCTGCCGCGGAAAGCCCCCCCCCTGAAGCATCGGGAGCGGGATCGCCGCCCATTGTGGTTCCACCGCCTCCTTCTAGTAGAGCATCTATTTCATCTTGTGATAGCGCACCGTCACTCATGGTCATTCCTCTCCTTCAGCCGCAAGTTCTTCAAAATCTTCTTTACTAAGGTCCTCAAGTTTTTCAGTTATCTGTACGGCAAGCTTATTACCTACAACCCCTGGTCTACACTGAAATTTCGGCTTATTCCCCACCTTTAAATCCATGGGGTCCCGGGTCCTTACATTACTCAACCTAATAACATCTCCCATAGACAGGGCGAGAACATCGCGTACCGTTAAATTCATGCTTCCAATTTCCGCAACTACGGGTACTTCAATGGAGGAGAGTCTCTCTCTAAGTATATTCAAGTTTTCCGTTGTTGTTCCCCGCCTTACGGATGAATACCAGTATTGAGCCGAAAGTTTTGAAATAATAGGTTCAATGGTTAGATAGGGTATACAGAAGTTCATCATCCCCTCAACCTCACCTACCTTTGTTTCCAAGGTAACCAAAACTACCATCTCCGTGGGGGGCACTATTTGGGCAAACTGCGGATTCGTCTCGATCTGTCCCAAACGAGGTCGTAGATCGATTACCTGACTCCAGGCTTCTCGCATGTTTCCCAGAATACGAACGATTATCCCCTCCATTACGGATTGCTCGATATCCGACAGGTCTCTCGTTACCTTCGTGCCCTCTCCTTTTCCACCGAAGAGTCTGTCTATAATAGCGAACGTAACTGATGGGTCTACCTCCAAAACAGCTGAACCTTTTAAGGGGTCCATATTTATTACTGCCAGAGTAGTAGGATTGGGAATAGAACGTATGAACTCCTCGTAGGTCAGCTGGTCTACCGACGCGACATGAACATGGACAAGGGCGCGCAGGTTGGCGCTTAAGGAGGTGGTGGTAAGTCTGGCAAAAGTCTCGTGCATAATGGATACAGTCCTGATCTGCTCCTTGGAGAATTTATCAGGCCGCTTAAAATCATAGATCTTGATCTTCCGCTGATCCGTAGCCTGGGAGACTTCTTCCGTTTCAATATCGCCGGTAGAGATAGCGGTGAGTAATTGATCTATTTCGTCTTGTGATAAGACTTCATTCATTCTCTATTACCACCTAGAACGCAACGACATTAAAATCTTGAAAGAGTACCATAGTTATATCATCTTTCATTATGTCGTTTATCTTCTCCTTTAATTCCATTTTTAACTGTTCTTCATTTTCCGGTCGAAGCTCCTCGACTGTTTTAGAGCTGAAGAATTGACGTATTAGGTCCCTTAACTGGGGTGTCCGTTGTACCAATTCCGTCTGGATTGCCTTATTCCCCTGTTCGTAACCCAGGTCCACCTTCACCATTACCGTTGCCGGGTTTTCGTCGGCTGTTCGTCCCCTGATTTCATCGATGGCTCGGTAGTAATCCATAAGAGGCTGCGGTTTATTATAATCTTCCGACGTGGAAACCACTCTTGTTTGGGTCTCACTTCCCCGTCCCATTATGTTCATGGTAATGACAACAACAGTAACAATGAAAATCACAGCAGCTATAGCAATGGCCGCCCACTTCAGGATCTTCATTACGATCCCTGGGAGAAAACCCGTCTTTTGCGAGCCGACGGAAAGGTCCTGCTCTCCGGCTATGCCTTCATCGAAGCCTTGTTCTTCATCTGCCATACCTTACTCTCCTAGCCTGATGCATAGTAAATTTATCAAATTTTTATAAATTTGCATACCCCTATTATGACATTCTTGTAGACCCGCTCTATTCTTCATTATAAGTGTCCTTCCGTTAGTATTACGATGTCTACCCGTCTATTGTATGCTCTTCCCTCTCTTGTTTCGTTGCTTGCCAGTGGAACGGTATCCGCGAAACCCGCCACCTGGAACCTGTCTTCATTTACGCCGAAATCCACCAGGTAATGCAGCGTATTTACCGACCTGGCAGCTGAAAGCTCCCAGTTTGTCTCCCAGGGACCGCCCGGGTCCGTGGGCATACTATCGGTGTGACCTTCTATACGAAAGATTTTCTCCTCAAGCTCTTCTGACCTGAGAAGTTCAGCAACACGCTGAAGAAGGTCCCGGGTTTCATCTATATTTACCTCCGCGCTTGCGGGCTCGAAAAACGAATCTGCAGCAAGGGAGATAATAAGTCCCCTTTCATCCTCCTTCACCCTTACCTTTTGACTCTTTATCTCCGGCTGAAAAAGGGAAACAGCTTTTTTTCTTGCCTCATCCAAAGCCCTTCCTCGGTTCATGGACGGCAGGGATTCAATGGTATTTCCCAATTCCGCAAGACGCCCCTCTTGTAGGGTCATGCCGCCCTGAAACATTCCGAGACCGGAAAAAGCGGAGAGAATGAGTTTCAGCTTATAGCCGTCTACAGTGGCAGCGGTATACATAAGAACAAAGAAGGTCAGTAGGAGGGTAGTCATATCTCCATAGGTTAAGAGCCAATCCGCTGCTCCTTCCGGGGGACACTTCTTTTTTTTCTTTCTCGGCATTCTCTACTCCTTAGAGGTTTCAGCCAATACTGCCTCTCTTCTGTCAGGAGGTAAGAAGGAAATTAACTTGGACTCCAAAATGCGGGGGTTGTCTCCGGACTGAATTGAGAGGACACCCTCTATCATTATCTCCTTTACCAGAGACTCCATAGCATCCCTGTCCTCCAGCTTCACCTTGAAAGGAATAAGTACAAGGTTAGCTAATATTGCCCCGTACATTGTTGTAATAAGAGCAAGGGCCATACCACTTCCGATGGAGGAAGAATCTTCTATATTTGCCAACATAGCAATGAGTCCTGCCAGGGTGCCTATCATTCCAAAGGCTGGAGCTATTTTCCCCCAATCGTCAAAAATCTTTATTCCCTTTTGGTGGCGCTCCTGCAGTTGGTTTAGATCATTATACAGGATATTTTTAATAATTTCAGGGTCCGTACCATCTACCACCAGCTGGATCCCCTTTCGCATGAACTCCTCTTCCACTTCTTCTAAATCATCCTCCAGGGCAAGCAAACCCTCTCTTCGAGCTTTTTCAGAAAAATTTACCAGCTGAGATATTATTCTTTCCTCTTCGTAGTTGGGCATATTTAGGGTATGCTTTATGTACTTCATAATACCCAACATTCGGCTTAGCGGGTTGGCCACCAACATCGCGGAGAAAGAACCGGCAATTACCATCAACGCGGAGGGCAAGTTCAAGTAACTAGCCATATTTCCACCACTGGTTAAGATAGCAAACACGATCATGAAAAATCCGCCAGCCAATCCGATTACTGTACCTATATCCATACCTATTCCTCGTTTTTAAAAGCGCCTATCTGTTTTCTATAATCCACGATACTATTGAAAATAGACTGATAGTCCTCACGGACTACCAGCCGTTTTCCCGAGAGCATAATTAGGGTTGTGTCTGGGTTACATTCTATGTATTCGATATGGTGTGGATTTACATAGAACACCTTCCCGTCAAGCTTGCTTACCTCAATCATTCACCTTCTATATCAACTCCTTATCGTTTTAGGGTCATTAACTCTTGCAGCATCTGGTCCGAGGTTTGTATAGTTTTCGAGTTTGCCTGGAAACCTCTCTGAGTCACAATCATATCGGTAAACTGTTCCGCCAGATCCACATTACTCATCTCCAAGGCACCGGCAATAAACTTGCCCTTGCCCGCGACACCGGAAGGCCCTATATCCGGCTCGCCGGAGTTATTGGATACAACATAGGTGCTCTCACCTGCCTTTTCAAGTCCCTCCTGGTTGGTAAAGGTAGCTAGGGCGACTTGGGCAAGTTCCCGGTTGTTCCCGTTAGAGAACACTCCGGTAATTATGCCGCTCTGATCTATTTTAAAGTTTTCAAGATAGCCCATGGTGTAACCGTTCTGCTCAAACACCTTGGTGGAACTTTTCTCCGCGAACTGGGTGACCGTATCCACAGCACTTCCCACCTCTCCAAGATTGAGATTGAAGGTTTGCCGCACAGCCTCCTCCCCTTCAGGAATTCTTGCAGTCTGTACATCAAAAGCTACTTGGACCTGGAGATCTCCCGTATTCAATGTATCTCCCTGGTCATCCAACACGGCCTCCAAAGTCCCGAGATTGTCGAAGTCTAAAAGAAATGTATTAGTAGCGTTATTATCATCTCCTACTTCTACCAGGGTGTTCGTCGGTTCCTCCGATTGGGGGTCTACCGTTACTTCTGCCTGCCAACGGTTCTGGACCCCGGGCACTCGGGTAAAATCAACCTGGAGCGTGTGCACATCTCCAAAACTGTCGTAGACCTCGAAGCTCGTTGTCCATGTACCCTCTAAAGTCTGAGCTTCTCCAGCTCCCGGGGGAATAAGGGGGGTCCGTTTGTCCAGGTTACAGGCCAGGTACACTTCAGAAGTAGCTTTGGCCGGATCTTTGGAGCCCACCGGTATGGTAATGTCCCCCACAGCAGCAGAGGTGTTAATAATTGTATCGCCTTCTACCGTTTCCGCCTGCCAACCCTGCACCTTCATACCATTAGCCGGATTTACCAAAAGCCCGTCTTTATCTAGCCCAAAAGCACCCGCTCTGGTATAGAAGCTCTTCTCTCCCGCTTGGAGGACAAAAAAGCCGCTTCCCTGCACTGCTACATCAGTCATCTTTCCTGTTGTTTGCAGGGACCCCTGGGTGTGGATCGTATCGATAGAGGCGATGGTCATTCCAAGGCCTACCTGCTTCGGGTTCACACCACCGACCTCGTCCGTTGGCTTTGCGGCTCCCGCCAGGGTCTGAGAAAGCATATCTTGAAAATTGACCCTTCCCTTTTTAAACCCAGTGGTGTTCACATTTGAGATATTGTTTCCAATTACGTCCATCCGGGTTTGGTGGTTTTGTAAACCGGAAACCCCGGCATAGAGAGAACGCATCATAAGCTGCCTCCTTCGCTTTTCACTTTTTCCACGCTGTTAAAGTCGTAGTATTCTCCGTTTATAAGGACCTGCGGTATATCACGACCGGAGACAGCCTCCACCGTCCCCTCTATGATTCGTTCCCCCTCCCTAACTTCCACGGTCTTTCCTAATAATGTCATTGCCTGACCGGACTGGAGCATACCGGCAAGGCGGTTAAATTCCTGATTCATATTTGTCATCTGTTCTAAACTAGAGAATTGTGCCATCTGCGCGATGAAATCCCTGTCCTTCATCGGCTGTGTAGGGTCCTGGTGGGTCAACTGGGTAATAAGGATTTTTAAGAAATCGTCCTTTCCCAGAGACTGACTTACCTCACGAGTACCGTGCAGAGCTTTATTTATTGAATCTACCTGCATCTCTACTTTTTTTTGATCTACAGATGACATTACTGCAGAAAAATCCATTCCCTTTTCTCCCTTAGTTATACTACTAAATCTATGGTATAATCACCAAAAAATCCGGTCCCCTCTTCGATACCAAGATTTTCTTCCAATATTCCCACACCTTGAGAACGCCCTTTACCGGTATCCTGTTCTTGATTGCCCTTTCCATTTTTTCCGTTTCCCACACTTACCTCCAGTTGGGCATTTTGAAACCCGTTTTCCCGGAGGGACCGATAAAGATTCTCCAAATTCTGTTCGAAAATATCCCTTACAGTATTATTTTCGACAATTATTTTTCCCGCTATATTATTATCCTCCAGGTTTATGCGAATTTTCACATTTCCCAGTCGTTCCGGTTTTAACACCAACCGGATTTCCCCGGAGGAGTCTTTTTTAAGAATAAACCCTGTCTGTTTTACGATTGCCTGGTTTCCCTTGTCCTTAAGCTGTTGTAAAAGCTGTTGCCGTTCCTTCAGGGAAACAAACACATCACTCTGTTTTCCTGAAAGGCTTTCGCTTTGGCCGTCTTTTCCACCGACGTAACGAAATAAGGAGATATCCTCGCCTTCATTCGTCTTTGCTAAAGAATCGGATTTCGTACCATTTTTTTGGAGCAGGCTTTCTTCCTCTGCAGCGGACAGGGCGTTCTTGTTACTGTTTTTACCATCCAGCTCTATCCTTTCCGATATAGCGCCTCTTTCTGTCTTACCATTTTCCTTTCCGCGTTGATCAATGACAAAGAGTTTCGGGCCCTTTTCCCCGCTTTCTGAATTCTGCTGGTCACCCTTACCGTTGTTGCTCCCGTCCCCGCCCGCACTTTCCGAGGAACGGAGTAAGGCATCCTTTGCCTGAGAGATACCCTCCCCTCCGGATGAGTGGATATTTGAGGAGCCGCTGTTTTTCTCCTCAGCAAAAGATTGCTTTTTTCCCGCTGTGTTCTCCCCATTCAGAGACGAGGGAGTCAATAGTTCCTCCTGAGACTGTTTGCCTCTTATGTCCACAACTATCTCGTTTTCCCGTCCGGCGTTGTCTCCCGTCTTTTCTGCAGTCTCTTCTCCGTTGCCGATCTTTCCTGTTTTCTCTTTTAGATTTTTTATGGAAGAATTCGAGTCAAGCTCTTCTGCCGCTTCTCTATCTAAACCTTTAAGATGGGTTTTTTTCTCCCCTTTTTCCCTTCCTTGTTCATCGTTTTCCGGTACCTTTACAGTATCCTCTTTTCGGTTCTTTTCCGATTTATCTAATTCTTCACTTTTCCGGTTCTCTACCGCATCAGATGTATTAGAGGAACTCTTAGAGATCTCCTTTTTTGCGTACTCATTATCATTCGTTTTTCTTTCGACTCCGGATTTCGAGTAACTGTCGTTCGCCTTCCCTCCGTCCCCGGGAGTCCCAGACATCTCTGCTGGTCCTCCTTCATTCAAAGATCGTAAATATGTTTCAAAGGAGTCTCCCGACACTTCGGGGACTCTTTCAATGCCGATTGAATGGCCATAAGAGGTATTCGCTGTATGGGCGGAAAAATCCACCGGTAGATAACTGTTCAACGCTTTTTAATCTCCCTCTTCACTCCTGTTCCTCCTGCTTTATCCTATTCCCGCGGCTTCTGTGCCATTTTCCGCTGGATCGCCGCTGCTTTATTTGCCTCCATCAGAAAGAGCCAGTAGGAAACAATAGAGCTTTCACCTGCTTCCTGGGCCAAACGCTCGGCAGTCCTTAAAAGGTCCACCACATCTTGGTCGTCCATGGCCTCCAGAATAGCTACTGCCCCTTCCGGGGGCATTCCAACCAGATATCTGGCTATTTGTTCCAGGTTCGCTCTTTTATTTTCGTACAATTTCGTCTCGACGTTGAAGCTTTTTTCTTTTTCTTCCTGCGCTTTTTTTTGCTCCTCTAATGTCTTCATCATCTGTTCCAGCTCTTTTTCCCGCTTTGAAATCTCCTCTTCGCGTTTATCCAGAGCTTCCGCCTGAAGGGCTAAGGCCTCCATTTGCTTATTGTACCTTCGATCGTCCAATAATAGAGGGGATTCTAGATCCCCGACTTCAGTCCTCGGTTCCTTTCCCAAAATCCTTAATACCGGAGCAATAGTCTCCTTCGCGTCGATTACTCCAAGATAGTCAAACCAAATTACTCCTCCGGCAACGAGGACAATCAATAAAAGAAAGAGGAGTAAGACCCTCGGTCCGGTTCCGATAAATCCGTATTCAGCCACCGTTCTCCCTCCTCAGCTCAGATTTCCTGTTTCTGAGAGTACACAGCGTTGTTTCTATCATCCAGTTCCATCTGCTCCGCCCGTTTTATCTGAGCGTTATATTCATTCATCCTTCGCTCCTTTAGTTTATCCAGGACCTTTCTCTTCTTGGAAACCTCCAGGTATGTTTCTTTGACCTCGTTCCTTAATAATTCCGCCTCGATAAGTTTGTTTTGCAATTCCTTAGATTCGTTAGTAAGACGATTCGTGTAGAGTTCTACCGCCCAAAGCCGAGTTAGCAGGTCCCCCTGTCCACTGGTTTTACGGAAAAAAGCCCGTGCTTGTTTTATTGTTCGGTCCTCTATTTCCCGGTTGAGCTTGACACAGTTTCCGTTTGCCTCAGCCAATTGTAACTCCCACTCACGCTCATGATGTTGACGAAGGCGTAGTAATTTCTCCAAGGAAAAACTAAATCTGCGCATTAGGTAATTCCTCCTCGGGGATCTCTATGCCGGCAATTTCCCCAGCCCACTTTAAGGTCTCTTTAAGGGGGGCCTTTTCATCGATAGCTTGCTGCAAAAACTCTCTTATCTCGGGCATTTTCTTTATTGCTTCATCTATTTCCGGGTTCGTCCCCTCCGCGTAGGCGCCCACATCGATCAAGTCCTCCGCGTCCGCGTATACCGCCAACATCTTTTTAATGTATCCTGCCGCTTCTCTAAATTTCGGACCGGTGATTTTTAGGGCCAGCCTGGAAATACTTCCCAACACATCAACAGCCGGATAATGATATCGTTGGGCCAATTTCCTGGAAAGCACAATATGACCATCGAGAATTCCTCGTACCGCGTCGGAGATCGGTTCATCGAGATCATCTCCTTCCACCAAAATGGTATAAAATCCCGTTATGGTGCCCTTGTCCGAGGTCCCGCAGCGTTCCAGCAGTTTTGGTAAGGTCGAAAATACAGATGGGGTGTATCCCCTGGTGGCAGGGGGTTCTCCTACAGTTAATCCGATCTCCCTTTGGGCCCGGGCAAAACGGGTAACACTGTCAAAAAGGAGCATTACATTATTTCCGAGGTCCCGAAAGTATTCCGCCACTGCTGTTGCCACATAAGCACCACGTATTCTGGAGAGCGGAGGCGTGTTTGACGATGAGACCACAATAATTGACCGTTTCATTCCTTCTGGTCCTAGGTCGTTTTCAATAAATTCTCTTACCTCTCTGCCTCTCTCGCCGATAAGAGCAATTACATTGATGTCGGCGCTGGTATTGCGAGCTATCATACCCAGTAAGGTTGATTTTCCAATTCCGCTGCCGGAGAAAATCCCTAAACGCTGCCCCTCTCCAACGGAAGCCATCGCGTCAATTGCCCGCACTCCTGTGGCGACTTGTTCCGTTATAGGTTTTTTATTCAGTACATTTGGCGGATCGTTAAATATTGGATAAAAATTGCCGGCACCAACACTTCCTTTTTCGTCTATCGGTCTTCCCATGCTGTCAATGACCCGTCCCAGCAAACGCTCGGACACGGGTACTTGCAAACATTCTCCCATGGCAATGACCATACACCCGACTTCTATTCCTTCCATACTGTCGTAGGGCATAAGCTGGACATACTCATTTTCCACGCCTACTACTTCCGCCCAGACTACTCCCCTTCCCTTTGGGACAAGCACCTGACAGAGTTCACCTATAACGACCTGCGGACCGCGGCTTTCGATTAAAAGCCCCCTGACCCGATGAACAGTTCCTGTATACTTTATCGGATCGAGAGCATTTACGATTTTTTTGTACTTTTCGAAGAGTTTCACACCGTTTCCCCTCCCAGGCGGGCGTTATCCCTCTTTAACACGAATTGGCGTCATTTCCAGAATTTTCTCCTCAATTTCATGAAGTTGGGAAGATATTCTTCCGTCAATCTCACCAAAATCTGTTTCAATAATACATCCGCCCTTGTCTACGGAAGAATCTTCTAAGACAGTAACTGATTTTACATTTTCTACCATTCTCATAAAGTCATTTATATGGTCCGATGTCAGCTGAACATCATTCAGGTTGACTCGGATTATTACATCTCCGCGTGATTTCAATTTTCTTAAGGCCTGTATTACATTATTAATAACTACATTTTTCTGGTTTTCCGATATTACTTTCACCACCTTTTTCGAGATTAAAAGGACCAAATTTATGAGTTGGGTTTCCGATTCATCGATAATATCGTTCCGTTTCTCGATGGCGGTGTTTATAATCATATGGAGGTGGTCTATAAGCCGCTTCATTTCGCCCTCGCCGTCTTTGAATCCTTGCTCCTTTCCGTCGGCATACCCCTTTTTTCGGGCCTCCTCCTCTATTGAAGCTACCCGCCTCTCTGCGTCTTCTACCAGCTCTTTTGCCTTTCTTTCAGCCTCATCTACCGCTTTTTGCGCCTCATCCTCGGCTTGCTGCTTTGCCTTCTGCGCTTCGTTGGTCTTCTTGTTGACCTCCTCGTAGGCGGTTTGTTCCGCCTCCTTTACAACGCGCTCAGCCTCTTCCTCCGCCCGGGCTATCATCTGGGCTTTTTCCTTTTCCCAATCCTTTTTAAAGGCTTCCGCCTCTTGCCTTAGTTCATCAGCGGTCGGACCGGTATACTCCTCCATTTCAGGGACAAGGTCTTCAACCTCTTCCCCCTCCAACTTTGGGGGTTCAATTACGGCCTTGGAAGTGACGTTTTGAATTTCCATGGGTCTGAACACATTCTTAGCCACTCGAAACCTCCCTGGTTACCTCATACTCTATCACTCTAGACCACCATTTCATCCTCACCGGAACGGGCCACTACGAGTTCACCCTGCTCTTCCAGTTTCCTTATGATGGACACAATCTTCTGCTGCGATTCTTCCACATCTTTCAAACGGACAGGTCCCATATACTCCATATCCTCCTTAAGGAGGGTAGCCGCCCGTTTTGACATGTTCCGGTAAATCTTGTCCTGTACCTCCGAATCCACAGCCTTTAGGGCTTTTGCAAGTTCGGAAGTATCCACCTCACGAAGTACCTTCTGGATCGCCCTGTCGTCCAGAAGAACGATATCTTCAAAGACAAACATTCTTTTCTTAATCTCTTCCGCCAGCTCCGGATCTTCCTCCTCCAGCGACTCGATTATTGTCTTTTCCGTGGAGCGGTCCACCAGGTTCAAAATATCTACGATACTCGGCACGCCTCCCGCGGCGGTATAGTCTTCGGAAGACAGGGTGGACAGTTTTTTCTCCAATACCCGTTCCACTTCCCGTAATACCTCGGGAGAGGTCCGGTCCATGGTAGCAATTCGCTTTGCTACATCCGACTGCACTTCGTGGGGCAAACTGGAGAGAATTATCGATGCTTTTTGAGGCTCCAGATAGGCCAAAATAAGGGCAATTGTCTGGGGATGCTCCTGCTGAATAAAATTAAGAAGATGGGTAGGGTCAGTCCGTCGGATAAAATCAAAGGGTCTTACTTGCAGAGAGCTGGTAAGACGATTGATGATATCCACAGCCTTCTGCGAGCCTAAGGATTTCTCCAGGAGCTCCCGGGCATAATCAATTCCACCGCTGGTAATGAAGTTCTGCGCCATCATGAGTTCCTGGAACTCCATGAGGACGGCATCCCGCTCTTCCGCCTCTACATTATCCAACCGGGCGATTTCAAATGTGAGGGCCTCTATTTCATCTTCCCTGAGGTGTTTAAATATCTCAGAAGAGATCTCCGAACCGAGGGTCACCAGGAAAATGGCGGCCTTCTGTCGCCCGTTTAGTTGTTTTTTATGGGCCCCTGTTTTCTTCTGCTGACCACCCTGTTGTTGGGCTGCTTCCTGCTTTGCCATAGCCTACTCCTCCGCCAGCCAGGTCCGAATAAGCTGTGCTACATCTTCAGGATGTTCCCTGGCCATGTTTATGGCATTCTCCTGCAGCTCCAGACGCGCCCGTTCCTCTACGGACATCTGCACATCCATTTCTTCCTCTTCAGCGCTCCTTAAAGCTGCCTCACGCATCGCCTGATGCTGTCTGGAAAGCTCTTCTTCCCGGAGTTTTCTTCTTCTTTCAATTTCCTTGGAGACGAGTCTGAACGCAATAAAAGCGACCAGGATTATTGCGATTCCAATGGCCCCGTAGAGGATCATTTGTTTGACCCTTTCCCGGGCCCTAAATTCTTCATCTTCCGCGGCAAACTGCTGGGAACGATCGAATTGGAGGTGCTGGACCGTAACTGTATCGCCCCGGTTCTGATTATAGCCTATGGCATGTTCCACCAAGGATTCCGCTTTTGTAAGAGAGGTCTCATCCACAGGGATGTAGTCCCGCTGAATAGAACCATCCGGGTTAAATAGCACGTTTCCTTCATCATCGTACTTCCATTTCCATGTTCCGTCTATAGCCACCGCGACACTGATCCGTTCGATCTCCCAGGGACTCTTCTTTTCATAAATATTCCGGGTATTTACCACCTCGTTTTGAGTAACAGAATTTCTGCTGTACTTTCCAACCAGCCCTTCCAGATCTTTATAGGCTGGCGGGGTCTGCCCTTCCTGTCCAGGAGGTCCCTCAGGATTAAAGCCTGTTCCCTCGAAAGACTCATCCAAGGTAGATTTGGAGAGGGTTATTGACTCAATGACTTCTCTTTCGCTGTAGGGGGTCTGGGGATTGTCCTCTGTTTTCACAATGGGGTAATGTTCCTCCGTTTCTACTGTTTTTTCTCCCATATCCAGAGAAATATCCACCTTTATAACATTGACCCGGTCCTTTCCAAAGATCTGCATAAGCTCTTTAAGGATCTCTCCTTTATACTCCTGTTCCAGGTTTTGCTTTGTTTTCATCTCCCGCTTTGCCAATTCCAATCTGTCTAAATCTTCTAGTCCGGCAAAATCGTTTAACGTTGTCCCCTGATGATCGGTAATAACAATATTTTCTTCCAAGAGACCTTCAACAGCAAGCTGAATGAGCTTCTGAATACCTTTGATCTTGTTCTTGTTTTCCCGAATATCCGAGTTGGGACGGGGAGTTATAATAATTGACGCGGTAACGGGATTTTGATCTTCCTGAAAGAGAGCGTCCTCCGGCAACACGAGGGAAACCTCCGCGGCGTCAACATCTTCTAAGGCTTCTATATGGTCCTCTACACTCCTTGTAATTGCCTGCCTAAGATTTACATTTCTCTCGAAGTCCGTTACCGTCCACTGGTCCATTTTAAAAACGTCCCAAGGTGAAGCTTCCTGGGGAATGAGATCTTCGCGAACCAGGAGGGAAACCATCCGCTTGGCTGTCGTTTTATCCCGTACATAGATTCTTCCCTCGGCAGTGACCTCGTGTTCCACTCCCTCATCGTCGAGACGCACCGATATCTTCTGAAGAAGCTCCTGGTCTGTTACCGGAGTAGTAATAAGCGGAGTCATGCTGGGAGAAGCGCTAAACCCAATCAGCAGGACGAGGGCCACCACAGCAGCACCGATTATCGAGAAAAATATGATCTTTTGCAGGGCAGACCACTTACCCCAGAGTTTCTTGATCTGGTCAAGTACCTTTTGTAACCATTCGTTCATGTCCCCTCCCAATTCTAAGGACTGTTCCTTCTTTTATACCTCATCTATACTTCATCGCCGTTTTATGCCGGCATAGTATGTTCTATTACCCTCCGCCTTCCTATCTGATGCTTATAATCTCTCTGTATGCTTTTAAAGCGCTGTCCACCACTGTTTTTGCCATCTGAAGAGAGGTGTTTGCCTTTGCAATGGCAATAGTAACATCGTGGGGGTCCACACTCTCCGGGTCCGTGAGCATCTGCTGCGAAATAGAGGCACCTTCCTGCTGCAAGGTATTTACCCCGTTTAGGGCCCTGGTAAACACCTCGCCAAAGCCCGTTCCCGGTTGTTCCTGTTCCTTTGGAATGCCCCCGGTCTTATCCAAATGCCGGGGATCGGAGCGCTGCATGCGGACCACATCACCGTATACCTGATTGTCAGTTAAAAAATCCATCTACTACCTCCCTATTTCCAGTGCTTTTAAAAACATCGACTTGGAACCGTTTACCAAGGCGATATTAGCCTCATAGGACCTGGAGGCGGATATCATGTCCACCATCTCTTCCACTACGTTCACGTTGGGGTACTCCACATATCCCTCTCGGGGACCCGTTTTTATTGCATCCGGATGCGTCGGGTCGTAGACCAGCCTGGGTTTGCTGTCCATGTCCTTCTCGATTTCCGTTATCCTTACGCCCTTGCCGATTCCGTTGTCCATATTTGAAGGGAGAAAAGGACTCTTCCAGTAGGGTTGGTCCACAATGGGACGAAACACCACCCTGCTTCGCCTAAAAGGCCCTCCCTCAGGGGTCCTGGTAGTATCGACATTTGCAATATTGTTGGAAATGACGTCCATCCGTGTTCGCTGCGCGCTTAATCCGCTGGCCGCCGTGTTTATGCTGGTAAACAAGCCCATATGCTAGTTCTCCTCCTATCTTAGTACCAGATTAACCTGGTTGAATTGACTGGAAACCGACTGGACCATGAGGTTGTACATAAGCTGATTGTGCAGCGCCCCCATCATCTCTTCTTCCACGTCTACATTATTTCCGTTGTTTTTCGATGTAGAAAGATAATCCAATACCCTCCTCGGTTCCACCGTTCTGTAGTCGGTAGGCCTGTAAAAGGGAATATGTCTGGAATCAGTCATTTTTGCCTTCAGTGGGGGATTGAATTTCTCACTGTCCAGGGCCCGCTTTAGTTGGGCCTCATAGTTTATAACGCTCCTCTTAAAGTTCGGAGTATCCGCGTTAGCTATGTTGTTGGAGATGACATCTCTGCGAACAAGATTGACATCCATTGAACGATGGAGTACGTCAAGGGTTTTACCGAAACTATTCTGTTGGAACATACTTATTCTCCTCTTCTTTTCCTCTTCTACTATTTTCGGCCATTAATGCTCCCGGCATTACAGTATGTATCTGCTAAGATCTTGGTCCTGAACCACATCGGCTAATCGTTCCTCCACGTATTCTGAAGTAATTTTAATTGTTTGACCGGATATTTCGGGGGCATTAAAAGAAATCTCCTCTAAAAGCAGCTCCATTACGGTATGTAATCTCCGGGCACCGATGTTTTCTGTTTTAGAATTCACACCGGCAGCGATATGGGAAAGCCTTTCTATTGCCTCTTCAGCAAAATCCAAAGTAACCCCCTCGGTTTTCAGGAGTGCCTCGTACTGTTTAATGAGGGCGTTTTGAGGCTGGGTGAGGATAAGGATAAACTCTTCAGCGCCGAGGTCCTCCAGTTCCACCCGCAGAGGGAAGCGCCCCTGAAGTTCCGGGATTAAATCCGAGGGTTTGCTCATATGGAAGGCCCCGGCAGCAATAAAGAGGATGTGGGAGGTATCCACCATACCATATTTAGTGTTTATCTTGCTTCCCTCTACAATGGGGAGGATGTCCCTTTGGACTCCTTCCCTGGAGACATCCACACCGGAGCGGTTTTCCTTGGCCGCGATTTTGTCAATTTCATCTATAAACACGATGCCCATATTCTCTACCCGCTCTCTTGCAAGTTCCGCGGCCCGCTCAGAATCAACGAGTTTATCTACCTCCTGGGCATAGAGAATGTCCCGGGCTTGCTTAACGGAAACGACCTTCTTTTTCTTCTTGCCTCCGAAAATGTTTCCCAGGTTCCCGAAGTTTAAATCCATTTCCTCGAAGCTTGTTCCGGAAAAAATTTCAACGGTGGGCATGCCGCTTTTGGTAACACTTATTTCCACCTGTTTATCCTCTAGATCGCCCTTTCTAAGCTTTTCCCTGAACTTTTCCCTGGTGGATGAACCTTCAGGAGGAGCCTTTTCATCCTGAGGGACCGTTTCCTCCTGCTGAAGCTGTTCCTGCCGCTGTATGAAACCCGGCTTTGGTCCTTCCTTCTGGACATTGTTTGGTTTGTTCTTCACCCCCGGCAGCAACAAGTCCAAGAGGGCCTCTTCGGTCCGTTTTTTCGCCTCTTCCTCCACACCTTCCTTCAATTCTTCCTTCACCATGGAGAGGGAAACGCTCATGAGGTCCCGGATCATGGCTTCCACGTCCCGGCCCACATATCCTACTTCCGTATATTTGGTGGCCTCCACCTTAATAAAGGGAGCACCGCAAAGCTTGGACAGTCTTCTGGCGATTTCCGTCTTCCCCACACCGGTGGGCCCTATCATAATGATGTTTTTCGGCGCCACCTCATCTCTTAAATCTTCAGGAAGCTGCTGTCTTCTCATCCTGTTCCTCAAAGCTATGGCCACGGCCTTCTTTGCCTTTTCCTGGCCCACAATATATCGGTCGAGTTCATGAACAATTTCTTTCGGGGTAAGAGAGTCTAAATCCTTTTTCATTATAGTTCCTCCACAATCAAATTGCTGTTCGTGTAAATACAGATCTGGGAGGCAATCCGCATTGACCGGTCCACTATCTCCCGGGCAGAAAGATCGGAAGAATCCAAGTAAGCAAGGGCAGCCGCGTAGGCGTAATTCCCCCCGGACCCGATGGCAATTATTCCCTCGTCCGGTTCGATTACATCTCCCGTACCGGAGATTAGCAGCAGCTTATCCACGTCAGCAACAAGAAGCATAGCTTCGAGGCGCCTTAGCATTCTGTCGGTCCTCCAATCCTTTGCAAGTTCCACAGCGCCTCTAGTAATATCACCATTGTATTCCTTTACCTTCCCCTCGAAGCGTTCAAAGAGGGTAAAGGCATCCGCTGTTGCACCGGCAAAGCCAACTAGGATCTTTCCATCGTAGATCTTTCTCACTTTCCGTGCCGTGCCCTTCATAATGGTATTTCCCAGGGTAACCTGCCCATCTCCAGCCATAGCTACTTTAGAGTCTTTCTTTACTGCCAGGATTGTTGTCCCATGAACATCAGTTTTCCGCATATTCTTCCTCGTTATTATCGTATTCTTTTGCCTTTCCCTCCGCGGCGACGGCGACCTTCTTCTCCCCCAATCTTGTTTTCCTGTCAAGGGCGTGGGGATGGGCCTTTTCGTACACCCTTCTCAAACGATCAATCCCAACATGTGTGTAGATTTGAGTAGTAGACAGGCTTGCGTGCCCGAGCAGCTCCTGTACAGCCCGGATATCCGCTCCTCGGTCCAAAATATGAGTAGCAAAGGAGTGCCGAAAGGTATGGGCGCTTCCGTCTCTGCCGTTGGAAAGCTCTCTTATGTACTTCTTCAATATATAAGTGACACCTCTAGAGGTCAAACGATCGCCCCGGTAATTGATAAAGAGAGCAGAAGCAGAATCGGATTCTTCCCTTCTGACATGGTTTCGTCTTACAGGGTAGTATTTCTTAATTGAAGAGACCGCGTGGTTTCCAAGATACACAACCCTCTCTTTCATTCCCTTCCCCTGGACCACCACTGTCCTTGCCTTTAGGTCCAGGTCCGAACAATTCACCTTAACCAGCTCAGAAACCCGAGAACCTGTAGAATAGAGAAATTCCAGAATTGCCCGGTCTCGTATACCGATAAAATCATTACCGGGTAGTTCCATAAGTTCAAGAACATCGGCTTCGAAGAAGAATTTTGGAAGGCGTTTTTCCTTTTTTAAACCCTGTTGGCCTTCGAAAGGATTCGTTTCCCGACCCTCATGCATTTTACAATAGGCGTAGAACCCCTTCAAAGCCGATATGTGCCGGTTCACGGAAGCTTTGGAAAGCCCTTGCCTAGAGAGAGTTGTTACATAGCGCCTCACATCCCACGAATCTAAAGCTGCTTCGTCCCAATTTTGACTCTCCAGATAATTAAAAAATCTCTGAATATCCTTAGAATAGGCGGTTACCGTTGCATCGGAGTGGTTCTTAACCCTACTCAAATACTCCAGATACTGCTGTAGTTCTTCCTTCACACCGCCCTCCTAAACAATCGTAAACCGTTAAAACAAACGGTCCTTCCCTGTATTTCATCTTCCACCATTTTAGCAATTGCCTTGCCTGGGTCCTCTTTTAATTCCGTCCTTTTAAAGGCAGCTCCCGGGTCCCCTGGTAACAGGGAACTTTTCTCCTCTCCCCGCCAATCTCTAAAGATTTCAGAAACCCTCCGAACACTCCCGCAACCCTGGCGTATGAGTTCCTCGCCGCCCTTCCCGTAGACCGTCCCGCAGCCGGCGGAGTGTATAAAGAGGTCCCGCCCCTGCTCCAGGGCGTAGTCGGCGGTAATAAGCGCGCCGGACCGGACAGGGGCCTGAATAACGAGGACCCCTCGGGCGATCCCGGAAATGATTCTGTTTCTCGCGGGGAAGTGGTAACGCCTGGGCTCTACCCCGGGTCCGTATTCGCTTAAAATCGTACCTCCCGTTTTGAGAATCTTAAGCGCCAATTGCCGGTTACTCTTTGGATAGATACTGTCGATACCGTTACCCAACACTGCAACCGTTGGACCTCCTCCATCTAGGGCGCCGCGGTGGGCTGCTGCATCTATGCCGAGGGCAAGTCCGGAAATAACCGGGACCCCCGGAAGAGCAGATTCAAACCCGGCCCTGAAAGCTTCGCTTAATGCCCTACCGGTAGGTTTTCTCGTCCCTACAATCGCCAAGGCAGCTCTTTCCTGGGGCTGGGCAGCTCCTCTTCTGTAGAGGATGAAGGGTGGATCGTAGATTTCCCGGAGAAGCGGAGGAAACTCAGATGAAAAGAAGGGTATTACCGTTACGCCGATTCGAGCAAGAAAGTCCCCTTCCCTCCGGCCTGCTTCCAAGCACTTCCCCGGATCCCAAGAACGAAGCTCTAGCTTTCTCCCTATAACCGCGTAAAGGTCGGAAAGACGACAATGCGAAAAAGAATCGGGAGAATCAAAACATTCACTGAGGAGGATTTTTTCTTTTGTTCGCAATCCGGGTATGCTGTTTATCCCGAGATTCAGGGTAGTACTCATTTCATCAATTCCTCTTTAATCTCTTTAGCCTTCTCCTTTTGGTCCGGGTCCGAAGAAATACGCATGATCTTTTCATACAGGTCGATTGCCTCTTCGAATTTACCCTGATACGCGTATACCCTGGCCAAAAGGAACATGGCATCCGTGTCCTTTTCTGAGACATCCAACAGCCGAAGAAGATACTCTTCCGCTTCCAGGGGCTCATCCATTTCGAAAATATAGAGTATGGAGAGCCCGTACAGGGCTTCGATGTGGTTCGGATATAGATCGAGGGCCCGCTTATAGTACTTCTCCGCTTCTTCTATCATTTTTTCCCGGGTTTCTTCATTCATTTCCGCCTTGGCGCCTCTACCCAAACAAACACCGGTAAGGTAGAAGAGCTCCGCGTTTTCCGGGGTAATTTTTATTGCCTCTAAGAGGGCATCTCTTGCAAGATTGAACATTTCTCTGTCGATATACTTCATGGCCAACATCTTATAATACACACTTAACTGCTCTGCTGCTTTTACCTTTTCCGCCACTACATCTTTATAGAGCTCTATTCCGCGTTTTAGCTCCTCCACTGTTGCCTTGGAAGCATCCAAATTGGCATAGCCTCCCTCTTCTATTTCTTTAAGGGTCTCAAGCATTCCTTTAGTGCCCCTGCCGCAAGAAGTTGTTATTAATAAAGCAACGATAATAAAGAGCAAGAGGGCCACGGATGAGAATCCTATTCGGCGAAAAAGTTCCATGCTATGCTCCCTTTTCCAAATTACCTCTGGGATGAAATTTTTCATGGTACTGTTTCAAGTCATCACGATCCAGATGGGTATAGACCTGGGTGGTGCTAATGTCGGCGTGGCCTAGAAGCTCCTGAACGGCCCTCAAGTCCGCTCCCCCCTGGAGGAGGTGGGTAGCGAAACTGTGCCGCAAAGTGTGCACCTTGCTGTTTACTCCCTGCTTCAGGGCCAGCTGCTTAAAACGTTTCCAAATACCTTTTCTGGATAGTCCGGCACCGCGTTGACTCAAAAAAAGCCGGTCCCCCTTTACTCCGGATTTAAGAAGCAAGCGCCGCCCTTCTTCCATGTACCGCTTAAGCCAATACCTCGACACCTCACCGAGAGGAACAAGCCGTTCTTTGTCCCCCTTTCCAATAACCCGGACCAGCCCCTCTTCTATAAACAACTGTTGCGGTTTAAGGACCACCGCCTCGGAAACACGAAGTCCCGAAGAGTAAATAAGCTCAAAAAGGGCCCGATCTCTTAAACCCAGGGGCGTAGTTGTATCGATGCCGTCCAAGAGATCATCTATTTCTTCTCTGGAGAGGACCCGAGGAATCCGTTTCGGCACCTTGGGCATATCTACTTCCATAGCGGGATTATCTTCGCGGACTTTTTCTAAAACAAGAAATTTGAAGAAAGACCTCAAACCGCTTATAATCTTTGAGATCGTCCGTTGATCGACATTGTTCATCTGTCGCTCAATGAGATAATGGATTACACCGGCAGACGCAATGGTTTCTACTTTCTCTTCCTGACTATTCAGGTGATCGAGAAAAAGCCTGACTTCCCGGGTATAGGTTGCCACTGTTTCCTCGGAGAGACCCAATTCCACAGCTAAGTACGATTCGAACATATCCTCATAATTCACCTATCCACCCCCTATTCTTTTTGGCCGGCAGTCTTCTTGTCTCGAAGGATAGTCGGAACTCCTAAATCAATTTCTTGACTATTTCGCCCCATGAGATACTCCCCCGGGGTTTTCCTTACAATACCCTCTTTCATCTTTACCCAATCCGGATAGCGGATAATTTCACCTGACGCGTCTTTCTCCTCTACCTCCGCGGGGGTAAGCTCTGCGGCCGCCTGAGTAAAACCGGTGGCCACTACGATGACCTTGACCTCGTCTTCTAAGGTATTGTCGATATTCAATCCGGCAATAATCTCCGCGTCCGTGTCTGTATTGGATGTGATGATATTTACGATCTCTTCGTACTCTGCTAAAGAGAAATCCCCGCCGCCGGTCACATTCACCAAAAGACCCTTGGCGCCTTCAACTCGAGCATCCTCTAAAAGTGGATTATTAATAGCGTTCGTTGCCGCGTCTACGGCACGGTTATCTCCATGCCCGACGCCGATCCCCATAAGGGCGTCTCCCTGTCCCTTGACAATGGTTTCTACGTCGGCAAAATCGATGTTGATCTCTCCGGGAATGGTAATAAGGTCCGAAATACCCTGCACACCCTGTCGAAGCACATCATCGGCAATAAGAAAAGCCTCGTTAACCGGTGTGTTCTTATCCACAATCTTCATAAGATGCTGATTTGGAATGATAATAAGGGTATCCACCGCCTCACGCAGTTTTTCAATCCCCGCTTCCGCGATCTTCATCTTTCTTCGACCCTCGAAATCGAAAGGTTTGGTGACCACCGCCACGGTCAACGCGTCGAGCTCCCTGGCAATCTGGGCCACCACGGGAGTCCCCCCGGTACCGGTGCCCCCGCCCATGCCGGCAGTAACGAAAACCATATCAGCGCCCCTTAAAGCGTTCTGGATTTCTTCTTTTGCTTCTTCGGCGGCCCGTTCCCCCATCTCAGGCTTCCCGCCGGCGCCTAGACCGCCGGTGACCTTACTTCCTAAGGAAAGCTTTACCGGGGCCTTAGAACGCTTCAGAGCCTGCTGGTCCGTATTGGAAGCGATAAACTGTACGTTTTGCAGCCCCTGGGCGATCATCCGATTTACCGCATTGCTACCGCCCCCGCCTACTCCAATAACCTTGATTACTGTTGGATTTGAGTTTGTTTCATCTATTACTTCAAACTGCATGTTCCCTCCCAAACTATGCTTCATTTCATATCGTACATAACGGGTGTATAACCCGTAAATGCCTTAAGCCAATGTAATTGAGCCACTTTCAAAATTGGTTAATTTTGAACGTGGCTGAATTAAAAGAATTCCTTCATCCAGTCCTTTAATTTTTCGAGAAAATTTTCTCCCTTCGCCTTTCCGGGCCCTTGGTTGAACCCCTGTCGCTCCTCTATGGAGCTCTCTCCGTAGAGGACCAGCCCAACGGCAGTGGAGTACATAGGGTCCTGATACTGGTCCACCAAGCCTCCCAGGGTAGTTGGGACTCCAACCCTTGCAGGAACACCGAACACCTCTCCGGCCAGTTCAGCGGCACCCTTTAAGAGGGCGCCGCCGCCGGTGAGCACAACCCCTCCTCCTAGGTGCTGCATAAACCCCTTTGCCTCTATCTGTTGGCGGACCATCTCAAAGATCTCCGTCATCCTGGACTGAATAATTTTGCACATCTCCATTTTTGGAATTGATGCCGAAGGCCATCCGCCGACTCCAGGAATAACCACCTCTTCACCTTCGTCCACCAGCGGAAGATAGCAGCACCCGGCTTCTCGTTTTATTTTTTCAGCCGCATCGATGGGGGTTTTAAGAAGGATGGAAAGGTCACTGGTCACCTGCCCCCCACCAATTGAAACCGTATTAGTATGATAGGGCGACCCATCCAGATGAAGAAGAACATCCGTAGTCCCTCCACCGAGGTCCACTAAAAGAACACCCAGCTCCTTTTCGTCCTCTGAAAGGACCGCCTGGGAAGAAGCAATGGTGTCCAGAATAATATCGTTTACCCTGAATCCCGCGCGGTTAATACACTTCACAAGGTTTTGAGCCGAAGTAACCGATCCGGTAATAATATGGACCTCCGCTTCCAGTCGAATACCGATCATATCCAGCGGATTTTTAATCCCGCCTTGGTCATCCACCATAAACTCCTGAGGAATGACATGAAACACTTCTCGGTCCATGGGTATTACCACCGCTTTGGCAGCGTCAATGACCCTATCCACATCTTCACGATTTATTTCTCTTCCCTTTCCGGTTACCGCTACGACACCCCGGGAGTTTATTCCTTCAATATGGCCTCCTGCTATACCGGTATACACGGATTGAACTTCCTTACCGGACATCATCTCGGCTGCCTCTATCGCGGCTAAAACAGATTGAAGAGTGGCTTCTATGTTTATCACCACCCCTCTTCTTAGACCCTGAGACGGCACAACTCCTACCCCGGTAATTTCGAGTGTATTGTTTTCGTTGTATTCGCCGATGACAGCGCAGACTTTTGTCGTGCCTATATCCAATCCCACTACTATACTTTCCGTCGGCACCCTTACTCCTCCTTCATCCGATAGACAACTTCACCGTTACGAAAATCCAACTCCCTAATATTCGAGACAAAATCCTGTTTTGTCACTACATCCAGGGTAACCAGAATATACTTTAACAGGTACTCGTCTATATGCGGCCCAATCCGTACGGGGAGAGGATAGTGAATAGTCCGAAGAAGCACCTCAAAATTACTGCCTCCCTTTCGTACAAATTGTATTTCTGAAATAAGAGAGAAAAGAAGAGGTGTTTCCGTCTTAAGATATTTCAGATCTTTCAAAAACGAGACTAGCTGCTCCGGCAGCTTCATCCCTAATTCCAGTTCCTTGAACTGAATGCCGGAAACCACAGGGGCATCCAACTCTCTTACAGAGGAACCAATTTGAAAAACCACTCCGTTCGCGTCCAGTGCTAAAGGGACCGAAAAAGATTCAGTGTTTACCAAACTTACCACCAATGGTTCTCTCGGAGAAACGGAAATGAAGAGGGTACTAGGAAATTCCTTCACTACCCTTGCTTCCCTTATGAGGGGATAGGATTCCAGCCGCTCCACCAAAACATCAGGCTTTATATTGAAATAATAGGACTTTTCTCTTAATCCCGACAACTCCAGTATTTGATCGTTGGTAAGGCTCATTCCCTTCTCCGCGTGTATCCGCACCTCTTTTATGGCGAAATAGGGGGTAATAAATAATTGGAAGATTACTTCCAGAAGGACCAACCCAAAGATCAAAGCTAATCCTGCTATCAGGAGCTTTTTCCATCCCTTTCCCTTTCCCTTTTCCGGCTCTGATTTCGGCGCTATCGGATTTCTCACTTTTTTCTTACCGGTGTGTACCGGCCCGGTCTCCTTAAAGAACTGCCTCCCCCCGATCCTTTCGAATTTGACTACCCGAGGACCGTTGCTGTACTCCCGAGGCTGGATGGCACTACTCACTTCCTTCCTCCCCCGGAATGTCAGACTGACGGGACAAATTTAAAAGAATCCCGGACATAATTAGCGTAATTACCAGAGATGATCCACCGGAGCTAAAGAAGGGCAACGTTATTCCCGTAGCAGGAACAAGCCCGGAAACCACCGCGGAGTTGAGAAGGACCTGGTAAATCAAAGCGGTAGTAATTCCGAACCCAAGGTAATATCCGAAAAGGTCTTTCCTCTCGAGACTTATTTTATACCCTCTATAGGCCAAAAGGCCGAATAGGGCAAGAACAAACACAATGCCTAACAAGCCCATCTCTTCACCTAATACGGCAAATACAAAATCGGAATGCGCCTCGGGAAGGCCTCCCAGTTTTTTTGTGCCCTCCCCGAGGCCGGCACCCCAAAATCCACCGTTCATAAGTGCTGAACGGGCGGCATTTATCTGATATCCTGCTCCAACCGGGTCTACACCGGGGTCTAAAAAGGCTATGAGCCTCCTTACTCGGTGTTCCTTCGTGAAGAGGAGAATTCCTCCTAGAGGAATAACAGCAGTCCCTAGAAAAATGAAGTAGGTCAGTTTTACATTTGCAATAAAGAACATGGCCAAGGCTATAAAGAAAATGAAAAAGGCCGTTGAAAAATCGTTTTGCAAATAGACTAAGGCAGTAATGAGAGATACTACTACCAGAGGCGGCAGAATGGTGTTTACGATATCATCCATCCTATCTTTCTTTTTAGAAAATATATGTGCCAGGTAGAGTACCACCGCAACTTTTAACAGCTCAGAGGGCTGGAAAGAAATCCCTCCAATAATAAGCCAACGGTTCGCTCCTAACATGCTCTGTCCGACACCGGGTATAAAAGTGAGGGCAACCGAAACAAGTCCCAAGAGAAGGAGAAGGGGAATATACTTCTTTACTATCCCCAGAGGAATTCGGTAACTCAAAAATCCTAGAACTACCCCGAAGAGAAGATGCACGGCATGGCGTCTCAAGAAGAAAAAGGGATCGTTGAATCTGATTTCTCCATAGTAGTGCGACGCGGAAAAGAGAACTCCTATGCCAATCCCCGACAATACAATGACAAGAGAAAGGAGGAGGGTGTCGCCCCGGGGAAATCCAATTTTTTCTGCGGTAAAATTACCTGCCATACACACCTACTGTAGCTTTAACGTTGAGAGACTCAAAATGGCAAAGAGTCCTCCAAGAATCCAAAACCGTATTACCACTTTGCTTTCCGCCCACCCCTTCAGTTCAAAATGATGATGCAGGGGCGCCATTTTAAAGACCCTTTTTTTCCTCCATTTATAAGAGACCACCTGAATAATAACACTTAAGGCCTCAAGCACAAAAACCCCGCCCACAATTACAAGGAGAATTTCCTTTTTAATAAGGAGGGCCACCACGCCGATTACACCCCCTAAGGAGAGGCTCCCGGTATCTCCCATCATAATCTCCGCCGGGTGGGCGTTAAACCAGAGAAACCCTACCGCGGCCCCGACAAGGGCAAAGCAAAGGATAGATAGTTCCCCGCTCCCCGCTAGATAGGGTATCTGTAGATACTCAGCGTAATCCGAGCGTCCCGTAAGATACGAGAGAATGGCGAAGGCGATACCCACCATGATTATTAACCCGGAGGCCAGGCCATCTAAACCATCGGTAAGGTTCACCGCGTTAGAGGTCCCCACTAGAAGAGTTACCCCGAATGGAATAAAAAGCACGGAGAGGTCCAAGACCGGATTTTTTAAAAAGGGCAGATAGAGATAGGTAGTAAACTCGCTGCCGTTTAAATACAAATACATTACTATTGCAAAAGAAAGTAAGATTTGGGCAATAAATTTGAATCTTGCCTGAAGCCCCTCGGCATTTCGCCGAAACACCTTCAGGTAATCATCGACAAATCCGATGAGTCCAAATCCTGCCAGGGCCGTAATAATAATCCACGCGTACATGGTGGTAAGGTCCTGCCAGAGAAGAACAGAAACAAGAATGGAAATATTTATAAGAATTCCACCCATTGTAGGGGTCCCGGATTTTCTAAAATGTGTTTCGGGACCATCTTCACGAATCTCCTGACCAGCCTTCTTCTTACTGAGAAAGCGGATAAGAGTCGGCCCGAGCAAAAAACAAATCAAGAGAGCGGTAATGGCCGAATAAGCCGCGCGAAAGGTAATGTATTGAAATATATTGAAAACAGTATTGTGTTTTACCAGTGGAAACAGGAGCTCCTTAAGCACCGCTCTCCTCCTTGTTTATTAGTTCTTCTACAACAGCCTCCAAGGCTAAGCTTCTAGACCCCTTCACCAATACCAGGTCGCCCGTTTCCGCCTCGTTTTTCAGCGGAGAAATAAGTTCCTCTATCTCGGAGTAGACTCCCCGCACCTTAGAAAGGTCTAAACCCGCCTCCTTTTCCAAGGCCCGGTAAGCGATGAGGAAATCCTCGCCGAGAAGGAAAATTCTATCTGCCCGCGATGACAGGACCTTCTCAAGCAGGGTCCTGTGGGAAGAAGCGGAGAAATCCCCCAGCTCTTTCATGTCTCCTAAGACCACTATTTTCTTCCCCTCCCAGCTGATGGTATCCAAAAGGGAAAGAGCTGCTGACACAGATTCCGGATTGGCGTTATAACAGTCCTGGATTACCGTTACGGGTCCCCGGATAATCTCACTCCTTCCAAATTCCGGTCTAACTGATTTTAATCCCTCAGCAATGTCTTCCGGGGAGACCATAAGCTCCCGACAGAGAGAAATTGCCCCTAAGGCGTTGATACAGTTATGCTTCCCCGGAAGGGGCAGAATGAAGGTATTCTCCTCGTAGGTGATCTCTGTTCCGTAAAGCCCGCTCGATTTGATCCCTTTTATACCCGGAGTGGTTGTTTCTCCATAGAGGCGAATGCTCCCCGCTACCTCCTCTTTTAGCAGGGACAGAAAGCTCTCGTCCTCTCTAATAAATCCGATTTGGGTGCCGCCAAAAAAAGAGAATATCTTTTTCTTCTCCTTGGCAATCTGCTCCCTGCTCCCAAGCAACCCGATATGGGCGGTACCGATATTGGTAATCAAGGCATAATCCGGTTTCACAATCTCCGCGAGAATGTCCATTTCTCCCCTTCTGTTCATTCCCATTTCAAAAACGGCATGCGTGTGGTCCTTCCTCACCTTAAGGGCGGCCAAACAAAGTCCGACCTCGGAGTTGAAATTCCCCTCCGCTATGGCGGTTGAATATCGATGACTTAGGACCGCTCCTATCATTTCTTTTGTAGTGGTTTTCCCGCTGCTTCCGGTAATACCGATTCGAATAAGATCTGGCATTGAATCTAAATGTTTCAAGGCCATTTGCTGAAGCGCCTTTAATGTATCATCCACAAGGATAAAGGCGGACGCGTAGATTTCTTCCAGTTTGCGTATTTTTTCCTCATGGCCTTTAAAAAAGCTCCGATTAATAAGACAAGCCGGACATCCCTTTTGCAGGGCCTCTTCTATAAAAAAATGCCCGTCCGTTCGTTCACCGGATAGAGGAATAAAGAGTTCGCCTCTCTCGGCTTTTCGCGAATCAATACAAATCCCGCTTATGTTTTCCAAAAGAGGCGCGCCGTATAACTCTCCCTGAGTGTATAGCTGAATACTGTTCCCCGTAAGAGACATTGCAGCGGCCAGAGGGGCAATAGGGTGTCTATCCATCTTCGCCCTCCCGTCGATCTCCATTAAACAGGATATAGAGGACCCTTCCTCGCGGATTTTTTTGCAGACCGAGATCCCGAGCCAGATTGTCTATCCTTTCGGGCGAACTCAGAACAGCAATACCGGCAAGTACCCGCTTGTTTTTCTCGAGCCACTCTCGCTGTTCCGTTTCCAGGGAAGCTATTTCCGAACGGACCTGACGATGGTGAAAGACCTGCCAAACGTTAAGAAATACAAATACAGGCAGGGTTAGTGAGAAAAAAACCGCGATAATACGCACCCCTTTTCCTTTCATGCTTTCACCTTCATCCTTGTAATTGTTCCACTCTGACCCATTATTACCGCTTTCACAGGCCTACCTCGCGGATCTTTTTTATTACCCGCAGACGGGCACTCCTCGAAGCTTTGTTCTTTGCGACCTCCCCTTCTCCCGGACGGACCGGTTTCGGGGTAAGTATTTCGCCCTCCGGGACCCCTTCACACTTACACATCGGCCAATTTGGAGGACAGGTACAGGGTTTATTCTTCTCTTTAAAGAAATGTTTAGTTATTCTGTCTTCCAAGGAGTGAAAAGAAATAACCCCCATTCTTCCCTCCTTTTGCAACAACCCAAAAGCACTGATAAGCCCGCCTTTTAGCCGCTCCAATTCACCATTCACCACAATCCGAAGGGCCTGAAAGCTCCGAGTAGCCGGATGGATCCTTCCATGCCTGTATCGCTTGGGGACGGCCTTCCATATAATGTTCTCTAACTCAACATTGCTGGTTATCCGCTTGTTTTCCCTTTCCCGCACAACAGCAGCGGCAATCTGACGGGAGTAGCGTTCCTCCCCGAATTCGTAGAGTATGGAGGCAATTTCTTCCTCCGGATAGGTATTGATGATATCCGAGGCGGAGAGTTCCAACTCCGGATGGAGTCTCATATCCAATTCTTCCTCTTCCCTAAAGGAAAAACCCCTGCCCGATTCCCTATAGTGATACATGGAGATTCCTAAATCGAAAATTATAACACTCGGCTTAGGAAGGTCCACCGGATACTGTTTTAAAAAAACGTTGAACCACTCATTATAAAGATACAGCCTGTCCTGGTAGGGGGAGAGTCTTTGCCGGGCTTTTTCTAAAATACCGGCGTCGGCGTCAACTCCGACATACCTTAACTGGGGCAGCTTCTTTAAGAACAGTTCTGCATATCCACCCTCACCTAAAGTGCAATCCAGAATACAGGCCCCCGTGTCCTCCGGTTTTAGATAGCTCCAGATTTCATCCTTCAATACGGGAGTGTGAACAATTGTTTCTCTTTGTTTCTCTTTCACCTTCTGCTGTCCCATCTTCACCGCTTAAAAAGGAAGGATGTCTCCCATACTCTCCAGGGCATCCTTAAACTTATTATCGTTTTCCTGGAAGTAAAGATTGTATTCATCTTCATCCCAGATCTCCATATACTTCTCGATTGCCAGAATAACGCAATTCTTCGCCAAACCGGCGAATTCCCTTAGGGTTGGGGAAATCATTACCCTTCCGGCCTTATCAATCTCCACCTTTTGGGCGGGAGCAATAATCCTTCTCTGGACCAGCCTGGTTTCTGCCTTGAAAACCGACTTGGATTCCATTATTGCCTTGGAAAGGTTCTCCCATTCATCCGGGTGCATAAGCCATAGGCTCTTCTCAATTCCTTTCGTTACCACCAGTTCACTTCCTGAAATTTCAGAACGGATCCGGGAAGGAATGAGAATTCTCCCTTTTTCGTCCAGGGTATTTACGAACTCCCCTGTTATCACCCTTTTCCCCCACTAATTTCTATTTTCTACCACTTTTTCCCACTTTTATCCCAGAGTAAACCGATACCTCTTAAGAAACAAGGTGTTTTCTGTCGCCTTTTTCATTATTTTCCTTTTTTTTTCTCTTTTTACTTTACAAAAGTTTAGTAGCAATACTTACAGAATAATGATTCAATGCATGGAGGCTCTTGCAAAATTACCATTTTTCAGAGCCTCCATATTGGTTCGATTTTTTTAATTCATTATTATATAATGAATTAAAAAATCTAAAGGTAGGGCCAATTTCAAAATTTACTAATTTTGAAATTGGCTGCACGGACAAGGAGAACACAGCAATTCTGCTGATGAAAGTCCAAAGTACTTTCATCAGCAGAATTGGCATTTACTTTCTTATGATTTGTTTATTATCCAAAGTATTGGAGGCAAATTGTAAAAGGTGAAGTCTTAAAGACTTCACCTTTTACAATTGCTGAGGAGAACACCAGTGTCGTTGTACAGAGTCCACTTTAAATGGAAAGAAAAAGAAGTTGAGCTTATGGCCCGTAAGCTCGATTTGACCCACCCTTACTTTGTCTCAATAAAGGACATTATATTTGAAGACAAATCGGGACTACTTATTAATCCTGCTCAGGATGATGTAAAAAAGACGTTTGGGGAGGCGGACCACCTTATGATCCCCTTTCAAACGGTTTCTCTTATTGAAGAACTCCCCGAGAAGAAAGAACAAAAGAAGGAAACGAACAAGGTAATGCCTTTCTCTTTGGTCAACGACGAGAAAAAGGGAGAAGAAGATGACCCTTAGGACCATCCGCGTTGTCTACCCGGAGGGGGACTTGCAGGAAATTCCCCATACTTTAGGAATAAACCAGCTGGTGGATGTAAACGGATATCCCCTGAAGACACCCCTTTCTACCCACAAGATAATTGCCTACAGAGTATTCAAAAAAAGCACAAAAATGGATCGGGGCGAAGAAAATATATATTATTTTCTTGAACTTGTTCCTTCCGCTGAACTTTTGTACTATACTAGCTCGTAGAGGCAAGGAATGACCATTACAACAAACACTATAGACAGTGATAAGCGGAATATCGATATTTCCGGTATCCTACAGGGGGAAGATGCCCGAAAAACCTTAATTGCTGCCCTCGAAGCGGCACTTGAAGAGAGGATAAAGAACGTATACCTGAACATCGCACAGGTGCCCGCGGTGACATCCTCCTGTCTTGGAGCCATCCTCGATTACAGAAACCGTTTTAAGGAAAAGGGAATGGTCCTCCTTATAACCGAATGCAACCCGACCATAAGGAAAATCCTTACCCTGCTTAACTCAACCCAGCTCCTCACCGAAACAAAAGGGTAAAAAAGCTATTATACAAGGCAGCTATTATACAAAGCAGCTTAGGAAGCAAAAATACGATAATCCAAATCTGGGAAGATATTGTTCTTCTTCTCCACTTGAGTGAGCCACTCCGTGTTTACCGTGTTTCTGCATAGATTTTCGTAGATATTGGTAAAATTGGATATATGCTCCTTCACTCGCTTTACCGCGTAGGGTACTGTCGTGCCTGTTTTCATTATAAAGGGCCAATCTGATGCCTGACTCAATAAGACTTCCCGCGCTGCTTGATTTAATACCCGCTTCTTGAGTCCCGTTTCATTGGGAAAGCGATTGGCAAGTTCACACATCCGCTCAATGGCTTTATGGATGTGTCGGTATATCCAGTCGTTACTCCCGTTTACCCATACCTCGGAATACCCCTTATTGCCCCAACTGGAGAATGCCGGTGTGGCGATTTGGTTTTCCGGGTACTTTTCCAGGTAATCCGTAGGGGTAACAGTGAGGAGACTACCATCTCCAAGCTCCGAAATCTTTCTTAGCAAGAAATCGATCCACATCGGGCCTTCGAACCACCAATGACCAAAAAGTTCGGCATCGTAAGGGGAGACAATAATGGGGGGCCTGTCCATATGAGGTTCTAATTTTTGAATCTGTTTAAGCCGGTTGTACAGAAAATTTTCCGCGTGCTCCTCCGCCTTTATCCGCGCCCGTTCCGGGTTGTAAGGTTTTTTTTCGCTGGTGTTTCCGGTAATTCGATAGTACTTGAAACCCGTATTCACCCTAAGGTTTCCCTCGTGGATAAAAGGGGCAATATAGTCCATAGGTAGATCAAATCCGATATCCCGGTAAAATTCCCTATAATCAATATCTCCGGGATAACCCTCCTCGGAAGACCAGACCGCATAGGAGGAGGCTAAGTCTCGGCCAAAGGCATGTACACCGTTTTTGCTGGAAATAGGAGCGTATACTCCGTATTTTGGTTTATCATCGGCATAGAGAAGTCCGTGGGCGGCAACAAAGAAGTAGTTGCAATTATTTACTTTCATATACTTTTCTAACCCGGGATAGTATCCGAATTCGGGTATCCAGAGGCCCTTGGGATCACTTCCAAAGGTCCTTCCATGGGAAATGACCGCCGTCTGTATCTGGGCAAATACCGCTTCAGGCCACTCCTGCATAACAGGAAAAAAAGAATGGGTCGCCGCGGAAGTAATGAGCTCTACATATCCCGCCTTCTCCAACTCCCTAAACCCCTTAAGAATGTTTTTCTTGTACTTTTGGGTAAAATCTTCCAGGTTTTTACGAAAAAGAGTATGATACATTTTGGCTAACTGGTGAAATTCCTCTTCTCCTTCGGTCCGCGATAACTCTTTCTCCGATAGGGCGAGTAGGTTTGTTACATGGCTTATGTAACGGCCCTGCAGATATTCATCGGTAAGCATCGCGGAAAGGGTCGGAGAAACGGAAATGGTAATCCTGTAAGGAACCTCGTCTTCAGCCAATCCCTCCAGTACTCGAAGAAGAGGAAGATATGTTTCCGAGATTGCTTCAAAAAGCCAGGTCTCTTCGAGAAAGTCCATGTAATCCGGATGCCTCACAAAAGGCAGATGGGCATGCAAGACAAAACAGAGATAACCCCTTTCCATACTGTATTCCTTTAGTTGTCCTTAGTTTGAATATTTTGTTTCGATTTCAGTCATAATTCTTTGGGGATTTTCACGAAAAAGAGAAGATATTCCGAACTCTCCCATCCCCGAGAGTTCCAAAATAGGGTCTTTTTCGTTGTCCTCAATTTCGGAAGAAGGACCTGAGAATACCATACCTCGGGGGCTCTCAATTAGATTCGATCTGCTGTAGATTTTTTCTCTTCCGTCTAAAACGCCTATCAACTCAATATAGTACCTTCCCCCTGGCTGTGGGAGATTTATATACCACCGATCATCGGTAATTTTTATAGGAATTTCAAAACAATCGACGATCTCCCGACCGTCCGGTACATCTTCGATCTGAAATACCCGTAAAAACATCGATTCAACCCCGGGTTTTCGTTTAATTTCATTTACATGCTTCTCGTTAAGGTCCCAATAGGCAAAGGCCCAGTGAGGGTCACGAACGAGGAGAACGATCCGCGTTTCATTGTACCGTTCCGGAATGCAAAAATCCTTCCGTTCTTGAGATTCTAATTCTTCGTCCCGGATGATTTCGAATTTCTTTTCCTCAATTCTAATTGCGTTATTATTTGTTTCTTCCCGTTCATCTCGGTCCTCTTGCATAGCCTCGAGAATCTGATCGATGAGGGTCTCCCGATCAATGCCGGCAATAAGTTTTATTCCCTCTCGTCCGGCTATCTCTTCTAACGAGGTGATAGAAAGGGTCTGAAGACGCTCCCTGGTCACAATTCCCCCTTTAATGGAAGTATACTAGGGGATTTACGGTTACCATGTCAAGATGAGGGTTAGAATTGGATGAGCTATTCTCATCAGCAGCTTTACACACCTTATGAAAAAAGACAGAATGGGACAATGCGCAATTATCTCATACTCCACGGACATTTTTACCAACCCCCCCGGGAAGATCCATGGACCGGTATAGTCCACCGGCAGCCCTCGGCGGCACCATTTCACGACTGGAACAAAAGAATCACCAAAGAATGCTATGCCGCGAACTGTGCTTCCCGTCTGCTTGACACCAACGGGCTCATTACCGATATTGTCAACAACTATGAATTCCTCTCCTTCAACTTCGGCCCTACTCTGCTTCAATGGCTGGAACTGGAGGCACCCCGGGTCTACGAAAGAATTCGTTATGCCGACAAAACAAGCATTGATAAGAACAATGGACACGGAAACGCTATTGCACAAGTGTACAACCATGTGATCCTTCCCCTGGCTGATCGGGAAGATGCGGAAACCCAGATCCTCTGGGGGTTAGAGGACTTCGAACGACGTTTCGGGCGAAAATCGGAGGGTATTTGGCTTGCAGAGACCGCGGTGAGCGAAGGGGTAATTGATCTTCTTATCCGACATGGTACGCGTTTCATTATCCTTTCTCCATGGCAGGCAGAAGCCACATCTCCTGAAGGGTCTAAAGCATGGATACCTCTGAAAGGTCAACCCGTTCCCTCTGACCGCGCTTACAGAATCGACAGGTCCGAGGGAAGTATCGCCGTCTTCTTTTACGATCCTGACCTTGCTCAGGGTATCTCCTTTGAACACTATCTGCGGAACGGAGAAAAACTCTACGAGATACTTCTAAAAAAGTATAATCATAAGAATCCCTCCCACCTTATTACGGCTGCCACAGACGGGGAGATATACGGTCATCATGAACCTTTCGGCGACATGTGCTTAGCGTATCTCACGACCTTAGTGGAGAGGGGGGGCACTTTTACTTTTACCAACTATGGAAATTATTTAGACAACTACCCCCCTCGTGAAAGGGTAAAACTAAAAGCAGGAGAAGATGAAAAGGGCAGCTCATGGAGCTGCACTCACGGTGTTTCCAGGTGGTACAAGGACTGCGGATGCAGCACCGGTGCCGAGGAGGGTTGGGACCAGAAGTGGCGTACACCCCTGCGAGAAGCCTTGGACGGATTGGCAAAAGATGTAAAACAGATATATCAAAGAGAAATGTCCGGGCTCACCGGTGAAGGACCTTTTTCAATTAGAAATAGTTACGGGAGAATCCTTTCAGGAAGAGAATTAAGAAGAGAATTTATCCAGAGGCACATCAAAAAAGAAATTGCCATTGAAGAGGTAGAAAAGCGGTTTTTTCAACTATTAGAGGGGCAGAAGTATATGCTCTATTCCTTCACATCCTGCGCTTGGTTCTTCGCGGATATCTCCGGAATAGAAACAATCCAGAATTTACGATACGCCTTAAAGGCCATTGAACTCTACGCGGACTTTGCGGGAAAGGACCTTCTCTCACCCTTTCTCAAAGTCCTCGAAAGGGCAGAGAGCAATAGCCAAGTCATGGGCAGCGGGAGGAGTATCATGGAAAAGCAGGTCCTCCCCATTAGCAAAACATCCGCCTATCCGGCGGCCTTTTTTATCATGAACCGTCTTTTAGATGGGGATACTGGTTCTGATACTTTCGGTTATTTTTCTCTTATCCGTATCTCCGGGAAAAACTCAGGCGAAGGGGAGATCCCCGATTTCTCAGGAGAAATAACCTTGGAAGATACAACCCTTTTAAAACAAGATTCCTTTGAATTCGCGGTTCTGAAAGATGATACGTTAGGTCTTAAGGTAGTGTTACACAATGGCAGCCAAGAAGTAGTGCCTATTCATACACTGCCCTCCATTATTCGCGAGAGGAGCGCCTTTCTTTTTGCTAAAACCCTAACGGAACAGTGTGCTTCCCGCGGAAAAGAGTTGTTCAACCAAATAAAAAACCTCTTCGAGTTCTCGCAACAAACAGGAATACAACCACCCATGGTAATTCGAAAGGCAGCGGAGCTCTCGGTTAGCTGCGCTGCCTTTAGGGTCCTGAAAGAGAAGGGGGAATTCCCCGCCCCAAATGAGTTAAAAGAGTTGGATGAAGTGCTCTTCTTCGCCCAATCCTATGATTTGGATATTCAAAATGGAGTCCTCCGCCAAAGGATATCCACTACGCTCTCCCGGGAGGCAGAGGCAATTGGTGTTGAAGTAGAGGAAGAACGGGTAAATCGGATATGCCTGCTCCTCTCTGTTGCCCGAAGAGGCGGTATAGAACCGGATCTTACAATCCTACAAAACACCATTTTTTCCTTTATTCGCTCCAACTCACCCAAATTCGAAGAGGAATTGGAGAGAGGCGATATCGTTGCTCTTAAGAAGCTGCGACTTCTTATCCGCTTAGGTGGTCAGGTAGGGATTAACACTGACGAGGTAAAAGAAACATTACTTTCCGGTTAGGGTATTTTTTCCTTAAGAGCAGAGACCCTAAAACTATCCGGGTTTACGAAGTCGCATGACCATAACATCTCCGTAACCGAAGACTTTTGCTCCCCGATCTAGGACCTTCTTTACCAATAGCGGGGCCGCTCCCTTAGCGATGCCCCCCCAGGTCTTGTATTGTTCCCGCATAAATCCTGTTTCCGCTGCCAGCCGGGTCAAGGTTGGTTCGGAAAAGAGGACCACGTGATCGGCTATGGCGGAACGCCAACGGTCCTTATATAATCTTGCCTGGAACCCTAAGCAATTCGGTGTGGTAACAATAAAATACCCCCCCGGAACTAATACCCGCTTCACCTCTTGGAAGAAGCCTTTTGGATCAGGTAGATGTTCTATGAGGTGGGAGGCATTGACTAGATCAAAGGAATGGGACGGGTACTTTGCATCAAAGAGTGTCCCTACCCGGATGCTTACCTTCCTATGCACCATTCCGTACTCCGCTGACTCTCGGCATACCTCTACCCCTTCAGCCTTCCATCCTCGTTTTTGCATATGCTCTACCAACATACCTGTGGCGCATCCAACATCGAGAAAACACTTCTCTCCCAGACTGGCTCTTTTTTCCGTTTTGGAACTGTTCTTTTGACCAATATGTGTTTTCTCAATACGACGGTCAATTTCAGCTTCCAGGGAATCAAAGTCTACATCCTTTAATGCTAACACCATAAGGGAGTAAAAATTGTTATCATTTTCCAGCTCGTAATTAAAATATTCTTGACCGTATCGAAGAAGAAGTTCCTTTGGGTCCGGCTGAGGATTTTGGAAAACGAACCCGCAGTTTTGACATCGATAATAGGTGAATCTTCCGCAGTCAAAATATGGATTGGAATCTCCAGAACCGCAAATTCCGCAATCACTCTCTTTGAATGTCTCTCCTCCGCCTTGAGATGAATACGTCTTCATGATGTTCCTATTATTCGGTGACAGTAAGAGTAAGCTGTTTTATTGTCTCATTACCGGCCACATCTTTTATAAGAATTTCTAAACGGGTCTCCCCGGGATTAAGCTGTATCTCTCCTAGATCGAACTTCGTGTCTGAAACGAAAAAAGTGGAATAGGTAAGATTTTCATCCTTTGGGAGATGTAGTTTCCCTTGGTGCTCTTTAATTGTTTCTAAAGCGATATTGATTACCTCCACCCCATTGGCAAACACCAATATCTGATACGGAGCGGTGGGATTAAAATAGGGTAATCCGGGAATAGGATCGTACATTTTCGCTAATAAACGACCCTCTCCTTTCTGAAGAGCATCTCCATTTTTCAGCACTATTTCCTCATTCTGCCGCTTTAGACTAATCTCACCGATAACAGGGGGGGTAGTATCCTCTAAGGGCGGCAGCACCAATTGGGGATTTATAAACTGCCCGAATTCCTTGTCAATTATCTCGAGATACAATTGCTCACCAACGGCAGCTCCGGTATCGCCTACCTCGCCAATTACCGTGGATTCATATACCTCTGTTACTGTTGGATCTACACTACCTGCTTTCAAATGACCATAGAGAGATTTCAGCCCGCCCTCATGTTCTATAACAATAAAACTCCCCAATCCGGAAGGAAGGTTCCCCCTTTTTCCCGCGGCTTCTTGGACATAAAAAACCACGTCTCCCTTTTCAATGGGAGTAACCTGTCGGTCCTCCACCGGTGTCAGATACACTCCTGTAAGAAAACCGTTTCTCCCCCTATCCCCGAAACCGGAGAGCAGTTTAGGGTCCTCGAAAGGCCAATCCATTGCTGACAAAAATACAGGTGAAATAAAAAACAAAAAAATTGAGACACATAGGGGAAAACTCAAGGTGCCCTTTCTCATGCTGTTTGGCTTTATCATTATGTATCCCTTTTACCTCAACCTTCCTCAAGATCAAAACGCATAAGGTTGTAGCCTGTACCGAGAAAAATATGATTTCCCTTTTTCTCAAAAAATGATGCCGGTCCCTGAAATACTGTTTCCAAGGCCATCCGCCCATTTGGCAGGAAGACTCTTAAGATGGATTCTCCCCCTTCTGTATTCCCTACTATCCATACAGGTTTTTTATGAAGTTCTGAGTGTACAGCTATTATAGGTGCGGGAAATGGAAAAGAGGTAAGTTCTTTTGCAACAACATCTATACAGTTGATCATACCTTCGCCCTCGAAGAATACTTTCCGGTTGTCTTTGGAAAAACGCATGAGGACATTTCGTCGAAAATCGCTGGTGAGCACCTCGGTAAAAACAGAGTTATACCCGTTTTCCTTTTTTTGGATCAGTATCACACGCTGTGGGTCCACTCCCGCAATGAGAGTGATAAAATTCCCGGAAAAAGAAATAGCGGCCCCGTATACGGTGTTAATCTTACTCCTGTCTGCTGTAAAACGAAACACTTCATTCCCTTTTTCGTCGTAGAGCAGGAGTCTGCCGTCTAATAATCCAACCAGGGTGTGCCCTTCGCTGTTATCCACAGCAGTTATGTGGGTACCATAACGAATACTCCATAGTCTATTTCCCTGATCATCCCATTCGGATAGGCCGCTACGGTCCATATCCACTATATAGATCCTGTCCCGCAGAAAGAAAGGATACCCGGAAGATTCAATATTCATGTGTATGTGGCCGTTCGGTTTCCGGAAGATAACATTATCCGAAATCCTAGAATAATCGGCAAAAAGCCGGTCCGAAATAGCAACACGATACTGGCTCTGATTTAAATAGTGAAACTCTCCCGTCTCGCCAATATACCCATAGATATGGTCCCCCAAGGTAAAGGACAGCATGGGGTCCTCCGTTGTTGCCGCCTCTGCTGCTCTTGGCGATTGTACATCTTGCGCCCAGACAGGCTTAAGATAGATTTCTTTATGTATCGACACGGGAAAAAAGAGAATGTATAGTACAATTATCAGCAGGATGACCACAGCGGCCAAGAATCTTTTCATTAGGAATGGTCCTTTTGGATTTTCATCCTATATCATTGCTGGGACCCCTGTCAATGAAGAGGTCCGCTGTAGATTAATAAAAGAGGTATGGTAAGACGAATATATGAACAAGCAAGAGGAACTTTTTAAAAGAGCGAAGGAGGCGGCCCACCGGGCTTACGCTCCTTACTCTAGATTTAGAGTCGGTGCCGCCCTTCTCTGTAAGGACGGCAGCATCATTACCGGCGCGAATGTCGAAAACCGTTCTTTCGGGTTGACCAACTGCGCCGAACGGAGCGCGCTCTTTTCCGCAATCTCTCAAGGGAAGAGGGCCTTTGTTTCCATGCTCATCTTCTGTCCCGATGCTGAAAAGCCTATCCCGCCCTGTGGCGCGTGCAGGCAGGTTATAACAGAATTTATGGACGGGGTCTGCGAGATTGCGTATACGCACAATGGAAAAGACTTTTTAGAAACTACAGCGGGGGACCTTCTCCCCCAGGATTCGCCGGAAGACCTGAAAACCTTAAAAGACAGCTCTTCTTAAAGCCTTAAGCGGTGCCCTTTTTTCCGCCGCGTTGTTCATCATCATCCATTTTGGTTTTCCACACATCAATTTTTCGCTTAATCTTTTCACTGTTCTCCGACTCACCCAGGAGAATATGCAGGCGCCTAAGAGCGGAAAGATAGTTAATGGCCAGTTTAAAATCGTCTATTCTCAGGGTAGATAGTTCATACTTCTGCCGATATCGGTCAGCTGACTGCTGGAGAAGCTGCTTTGCCAAATTGAGATGGGCCAGGCGTACTTCGTATCCCGGGACCCTGGGATCCATGCCGGCAATAACGGTCTTCAGGTTTATAAAGTTCTTTGTGACCGTGGCAAATCGAGCTTCTAATTCCACGAAGGACCACTTCCATTTGGAGTTTTCCCCATAGCTGTCCTGAAGGGTCTTTAACGAATATCCCAATTTTCTAATAAGGGCGTAACGCCTTTCGTCTTCGAAGCCGTCTATCTTGCTGAGCTGCTCCTCATACTCGGAGAAGGGAACATCCACATACCCGGTTACCACCTCTTCCAGATAGATAATGGACTTGTAAGAATCCTTTCTGGCATCATTTAGGAAAGAGTCGTTTTTGACTCCAAGAATAGTAATCGAAAGATTGTTCATGAGAATATAATAGGATATTCTGTTCACTACCTCATCTGAAAGAAGCAGCTTTTTATATTCAGCGCCGTTTTCATCCTTAGAAATGACAGTGAGCAGGTTCTTCTCCCTGCGCATCATTTCCTCTATGGCGTCTTTATACTCTTTTATCTTTTCGAAATAGTACTTTTTCCCTTCTCGACTGATTTTACCCACAGTGTTGCTCCTTACAGCCCCTACCTTTCCCTATATCTACTTAATAGTTCCCGAGCATGGGAAAGGGAGGCCTTCCCCTCTCGGTCTCCGGCAAGCATGCGCGCTATCTCTTCCACCCGTTCTTCGTTATTCAAAGTTGAAACCGAGGTATTTGTTCTCCCCCCCTCAACTATTTTTTCCACCCTTAAGTGGGTATCCGCCCGAGCAGCAATGGAGGCTAGATGGGTAATGCAGAGGACTTGCTTATGCGCCGCCAAACCGTGAAGGTATTCGCCGATGGCCACTCCTACTTCTCCACCTATACCGCTGTCGATTTCATCGAAAATGAGACAACTAATACTATCATTTTCGGCGAGAATTGACTTAATTGCAAGCATGATCCGGGAAATTTCGCCTCCGGAGGCAATATCCTTTAGGGGTTTAGCAGGTTCTCCCTGATTTGGGGAGATGGTAAATTCCACATTGTCTATTCCGTGCACAGCGCAGGAAGGTTTGCCCTGAGCTCCCATTCTCTTTTGGACCTCCACATGGAACTCTGCTTTCGGCATTCCCAGGTTCTTTAAAATCGACTCTATCTCTTTTTCTAAGGTCTTTGCCGCTTCCGCTCGTTTTTCCGATAGGACCTTCGCCCTGGCAAAAACTTCCTTTTCCAGACTTTGGATTTCCTCCTCCAGGGCCTTTTTCTCAGACTCATAGTTTTCCATAGCGGCGATTTTCTTCTCAGATTGGTCCTTGTAATCCAGAACTTCACGCACGCTGCCACCGTACTTTTTTTCCAGCCGGTGGATCTTAGCGAGTCGTTGTTCACAGGACTCCAGTCGGTCGGCGGAGAACTGGACCCCTCCTTGATAGTCCCTCACTGAACCGGAGATATCTTCCAATTCGTAGAAAGCCTCATTCATGCGCTTAGAAAAATCAACGAGATTCTCATCTATTTCCGCGGCAGAATTGAGGGATTCCATGGCCTCTCTTACGTTAGCCAGGGCACCGCCTCTGCTTTCCGCTGTTCTGCTATAGGTATTCTCCATTAGGCTATAGAGTTTCTCATATTGGTTAAGGATGGTCCGCTCCTTTTCTAATTCCTCTTCCTCGCCGGGATTTAGTCTTGCCTCCTCAATCTCATTGACGGAAAACTGCAAAATGTCCAGCTCCCTCAAGCGGTCCCTTTCATTTCCAAGAAGAGATTGAAGCTCCTTTCTTTTAGTCGAAAGAACTGTAAAAACTTCTCCGAAATGCCGGGCTTCCTCTTCCGTTCCGCCGTACCGATCGAGCATCCGTCGGTGGTTGTCCGGGCTAAGGAGGGATTGGTGCTCATGCTGGGAGTGCATATCAAACACCAATGCGCTGAACTCTCTTAGTTCCGATAGAGTTACAGGGGTTGATTGGATGTAAATAGATCCTCTTCCGGCTTTTTTCAGGGTACGTCGGATGAGAATGATTCCCTCTTCCGGTTCTATTTCACGTTGATTGAGCCAGCTGAGAAGTTCCTCATTGTTTTCTACCTTTAGAGAAGCAGAAACGAGGGTCTCTTCTTTCCCGGTCCTAATTGCTCCAGTATCTCCCTTCAGCCCGAGGAGAAGACCCAAGGCACCGGCAAGGATAGATTTCCCAGCGCCTGTCTCTCCCGTAAGAATAGTAAGCCCGCTGTTCACATTAAAGGATATGGAATCTATAAGGGCGTATCCATTAATCTGGAGCTCTTCAAGCATGAGAGCCTCCGGACCAGTGAAGCTTCTTTCTAAGTACCTCGTAAAAATTCCGCTTATCCGATCGTATAATATACACCGGCTTTTCCGCTCGCTCCACCACAATGACGTCCCGTGGCTTAAGGTGAAGGGCACTCTGACCGTCCACCGTTAATATCAATTCCACCCGCTGATTTTCCAGGACTTCCGTTCTAACGCGCTCATCTCCGGGAACAACTATGGTCCTATTAGAGAGGGTAAAGGGACATATGGGATTTACCACCATGGCATCCATTTCAGGATCGAGGATCGGGCCCCCTGCTGCTACTGAGTAAGCGGTAGAGCCGGTAGGGGTCGAAACGATAACACCATCGGCACGGTATTCACCTAGTTGAGTATCAGAAAGAGAAACAGAGAGGCGAACAATTTTCGATATACTCGCCGCGGAAATGACCATGTCGTTTAACCCTATACAATCGTATATCTTATCGCCATTTCTTAGCACCTTAATGCGTATCATGATCCTAGAGGAAATACCCAACTTTCCCTCAACATACTTCTCAAACGTCACAGGCCACTCTTCTCTGCTTACCTCGGTAATAAATCCGAAATCCCCAAGATTCACCGCCATAATAGGCACCCCGAGAGGACCGAGGACCCGAGAGGAGAAGAGGACCGTTCCATCTCCTCCTAATGAAAACGCAAGGTCTATATCCCCCGCCTCCGGTATATCCGGGTTTTCCCGGGAGCCGTAGATTATCGCCTTTATGCCCCTTTTCTCCATATAATCTTTAATGCTTTCCGCGGTACTTTCCGCTTCTTTTTTCTTTAGATTTACAATAATTAGTATCTTTCGAATTTTTCGTTCCATGAACAACCTTTACGATACTATATACATCTATAGAATACCTGTAAAGTTCGTTAATTGATTCAAAATCGATAGCATTTTCCGTATAAAAAAGATTTTTACTTTTCGCAGGGATTATTAAGGAAGGGTGGAGAGGACCTTAGAAATAAGCTCTAGGTTCTTCTTTCCCAGGGTCGGATAGAGGGGAAAGAGGAGACATCGGAGGAGATAATTATTTGCATTGGGGAAGAATGACAGATCTTCTTTACCCTTCTCCAATGAGGCCCCCTGGAAGGCCGGAAAAGTCCTGATGTTTTTTTTCCAAGCGTAGTCGCTTACCTCTCGCATACCTCCTTCGAGGAATACGGGAAAAGAGTACCAGACATTCTCTGCATCACCGGTCTGTGTTAAACCTCGATGTCTGATCTTCTGGAGAGCCCGGGAGAAGTATCCGGCAATTTCCTTTCTACTCTCCAGAAGTTGTTCAATAATGGAGGTTTGGACTTTCCCCAGGGCGGCATTCATGTTCGAAAGAAAACAGCCGGCGGCCAGTCCGCCGGCGACCTTATTGAGCTCTCCATGATCCCTCTTGCTCCCGGAGAGGACCACCGCCCCACCGCCGGCGGTAATAATTCCATCCGCCTCCAGTCCGAGGATAGTATATTTCCCAAAGGAACCTATCTTTTTCTCCCCTGTATTTGCACCCAGGGCTTGGGACACATCCTCTATTAGGAGGAGCCCCGTATTTAGAATGCGTTGCAAGTCGGGAACAAACCCCAGGGGATAGTGGAGGAGCAGGGCTTTTATATTTCTATCCTCTTCACCTGGTGAGTTCTTCTGTATCAGCGCCTCCAAAGCCTCGGGATCAATACACACGGAATCTGCTGCCACGTCCACCAGGTGGGGAGTAAGATTTGCCTCAAAAATAGCATCCAGATAGAAGCCGGGAGACAGGGCTGATATGGCCACCCCTGAGCCGGGGGGCAAACCCAAAGCTTTAAGGGAGCTGGTAATTGCCCTGGGATACTCCCGTAAGGCGATCCCCCCGGAGGTGGAAAGATACTGAGAGAGCTCTGTTACTAGTTCTTTAGCCACATCTCCAGGGCCAATGGAATCAGATACGAGACATTGAAGTACGGCGTCCATTTCTTTTCTTCTTATGGATGGTTTAAATACGGATATAGCCATTGCTGTTACTCACTTTGTTGTTAATCTTAGGGTCTTAGGAAAAATTCCTTGATTCAGGGGACAACCTGAAGCGGAATAGCCTGAGCTCAAGTGGTAATCTCACCAAGCTGCTGGAGCTCCCTAGGATCAAAAAGTCGCTGGATATCGAGTATAATAAGGTACCCCTCCTCATCCGGCGTGACCCCTTTAATATATTCGGTACCGATTCCAGAGATCATTTGCGGCGGCGGTTGGATTTTTTTTCTCTCCACCGTTACCACTCTCAACACCTTATCAATGATGATCCCGATTTGCATATTATTTATATTGATGATTACCAACCCACTTAAGAGTTTGTCCTCCTCGGAGAGTTCAGCTTTTTTAATATGAAAACGACGATGAAGGTTTATTACCGGAATAATGGTGCCCCGAAGATTAAAAAGTCCCTCCACATACACCGGAGCGTTCGGAATTGGTCTTATCTCCTCCTCCCGGACGATGTTCTCCACCTCCATAATGTTTACTCCGTAATGCTCCTTTCCTAATTGAAAGGTAACTAACTGCATTTGACCGTTGGATTCAGCCATCTCTCCTCCCGATTCTCCCCTCAGCCACTTTCAACATTACCGAACCAATTTAAAAATTGGTTGATTTGAAAGTGACCCTACCTTTAGATTTTTTTTATTCATTATGCATAATGAATAAAAAAAATCGACCCACTATTGAGGCTCTGAAAAATAGCATTTTGAAAGAGCCTCCCCTGATACAATTCTTCTATACCTGTAGCATAAAATAGTATTCTTCCCTGTTCAAGTGGGTTTCACAGCATTTCTCAGCACAGCAGGACCGGACAAAAACTAGGGTCTTCCACAGGAATGTAAGGTATTATAGAGGGTAGCGGTATATTTACTGGGGGACCGATCTTGTCGCGACAAGATCGACCTTGGTGCCGGCAATATTTGATTTTATAACATCTCCCATTGCAATGGGAGGTTCCAGATTCATTTCGTAAACCTCCTCTAAAAGACCTTTAATGTGACGTTTTATGAGGGGTTTATTCGTTTTAACCGGTACCCGAAGGGTCATGCGCGAGCAAATGGCGCAGGTGGCAGTTACCACGCGTTTGGGAGCGAGGATCTCTTCCTTGCCGTACTCCTCGCCGCGAACACATTTGTTGCCCTCTACCCTTATATCATCCCCGGAGAGCTCCTCCCTATCCTCCCAGAACACGGTCAATCGACAACCAATGGGACAACTGATACAGATCATTTCTCTTTTCACAGGTACTTCCTCTTTCTTAAGGCGTATTCATAGTATCTCAATTTACCAGAATATGCGCCTCTAAAGTATTCTCCTTGTATTTTTCAATACTTGAACAATCATCCTCTTTAAGGGAAAAGCTTATCATCTCCGACGGCTGTACATGTTTCAATTTTTTTCTTCGTATTTCTTCTCCATTTATCTTTAAGAGAAGTTCTACATTGTTTCCTACCACCATACTTCGAAGAAAAAATTTGTTTTCCCGCTCGGGAATATAGGTATTTGGAACAACATACTTTATATTACTCCCCGCCGTTACCGGATACTGTTGTTGCTTATTCTTACCTTTCAGTTTTGCCCGAAGATACTCGGAAACGAATCGACCGCACCTGCTGGACTCTTCAGAAACAAAATCCACCAAATCGTGCACATGGAGCACATTACCGCAGGCGAAGATACCTTCCACACTGGTCATGAGATTTGCATCCACATAAGGCCCGCCTGTTTCAGGATTCAAGTCTATCCCGCATTTTTTTGAAATCTCGTTATCCGGAATAAGTCCTACCGAAAGAAGGAGTGTATCGCAGGGGATATGGAAGGACTTTTCCTTTACCTCCATTCCGTTGTCTAAAGGCGTTACATCTACCCCGGTCACCCTATCTTTTCCGTGTATCCTTGAAATTACATGGGAAAGATAGAGAGGAATAGAGAAATCGTTTAGACACTGGACAATATTACGGGTCAGTCCCGCCGGATAGGGCTGTATCTCCACTACCCCCTTCACCTCTGCTCCGATCCATGTCATGCGTCTGGCCATAATCAAGCCGATATCGCCGGAACCCACAATTACACAGGTCCGTCCGGGAATATACCCGTCAATATTTACAAGGCGCTGGGCCAAACCCGCCGTAAACACCCCCGAGGGCCTGGTACCGGGTGTTCCGATATTCCCGCGGTTGCGTTCCCTGCAGCCCATAGAAAGGATAACCGCCCTTACGGAAAACTCCACCATCCCGTAGACCGCGGAAAACCCGAACACTCGTTTTTTTTCCTCTGCTGTATCTATTTCCGTTACTGTCATTCCAAAAAAGTACTCTATCTTCTGTTCTTTAAGAATATGTACGTAGCGTTCAGCGTATTCCGGTCCGGTAAGCTCTTCCTTGAAGCGGTGAAGCCCGAAGCCGTTATGGATGCATTGATTAAGAATTCCTCCCAAGAATCCGTCACGCTCTATCAGGGCAGCGGAATATCCCTCCCGAGTAACCTCCGCCGCAGCGGCCATCCCGGCTGAACCACCACCTATTATCAACACATCGAAGTCTTTTCTCTTCATCCTCGTATCCTCTTCACTGTTTCTCTGTCTCTACCGCGGGAGACTTCATAGGGGGTATGGGAAAATCTCCAATTGTATCGCGGAGCACCCAGCTTTCTCCTCCTCTCTTGGTAATCTCTTCGATAGATTTTTCCGTCTCCCGTTTAAGGATCATAAGGATTCGATATGTACAAAACCCGCCTTGACATCTTCCCATTCTTGCCCGAGTGTAAAATTTAATACCATCCAAAGTCGTATGTCCCCTTCTAATAGCGGCGACAATTTCGGCCTCCGTGACATTCTCGCACCGACAGATAATCTCTCCATACTGGGGGTCCTCCTTAATTAGACTATCTACCTCAAAACGGTCGAGGAGACGAAAGCGAGGCACATCTTCGATCTCAGGATCATAGTCCGGCTTTTCTTTTAGAACGATCCCGTCCTTCTTGACCAAATCTTTCACGTACTCGGCAATTGCCGGCGACGCGGTAAGCCCCGGCGATTGGATTCCCGCCACCTGAATAAATCGGGGAACTTTACGAGAGATATCGATATAGAAATCATCACCTTCCATGGTGGGTCTGAGTCCGGCAAAAGAAGTAATAATATCCCGCTCCGATACCGATGGAATGAGTCTTCGCGCACTGTAAAACACCTTCTGAAAATTCTCGCTGCTGGTGGAACGGTCCTCCTTGTCCTCTTGTTCACTGGCAGTTGGTCCTACCATGGTAGTGCCTTCCACTGTCGGAATAACGAGCATTCCTTTGGAAACGTGGCTGGGTACCGGGAAGATAACTTTGCTTGTATGGGCGGTGGCATTTCTGTCGAGGAGGAATTCCTCACCCTTTCTCGGTGTAATGCTAAATTCCTCGGCACCAAAAATTCTGGAGACCTCGTCGGCATAGAGTCCCGCAGTGTTTATTACATATTTTGTCTCTAGTATTCTACCATCCGCTGCTTTCACGACTACCGTATCTTTTTTCCACTCTGCGTTTTCCACCTTAAAAACAGTAAAAAGTTCAACTCCGTTTTTCTGAGCCGATTCCACCAAGGAGAAAACAAACATATAGGGTTCGATTATTCCCCCTGCCGGCGCGTACAACCCGCCGACTACATCCGCGTTTAATTTAGGTTCAAGAAAATGGATTCTGTCCCGATTGCATAACTCTATTCCTATTACTCCGTTGCTTACCCCGTTCTGGTAGAGTTTTTCTACCCCGCGCATTTCCTCGTTGGAAAAGGCCGCCACTAGGATGCCGCAGCGATGGAAAGGGAAGTGGAGCTCCTGTTGGAGCTCGTCGAACATGCGGTTTCCCTTTACCTCTAATCTGGATTTTAGGGTGGAGGAATCATGATGAAAACCACCGTGGATAATGCCCGAGTTGGCTTTCGATACTCCGAAACTTACATCCGCTTCCTTATCCACCAAGGCGATTTTCAGTTCATAGGAGGAGAGTTTTCTGGCAATGGAGGCACCGGAAACTCCCGCGCCGATAATCACCACATCGTATATGCTGTTTTTCATATATAAACCCCTGCAGGTTATTCAGCCTTCATTCCAATTGAGGCTTCTCTCCACCGCTTTTTTCCAAAAGTGGTAGCGATGCTTCCTCTCTTCATTATCCATGAGAGGGGTCCACCGCCGGTCCTCCCTCCAATAGTCGGATAGATCTTCCAAAGACCTCCAAAAGCCTACGGAGAGTCCCGCGGCATAAGCGGCACCTAAGGCAGTGGTTTCTGTAATTTCCGGGCGGATTACAGGAACACCTACCATATCTGCTTGGAACTGCATGAGGAGATCGTTCATTACCATACCGCCGTCTACCTTAAGAAAAGGAATGTCCAAGCCTGAATCTTCTTTCATAGCATCGTAAATTTCCCGGGTTTGAAACGCCGTGGCTTCCAGGACCGCCCTCGCGATGTGGGCAGCGTTGGCGTACCCAGTGAGCCCTGTTATTACACCCCGAGCATCGGGTCTCCAATGGGGTGCGAATAGGCCGGAGAAAGCGGGAACAATATAAACGTCCCCTGAATCGGGCACTTTCTGGGCTAAAGCTTCAATCTCAGAAGATTCTTTTATCAGACCCAGGTTGTCCCTTAGCCACTGGACGAGGGACCCGGCAATTGCAATTGACCCTTCCAGGGCGTACACCGGTTTATTATTCCCTATTTTATAGGCAACTGTAGTTATAAGACCATTTTTTGATTCTATACATTCTTCACCGGTATTCATAAGCATAAAACAACCGGTACCGTAGGTGTTCTTGCTGGAACCCGAATCATAACAGGTCTGACCGAACACCGCGGCTTGCTGGTCTCCTAAAATCCCTGCCACCGGAATGGAAACTCCAAAGGGCCCGTCTTCCCGTGTGCGGCCATAAGGTCCATCCGGAATGGAAGGAGATATCTCCGGCAACATGGCCCTGGGAATACCAAAAATGTGTAATTGCTCATCATCCCATTCTAGACGGTGAAGGTCCATAAGCAAGGTCCGGCTTGCATTGGTAACATCCGTTACAAGCACTCCTCCTTTAGTACCTCCGGTAAGCTGCCAAATAATATAGGTGTCGATAGTGCCAAAAACAGCATCGCCTTTTTCCCCGGCTTCCCTAACCCTCTCTCTATTCTCCAGAATCCATTTCATTTTCGTGCCTGAAAAATAGGTAGCCAGGGGAAGTCCCGTTTTACTTCGAAAACGATCTCCTCCCCCTTCGCTCGAAAGGGTTTCCACAATAGGAGCAGTTCTCGTATCCTGCCAGACAATGGCATTACCGTAGGGTTTTCCTGTTTTGGGATTCCACACAACCGTGGTTTCCCGCTGGTTGGTAATTCCTACTCCAGCTATTTGTTCCGCGGCAATATCGGCCTTTTTTATGGTCTTTGTTATGACCTCTTGGGTACGCGCCCATATCTCCAACGGATCATGCTCTACCCATCCGGGTTTCACATAGATCTGCTTATGCTCCAGCTGATGGCTGTTAACGATTTTTCCCTTTTTGTTAAAGAGAATAAACCTTGTACTGGTAGTTCCCTGGTCAATAGCTCCGATATATTTTTTTTCTTTGCTTATCATGAATGGCTCCATATAGATTGTAGTACGCGGACCGATCATGGTCAAATACCGCAATGGAGATAGGTGAAAAGAAAACTTTCCCCATTAGATCAAGGAAGAGTACCGGAAAGGACTTTTATGAAATCTTCCCTGTCAATATTTCCACCGCTAACTACACAAACAGTTTTTCCCAGCTTTTTCTTTTTGGAAAGCTTAAGAGCAACGGCCACCGAGGTTGCACCGGCGCCTTCACAAATAACATTACCGTGCTCCGCCATTAGTGTAATGCTTTCTGCTGTTTCGGATAGGGAAGCTACAGCAGAACTATGAATAAACTCTTTTGCCAAAGGCCACATTTCCTCAAAAACGCTAGAAGATCCCATTCCAGAAACAAAACTTTTTTCATAAGGGACATGTACAGGCTGACCCTGTTTTAATGAAGGGGTCAGAGGCGCGCCATTCTCCGTTTCGCTGGCTAATACCTGAATCCTCTTTTTCGTTGCCTTCACCATAGCTCCAATTCCACAGGACAATCCCCCTCCACCGTAAGGTATTATGATTGTGTCCACATCAGGTAAATCTTCTACGATTTCAAAAGCAACTGAACTGTTTCCTGCTATAACATTTGGATCAGCAAAGGGATGAATAAACATACCATCCATCCCTTCAAACCTATGCGTTTTTTGGATTTCCCAATAGACTTCCCGATCTACTAGAATAACCTTGCCTTTTAACTGTTTTACCGCGTTGATTTTCCGCTCCGGAGCATCTTTAGGGACTACCACTGTACATGAAATACCAAGTTTTCCGGCATGCCAAGCAACGCCCAATGCCATATTCCCAGCGCTAGCAGTCCACACACCGGATTCCAAATCATTGTTAGAACAACTGTACATTGCGTTACCCGAGCCCCTCACCTTAAAGGACCCCGTTATTTGTAGATTTTCAAGCTTTACATACAATTCCCCTTGAATACCCGGAATATGCAAGGCAATAAGGGGTGTATGTCGAATTCCAATATCACGAATTCTGTGATACGCTTTTCTTAGGGTATGTAAAGGAAAATCTACTTTCATGTTTTCGCGACAACATCTATTTCAACCATTATATCCGGTCCCATTAAACTTCCCACCGTAGTGCGGACAGGTCTAGGTTCTGAGAAAAACTTTTCGTAGGTCTTATTGAATCTTCCTATCCTTCCAATGTTGTCTAGATGAACAGTTGTTTTAACCACGTTTTTTAAAGAGGCCCCCGCTTCCGACAGAATAGCTTCAATATTTTTTAACACTTGCTCTGTCTGTTCCTCTATTGTAGTGCCGACAATGGTGTTTGTCTTTGGATCCAAGGGCAGAGTTCCGGCAACAAATATCAAATTACCGGCCCCTCCCAGGGGTATGGATATTCCCTGGGAGTATGGACCGGCAGGAGATGGGGCATTTTTTGTTACTATCTTATTACATGACATATTTTTTCTTCCTTCATTATGTAAT
>CAYXSD010000004.1:75174-86883 GCA_964466335.1 uncultured Spirochaetales bacterium
TTCATTATGTAATGCATTATCGAATCGATTCGTACTTCTTTACGACCTCTTTTATTTGCTTCTTAATACCTTCAGGAAGCGTCTTCGGTTTGTGTTCTACTAGGATCGACTTAGCTTTTTCTCGGGCCCTGTCACGGAGTGTTTTCTTTCCCTCTCTTTCCCAATTCTCGTATATATTTCGATCAATAATGGTGGGCTCCCAAATTTCCTCCCGAAAATGAGTAAGGGTATGGTCTGTCCCTAAGAAATCCCCCTCCGGACCTACCTGGTCTATTAGATCGACAGCGAGGGTGTCCGTATCTATGGGGAAACTACCTATGTATCGTTTTATGAGAGATATTTCCTCATCGCAGATGGTTAGCATCTCCAAAGAAGAGGTCATCCCGGATTCTAAATATCCCACATCATGAATAAGATTCCCCCCCGCCAGGGCAGCAAAGAGCAGCGAATTCGAGGCCTCCATTGCGGCCTGTTGGTCCACAGCCTTTGAATCGCTAAATCCTCCTGCGTTGAACGTCGGAAGCCCTAGATAACTTCCGGCTTCTTTTCGCATGGTTAAACTAAGCATTGTTTCTGGGGCAGCATAGGAGTACACGGTAGTGCGCATATCCAAAGTAGTAGGCCCGCCGCCGAAAACCAGCGTAGATCCCGGCTTCGCTGTCTGCATAAGAACAAGAGCACTGAGAAATTCCGCCATGTTAAGCACAAAACTACCGGCCAAGGTTATAGGACTTGCTGCTCCAATGGCAGGAGTTGGCGCATATAGAATGGGAATCCCTTTTTCCGCGCAGAAGAGCAGTTTTTCAGTAGAATTCTTTGAATGTTTTAGGGGTGAACTTGGCTGCTCGTAGAGAATAATATTTGGGTTCAGGGTAAAATCCATCTCCCCGCCGCGAATGATTGAACAAATCTCATGAATTCCTTTTAAGCCGTTGGTGTCCCAGGCCGTTATTACAATTGGTTTAATGGTATTATTGATCATTGCTTCGAAGTGATAGAGATCAGCATTCTTCTTATTCACATCACTTGCCAGGGCAAATCCCATCATAAAATCGATGTTTTCCAGGGCATCTACCACCCTAGCGGCCCGTACCACATCGTTTAATACACATTCCCTTCGTTCGCCCGTTTCAAGATCAATAGTATTGGGATTGTCAGAACCAGGGCCAAAATAGATATTATCTTCTTCCAGGAAGATCACTCTATCTCCTTCACGGTTACTCAAAGTCTGTCTGTTTCCCGCGCTTACGAGGGCTTTTTCCACTAGGCCGGAAGGTATTTTAACAAGCTTGTCATCGATACTATGTGCCCCGGCATTCTTCAACAGCTCAATTGCCTTTTCCGAATAAAACTTGACTCCCGTTCGTTCTAAAACCTCTAAAGCCGAAAAATACAGGACCTCATACTGCTTTTCCGATAAAGCGTGTAATTTTGGCCTTTGCCAATACTTAAAACGATGATTTACATCCAATGTAATGCCTCCTCATTATACCTGTTTCGAAAAGATGGTTTATTTTTCTTTTTTAAAGACAGGAGTAACACTCCTTAGTTCTTCTATATCAATATGACAATAAATTCTGTGGTTTTTATCTTCATTGACAATCAATTCAGGGGGTACTTCTTTTTCACAGATCTCCCCAATTTTTCTCGGGCACCTCGTGTGAAACCGACACCCCGAAGGTATATCTCTGGCACTGGGAATGGAACCGGCGAGGCGAACTGTTTTTTGTTCAACCGTAGGATCGGGAATAGAAATCGAGGAAAGCAGGGCCTCGGTGTAGGGATGGTAGGGTGGTTTTAAGATATCCTCTGTTGGGCCGTATTCCACTATACTCCCTAAATACATAACAGCCATACTATCACTTAAATAACTTACCACTCCTAAATCATGAGAAATAAAAAGGTATGCGGTCTTTTGCTCTTTTTGTAAATCTAAAAGAAGATTGATAATCGATGCTTGAATAGAGACGTCAAGACTCGATGTCGGTTCATCGCAGAGGACAAGCTCAGGGTTACTCGCAAAAGCCCGCGCGATTGCTATTCTCTGTTTTTGGCCGCCGCTTAATTGGTCCGGATATCGTTCCAGGAAGTCGGCGCTCATATTTATGGATTGGAGGATTTTTATTGCTTTTTGTTTCGCTTCCTCGTAGGAAACCCCTTGCATCCTTATAGGTCTAGTTATGGCGTGGTCTATTCTTTTTTTAGGATTTAGGGTAGATTTTGGGTCCTGAAAAACAATTTGGATTTGTTTTTTTGTTTCCTTTTTCCTCTTATTAATGGGAATTGAAATGTCTGTTTCGGACAACTTCATTGTACCCCCGGTCATATCTTCTAATCCTATAATCGTTCTTAGGAGGGTACTTTTTCCGCACCCGCTTTCGCCGACCAAGCCAAGGGTCATATTCTTACGCAAACGAAAGGAGACATCATCCACGGCCCTTACTTTAGAAGTATTTTTTACATTGAACCATCCGGATTTGTCTTGGTAATATTTCTTTACATGATTTAACACAAGAATTGGTTTTTCCGTACTATCATCCATGGCTTTTGTTTCCAGGACGCGTTCAGTACCGGATTTTTCATGTTTTGCAGCAATAGCTTCAAACGTATTCTCATTTTTTATTGCATAGCATCGTACGGAGTGCCCGTCTTTCACTTCTGCAAAATCCGGAATGCCCTTGTCGCAAGCTTCCATTTTCTCCTTACACCGTGGATGAAAACTACACCCTTCAGGCATATTGTTTAATTCTACTACAAAGCCCGGAATAGGCTTGAGCTTCTCTTTTTCCTTCGAAGTTGAAACCTCAGGTATTGTTTGTAAAAGCCCTTTCGTATAAGGGTGTTGTGGTGTTTCAATGATAGACGTTATTGGGCCCTTCTCAATAAACTGGCCCCCATACATTACTCCAGCTCGATCGCTTACCTTATATACAATTCCTAAATCGTGGGTAATATAAATAATGGTAGCATTAAACTCTTTTTTTAAATCTCCAATCATATCAATGATGTTTGCTTCCGTTGTAACATCTAGATTTGTAGTCGGCTCATCCATTATAAGAAGATCAGGATTCGTGACCAAAGCCATTCCAATACAAACCCGCTGACGCATTCCTCCGCTTAACTGATGAGGATAACTTTTGGCTACTATTTTCGGGTCTGCAATCTGTAATCGTTTTAAAATCTCTGTTGCCCGAGAAAAAGCTGCTTTGGCACTAATATTTTCATGCGCCTCTAGTAATTCAGATATCTGTTTCCCAATGACAATAGAAGGGTTTAAAGCTGCCGTAGGGTCTTGATACACCATACAAATCTTTTTTCCCCATATTTGTCTCATTTCACGCGTAGATTTCAACAGGAGGTCTTCACCGTTAAGAATTATCTCACCTTCATCTACAATCCCGTTTCTATCTAAGTAACGAATAATTGCTAAAACCAAGGTGCTTTTGCCACAACCGGATTCTCCGACAATTCCATAGGTTTCACCTCGCTCTACCTGCAAATGTACATTCCTTAACGCTCTGAGCTTTTCACCTTTGGAAAGATAGCTTACTGATAGGTTTTTTATTTCAAGGATTGTTCCCATTTTATAAATCCCCTGCTTCTAGTTTTCGAATCGCGTCGCTTATGAAATTGACAGACACTGTCAATGACGCTATTGCAAGGGCGGGAAAAATAGCCATCCACGGGGCTGTTGTAACATACTGTTGTGCTTCGCTCATCATAAGACCCCAATCAGGTGTAGGCGGCTGGACCCCAAGCCCTAGAAATCCCAGAGACGCACTCAAAAAAATTGCGTACCCAAATCGTACTGCTGCTTCTACGCCAAGAGGACCTAGTATATTTGGTATAATTTCTACCACCATTATGTATATATTGTGCTCACCCCTAACTTTTGCAGCTTCTATGTACTCTTGTGTCTTAACCTCTAATACAGAGCTTCTTGCAACACGGGCTATTCGTGGAGAAAATACAATGGCAATAACAATTACCACCCCCAAAAAGCTCGGACCTAAAATACCGAGCATTAACATTGCTAAGAGTAAGGCCGGAAAGGACATTAAAATATCCATAAACCGCATAATAAGCTCATCCACATATCCGCCAAAGAATCCAGTTATCAACCCGATAATTGCTCCCGCAATAGTGCTTATGGTAATTGAAGAAGCTGCGAGTAAGAACACCGTTCTGCTGCCTACGATTACTCGACTGAACACATCTCGTCCATATCTGTCAGTACCAAAGGGATGCTCGAAGGAAGGGGCCTGAAAACGGTCCTTAAGTTGATGCTCCGCCGGATCGTATGGAGCTATGCTTGGACCGAAAAGTGCCATAATAAACCATATCAACAGTATAATTGCACTTACAAAGGCGACCGTGGATCTTCGAAGGCGCTTAAAGAAGTGAAATACAGAAAACAGTATATGTGTAATAAAAGAGAAGGGTGTATTATTCTTGTTCTTTTTATGTGCATGTTTTGTATTCATTGAATTATACCCTTAGGAATACCGTATTCGAGGATTTAGCCATGTATACACAATATCAGCTAATAGATTTAAGAAGAGATACGTCGCCCCCATTACAAGTACCGAGGCTTCAATCAACGGAACATCCCTCTGTTTAATCGCAAAAAGGACCAATCGACCAAGCCCCGGAAAACCAAAAACTGTTTCAACAATAATTATACCGCCAATCAACCATCCAAGATTCATTGCAATAATGGTAACTGCCGGCAGTAGAGCATTTTTTAGAATATGCCTTAATACTACTTTATGCCTTGGCAATCCCTTAAGAACTGCGGTACGTGTATAATAGGAACGAGAAGCTTCGATAACACTTGCCCGCACCATCCGGGCAACGTAACCCAGTAATACTAATGATACTGTCAGAATGGGGAGAATAAGTAATGTAAACTGCTCTAACAGGGGACCGGTAGGATCAATGGCGCTTGTGGCCGGCAAAATTCCTAACCATACTGAAAAAACAAGCATGAGAAAGGTACCTGAAATGAATTCCGGAACAGATAAGACAATAAGGGTTATTGTTGATATTGTATTATCCGCCAGGGAATTCTCCTTTAATCCTGCTAACACACCCAATAGTATAGAAATGGGTACTAAAAAAACCGTAGCCACAGCTGCCAGGAAAAGAGAGTTTCTCCCTCGACGAACGATCAAATCCGATACCTCTATACCAGGCATGGACAAAGACTCTCCCATATCACCTTTCAGGATGCCCCCTATCCACTGAAAATAACGGGTGTGTAAAGGAAGATTCAATCCTAATTTCTCTCTTAACGCCTCAAGAGATTCTTCCGTAACATTCTGCCCCAAAATCATTTGGGCCACATCTCCTGGTACTGCCTCAACTATTATGAAAATAAGAACTGACGAAATTAAAAGTGCAATGACAATGAAAAACAGCCTTTTAACAATATATTTTATCACATTATACCGCCTCTACAGCCACTTTCAAAATTAACCAATTTTGAAAGTGGCCCTACCTTTCCATACTTTAAGCTATTGCGCATCAGCCGATTTCAAAATCAAGCAACTTTGAAATCGGCCTGCGTTTTTAATGTTTCAAAAATGCTGTATAATCGGAGGGCCTAGCTTATGCCAAGCCCTCCTGTCTCTATTATTTAATCTTAATAAAACGGTAATCATTTATCCAGTTTCTTGTCATATAGAAGTTCTCAATTCGATTTGCTGTTGCTCCGAAGTAAGGTTGGAAAAAAGCGATAATAGATGGACCGTCATCATGCAGGATTTGCTGGATCTTTGAGTAATGCTCTTTTCGTTTTTCCGCGTCGGATTCCGCAGAGGCCATTTCCACATATGTATCAAGTTCCTCATTACAGTAATGTCCTTCATTCCAGGGAGCCCCGCATTTATATGCAAGATTCAATAGCTGGGTGGGGTCCTCTCTGTGTCCCCATAAGGTGGCTTTAAAATTTGCCTCCAACCAATACTTAGATAGATAGACGTCTCTGGTTGCTGTGCTTATTTCCACAGTAATTCCCGCTTCCTTCGCCATCTGCTGATATGCTAACACCACATCCAGGACCGGCGGAATGTTCGAACCACAGTATATTGTAACGGTCAAGCCGTCTTCATATCCCGCTTCCGCAAGCAAGCGTTTCGCCTCCTCTATATCCTGTTCCCTAATTCCTCCCAGATCGTCGTACATGGGATTGAATGGCGGTATAGGATGATCATTTGCCAAAGTACCCATTCCGTACATAACTGATTCCAGCATTTCCTCTCTGTCTACCACGAGTTTCATAGCCTTTCTTACTCGAGGATCGTTAAAGGGTTCCTGATCGGTTCGCATTGCAATTGGGACATGGTGGGCCAATTCAATGTATTCGCCGGTAACATTTTGGTTGTTATTGAGTCTTCTATACTGATCCACACTGATATCCGTAATAATATCCGCCTGTCCGGATTCCATCATTTTGATCTGTGTTTCGGTTTCCGGTATGAAAAGAATTTCCAAGCTGTCCATATAAGGAACGCCTTCCATCCAATAATCCGGATTAGCTTTGAAGGTGACCCTTTCTCTCGGAACATACTTGTCTACAATCCAAGCACCAGTACCGGAAGGCGCAGTTTCACCCTTTTCATCGTAATTATAATCATGGGCAAGTATGGAAGCATTAAAATCGAGGAGTTTAAGATCGAAATTCACTTCTACTTTGGAAAGATGAAATCGTACTGTATACTTATCTACAATCTCGATTTCTTCTATTAAATCACCGAACACTCCCTGCAAAGCAGAACCGAGATCCGGGTCGATCCACCGTTCCGCGGTGAATTGTACATCCTCAGCGGTGAGTTCTGTACCATGATGAAATTTTACGCCCTTCCTCAATGTAAAAGTCCATGTTTTTGCATCATCGGACATCTCGTACGATTCCGCCAACGATGGGACCACCTTCCCAGTTTCGCCATCAATTCTTACCAGCCAATCGTATACACAACTGGTAAAAATCGCCCCAGCACCGGCACTAATTGTGCCAGGAGTGACCCTGTCTGGTGGAACAATGAGCGCTCTCACCGGCTCTTTCGAAACTGATTCTGTTTCTCCCTTCTTCTCTTGGTCCTTTTCTGATTTTTCCTGACCGCCTCCCGCAAATAGGGCCCCTATGCAGAGCATTCCTATAAGTGCAATTGCGATTACTTTCTTTGTCATATCTACCTCCAATTCATTTATTTTTTTCACACTCCCTATTGCGCATAGAAAGTGTGAGATTTTACATAATCCCTTTATCTATCCCTTCCAGACTTTTCCCTAATGGAACTGGTATTCCATTTTTCCTTAAAAACTGTTCTATACCTATCAGTACGGGAACAATACTATCTAAAGATGCAGTCTGACCGATATGCCCAATTCGCAAAATCTTGTTGTACAAATCAAAAAGACCGTTGCTTATCTCTGTATTATAGTGCTGCATGATAAAATGTATCATTTCATTTATATCAATTTTCAGATTATTCGACATAACGGTCTCCACTGAAGAATACCGACTATCCTCAGGAAACGGTTTAAAGCCGCAAGCAATCAGTCCTTCGCGGGTAATCTGAGCTATCCTGCTGTGACGCTGCAATCTATTTTCCAGTCCCTCCGACAATAGTGAATCTAGACTTTTTGAAAGGGCATACACATTGTTTACCGGCATTGTTACAGTTAAAGGATAGAAGACCCCCTTTCGAATTTCGTTACCCTCAGCGGCTTTTTTCCATAAATTGAGATCACAGTACCATCCATTTTTAGGCATAGAATTCCTATTAATAAAATCCCATCCCTTCGGAGTGACACAAACTATGCCCAAACCCGGTGGAGATTCCAGCCCCTTCTGCGATGCGGAACAACAAACGCTAACACCCCATCTAACACAATCAATTTTCTCTACCCCTAGAGATGAAACAGCATCTACAACAAGAGGAACATTAAACGATGAAGCTACCTCGCCTATCTCCTCAATTGGATTTAATACACCGGTAGATGTCTCTAAATGAGCTAAAAATACAGCTTTTGCGGCAGGATGTTCTTCTAATGATTGTTTAATGATAGATGCGGAAATAGCAGCACCATGGGGTACTGTAACATGTATTACCTTAGCTCCGTAGGATTCAACAATGAGTTTCACTCTATTACTAAATGTTCCGTTTACAGCGGCGATAATTTCTGAATCGGAAGAAACAATACTTCCCACGGCTATGTCTAAAGCCACACTCCCGGAACCCGGCATAATAAAAATACTGCTTCTTTCGTCAACTCCAAAAAAGGGCCGTAGTTTCTCAACACAGCTGTTATATTCGTCTATTGCTTCCGTGGAGTAATGGGGGACCTGCTTTCTTCCCATCTCCGACAAACAGTTGGACGAAACTTCAACCGGTCCCGGTACCATCAATCTCATACATTCATTCCTTATGGTTGCGGGATACGCAGATCTACCGGGCCGTCATCCGATAAGACTAGATTTGGCGAATGTTCTCCTAAGATCTCTCGGAGTATTTCACAATATCGGACCTTCTGTTTGGCATTTTCCACATTTGGCTGCAATTCCTGTTTTAAATAACACGGAGAAGATACCCTGACAATTTCGGGCGACTCCCAAAATCGATTCAGCATTCCAAGAATTTCAAAGCTTACAACAACAATATCCATGGTAATTGATAAGACTTTTCGCATAGCTGCAAGCATAGGTAGTGTTAAATCAGTAATGGGATTTACACTGTTAGCTCCTAACTCTTCAAGGAGTTTGACGCCGGCAGGATTTGAAACACCCTGGGTATAGGATACTTTGAACACAAGGTCATCAGGAAGGTCTTTATTTTTGCGGATAGTATTAAATAGATAGAGAAGATCTTCTCCATAAAAGAGAAACCCCCGTATTCCTGCTTCAAGACTCCTCATTACATCCTGTAAAAAATACTGTGTATAGTCAGAACCTCTAACACGTACCCCGGAGTACTTCCCCCACTCCGAGTAGGTATGTTTTCCTGTATCGTGATTTGCACGAGGCCCAGGCAGGACTATTACTTCAATGTTGCCTTCCTTTCCCATTTGGGCAAGGTCTTTCAACTCGCTATTTGTTAGTAGATGGGTCCCAGGCCCCATGGCAATAACTCTATGAATAGGGACTTTTCTTTTTTGTTTTTCTTCAACCAAAGCCTCCATTTCATTTAGCGCATCAATGCCGGAAATTTCCATACGATAGTGCGCTCCATCCGGAAACGTTTTCTCAGATGTTGGGATATCGTATAAATCGCGGGCGGGAATACCGCATCTTTCAATTATTCTCGCATATTTGTTGTCCACTTAAACCCCCTCGGTATTCTGTGCGCCTAGGCACCTCTCTTCTGGTATGACCAGATTACCATGTTATTGAGGAGATGTCAATTTCTTTCCATGTATTTTTTGATTTTTCATTATTTTTTATTAAACAAACGACAAGAGAGCAAAAGAAATCTTCGACCTTTCTACTATTCTTCTGTATTCGCCAGGTCCATAATCCTCTGCTCAACATAATCCATCAATTTATGATAGGACCGCACCGCTTTCTTAGGATCATTTGATATAATAGCTTCCACCACTGGTCTATGGAGAGGAACTGAATCCGGAAAAGCAGTTGCATTTTCAAATTCAAAACTATCCCACTGCATAAAAATATATTCAAATAGAGTGTACAGTAAATAATTCCCAGAGGCTTTATGAATACTCATATGCAAAGCACGGTCTTGGATTATACCGGGATTTCCAAAAGTATATTCCTTTTCGTAGTTTTCTAATTTTTGCTTTATTACTTTTTTTTCCTCTTCGGAGGCATTTATTGACGCCAACTGGATCGAAAGTGCTCCCAAAGGACGTCGGATTTGATATAATTCCAAGAGAGTTATTCTTTTTTTTAACTTTTCGACAAGAGCATTATTGTCATTTATTATTGTTTCCCTTTTTCCAACAAAAATACCTTTACCGGAAATAACTTCAATAACTCCCTGACTTTCCAATACCCGTAAAGCCTCTCTCAAAGAGGACCTTCCAATTCCTAATTTTTCAGCAAGGACCCTTTCAGATGGCAATTTATCTTTTGGGTGAAGATTATTTTCTTCAATATACTTTACAATGACTCTTGATACTTCAGAATGAAGCTTTACTTTCTTTATTTTATCTAGTTCCATGATAATAGTTAATTCTTATACAATATTGAGGTCCAAAACCACCTTACTGGATCTGGTACACACGACAATACAATAGCAGCTTCTGCTGTTCTGGTCTGATATGTTACCAGGGATATGCCTTACCGTCAACAATTATAATGGATTAATCATATCTTTTCTCTCAGGTCCCACTGGAAGATTCCAATACAGTCTACTTAGATGAACTAGAAAAAAGTTTCTATTTAAAAGAGATCCCCATCCCCTTACCATTCTATACCAAAAAATTTGAGGCTCTTTCAAAATGCTATTTTTCAGAGCCTCAATATTGGGTCGCTTTTATAATTCATTATAACATAATGAATTATAAAATCTAAAGGTAGGGCCACTTTCAAATCAACCAATTTTTAAATTGGTTCGGGTAATTTTGAAAGTGGCTGATTTATTTATACTTTTGTATCAACTCTTTTAATTTATTCTCCTCCCCCTTCATCATATGGTAACAGTGTTCATCCTCGGGGAATTTTCCCTTCCGTACATCTTTTCCGTATTCTGTCATAGCCTGAATAATAACTTCAGCAATGTTTGCATATTTTTTTACAAATTTCGGAGTAAAGGCCTGAAATTGCCCTATTAAATCTGAAACAATTAATAGCTGCCCGTCACAATCCATACCCGCTCCAATAGAAAACACGGGAATCTCTAGTTTTTTTGTTATGAATCCGGAAACTTCCGGAGGTACTGCTTCTAGTAGCAGCATCTGTGCACCCGCACCTTGAACGGCTATTGCATCGTCTATAACTGCTTCCGCTGATTCAACAGTCCTTCCCTGTGCTTTATGTCCTCCTAACTGTCCTGAACTCTGTGGTGTTAATCCAATATGCCCTATAACAACAATACCAGCTTCTACTATGGCTTTGATTTTATTTATTATCCTTTTCCCTCCTTCCAGCTTTACCGCATCTACACCTGCTTCTTTTAAGAACCGTCCTGCGGATTCTATAGCTTTATCTTCCGATGATTGGTAACTCATAAAAGGCATGTCACCCACAACAAATGTATTAGGCGCCCCTTTTCGTACCGCCTGACAGTGTACAATACACTGGTCCATAGTAACCGGCACAGTACCCTCGTATCCGTACACGCACATTCCTAAACTATCTCCCACCAGCAGCATATCTATTCCTGCTGCTTCTGCAAATTGTGCGGTTGGGAAATCATAGGATGTGAGCCAAACGACTTTTTCCCCTTCACGTTTCATCTTATAGAAATCGTGAATCATCAATTTTTTCTTTGACATACTTCCTCCTGTCTCTATTGAATAAATTTTGTGAATTTACCTTTGTTGAAAATACAGAATTTGTCAATGCAGCTATTTTTTGTTTTGTTAGTTAGTTTTATTGTAGTTTTAGTTCTTATGATTTTTCTTTAGAACATCAACATTTAAAATTGAAGCAAGCTTATACGTTTATTGCCAGGGTATCATTAAAACCGGTTGTTCGATTGCAAAGTGATTGGGACACAAAAAAAGCCTCTTCGCCGGCTCTTC
>CAYXSD010000005.1:0-2069 GCA_964466335.1 uncultured Spirochaetales bacterium
TTTCACTCTCCTCATACGGTTAAGTCCTTTTCATAGTCTGTCGAGGCTCTTTTAAAATTGGTTAATTTTGAAAGTGGCTGTGTCGACAATAAAAAGAGGAATACTCTTCTTCCATTTCCACCGAAATAGGATATGATGAAAAGAGTACCGAGTAGGAGAGTCGGCAGCTATGTTGTCGGAGAATGTAAAAAAGAAAATCAGGGATATGTCCCTGGAATTTGCAAAGAAACTACCCCACCGTTTAGAAGGCGTCTTAACAGAAGGAGAGAATTTTCTTCAAAGCCATGATATTGAGGACCTGGAAGAATTTCAGCTGTTAATTCATAAACTTGCCGGATCTGCCGCGACCTTTGGGTTCGAATCGGTAACGATCGCCGCGAAAACCATTGAAAGCACCCTTATTTTTCTGCTTGAATCCGGAGATGAGTTATCTAAGCGACAGGAAGAGTCTATTCGGGAACAACTGGCGAATCTAAAAGACATTACCCGGAAAGAAATCCGGCCTGAATCGGCCGCCGCGGACAAGTCCTCTAAGGGAGGGGAAAACCTTCTAAAGGAGAAGGAGGGCGGGAAAACCGTATACATTGTAACCGGCAAAAGGGACGATTACGGTGATCTTCAAAAACATCTCTCCTTTTTTGGGTACACCTTTGAATACCCGGAAGACCCGCTTGCTTTCCTGCGGCAACCATGCGATGAAGAAGCCGCCAATAGTATTTTTTTGGACTGCGATTGGCTTTCTCTGGATCCGGACAATGAGCGGTACGCGAAGCGTTTTAAGCGTAATCACCCCAACTGCACCGTTTTGGCAATTTCACACCGAGATGATTTTGAGACCCGGCTAAAGGCGGTCCGAGCCGGAGCAGATGCTTTTTACCCATTACCCATGGATATGAGCAGATTGATTGATCGATTAGACGGTATTATGTCCGGGATCGTCGATCAGCCCTACCACGTCCTTATTGTGGATGACGACCCCGAACAGGTCTCCTATTACGCCTTGGTATTGCAACAGGCCGGGATGATAACCTCTGTCGCACTGGACCCGAAACAGGTAATAAAGATTCTAGTAGAGGCAAAGCCCGAAATTATCCTCATGGATATCTATATGCCCGGCTGCAGCGGTATCGAGCTTGCCGCTATTATTCGCCAGCAGACCGCTTTTGTCAGCATTCCCATCGTCTTTTTATCCATTGAAACAGATATAGAGAAACGCCTAGAGGCAATGAAACAGGGAGCGGATGATTTTCTTACCAAACCAATTCATTCGGAGCATCTAATTGCATCCATTACCCATAGAGTGGAGCGGACCCGCGCGGTACGATTTTTTGTGGAGAGGGATTCCTTAACGGGACTGCTGAACCACAATAATCTGATGGAGCAGCTGAATAGGGAGATAACCAGGTCCACCAGGACTGGCGGGGAAATATGCTTCGTTATGTTGGACCTCGATAATTTTAAGAAGGTGAACGATACCTACGGACATCTTACCGGGGACAGGGTCCTTAAAGGGTTGGCCCGTGTCCTTCAGGAGCGATTAAGGAGTACGGATATTATCGGCAGGTACGGGGGGGAGGAGTTTGGAATTATTTTTCCTAACACGTCACCGGAAAACGGAAATGACCTTATGAACGAATTGCGGGAAGATTTCGGCAGGACCCCCCAGTACCGCGAAGGTACTGAATTTTACGTAACCTTCAGCTGCGGTATAGCCGCTTATCCCGATTTTGAAAAAGTGGTGACCCTCTCCGAAGCCGCTGACCGTGCACTCTACAGGGCAAAGGAAGAAGGAAAAAATCGGGTAGTCCTTGCCAACTCATAGTATTACTCCTCCGGCAATACCGGCTTTTTGGACCTCCATACTTCCTCCCATTCTACACCTCTTTCCCAGAAGACACCATTATTCCAGGGGCCATCCCTGTGTAGAGATCCGGCGTTGTGCGGGAACACTTCAGCATCCACGGGTTCGCCGGAGGAATGAAAGAGAGGGGATGAAAAGACGAAACAGGAAAGGCCCATGGCCTTCCAGGTAAGGGGCGGGATGGTGTGGAAGGTCTCTTTCAAGGCGG
>CAYXSD010000005.1:2169-5214 GCA_964466335.1 uncultured Spirochaetales bacterium
GGAATGACTTTTCCCTTATGCATTACCTTTGGCTGGGGAAGGACAGGCAGCCACCAGAGGCCGTTCTCCATCTGGGGAGAAAGGGTGGTGAAGCGGGGCCCTTCTCTTTTTTTCTCTGTGGAATCACCATCTTCAGAAGGTTTGGGATAAAAGGCGATGTCCCCGGCCTTCTGGATTTTTTGGGACCATTGAATCGGGACCAGCGATGGAAGGAGCAGGGCGGAGGAGAGTCCGGATTTACTGAAAAGGGTACGTTTTATAGATAGTACTTCCTTCTCAATGTTTCCGGGAAGAGTGCATGCTAGAAGATAGTACCTCATCATAATTTAAAGAATACTATAGAGGGCACTCCTTTTTGAAGACCAATCTCTTCCAAAACTACAGACACTATGCTACTATGGTTAAGAGCTACTATGGTTGAGACCAGCGGTACTTTCTGAAGAGGGTGGTGTATGAAAAAAAAAGTTGAACGGATAGCCGCGGACCTTGCCTCTCGATTTGAGAAATGGCAGAATATTGAAGCAATTACTTTGGCCGATTCAGCGGACAATGAAATATACGATCCCTACTTCTTTTTGAGTATGGATGTGTACTACAGCGGCGCCGTCCCGGAACCGGAGGTTCGGAGAAAATTGTTTCCCGACGGTGCCGCCTTCGAATCCTCTAACATTAACGAGAAGGACCGGTTTCTCCTGGAGGATTTTCCAATACGAATAGAATACAAAGACAAGGACTATGTCGAAAGTGTTCTCTCCCAGGGAACGGAGTACCTAAGGACTTTTCGCCGCAGGGGCACCTACGGGTTGTACCGTCTCAAACATGGACATGTCCTTGTTGAGAACAGCAACTGGATCGAAAGGGTAAGAGGAAAACTGGAAAAAATTCCCCATTCCTTCTGGGAGCTCCTCTTAGAGAGCTTTCAGGCAACCATGGAGCACTATCTAGGCGATTTAATTGCCGCGGAGATAAGGGATGACCACTACTTCTTTCTTGTATCCTCCGCTGGTTTTATCAGGTCTCTATGCAGTATTCTCTTTATTTTAAACAAAGAATTCGAACCGTCCGGGCGAAAAACAAGGGAAATGGTCCTTTCTTTAAAGAGAAAACCGGAAAATTTTCATGGTAGATTTGAGAGCTTCCTGCGCCAGGATGCCGAATTTACACCGGCAAAAAAGCGAGAGCTTGCGGAACTTATGGCGAAGAGTGTAATATCCATGACCCTCGCTCCGTAATGTACCTAAAAGCTGTGCTTAAGCGGATACCTTTGATCCTGCTTCTTCTCCTCCTCTTTCCCCTTATCTCTTGTACCGAAGAGCGGCAACAGTACTTGGAGACCATTCCCTTTAAGGACGAGAAGGGGAATACCCTCCATCTTCGGGTATACCCCGGAAAGGACGCTCCCGAGGGAGTTACTGAAAACCCCGGCACATTTTTCCCAAAGTCAATAGACTACACCGACAGAGCAGGCAGTTCAAAGTCGAAAACCTCTTCGACTTCATCGAATGCAGCCGAGGACATCCAAACTACTGGAGTGTTTTATATTCCATCTCCGGGTAATGTTGAACCTGATAGGGCCCTCGGTCTTACCTGTTTCTCCGGTAAAGGAGGAGATTTTACAATAATCCTCTTTTACTCGGACTCGGATGAGGAAAATCCATCAATACTAACATGTACTGCCCCGGCAGGTGAAAAAGTCGAATTTCGCGTCCCCTTGGATGAAGAAAAACAACTGGTCTCTTTTGAAATAACAAGTCCTAAAGCGAACGAGGACTTCGAACTTCTTGAAACCGGATTAACTGAGCCTTCTCGAGGATTCCGTCGAAAGAACGGGGTGCTTCTTATCAATCCTGATCTTAGAGTTTCTTCCCAGGCACCATGGCTTCTGGAATACAAGCCTGCCGCTGAAGAACGGGCCTCGCTCTCCCATCAGTCTTCTTTAATTATCGAATATGAACTGAAAAAGGGAGAAAACGCTTTTTCAGGAGAACTGCTTCTAACAGAGGAGAAGAAAACCGAGTCGGAAGGGGGCATACGGTACAACATTACATTTCGGCCCGGTCTCCGGAGAGTGGTTTTACCTTTTTCCGGGATAGGATTTCTTCCAACTACAGTCCAATTGAAAGGACTTAACCCAAGGAATTGTCGGATATTGACTCTGGAAGCCCGGGATGCCCTTTCCCCGCGAAAGCCCATTGAGAGCGAACTCGGTACTGTACTTAAGTATCCCCAGGAGAGATGGAGGAGAGAGGAGTGGGAACTCTACCGGTGGAGCGCGAACCCTCATTTTCTCATTCTCGACACGGTAGATTATGCCGTACAGGCCGGATTTTTCAGACGACTCTCCTTTTTCGTGGAGAAGTCCGGTTTTTCCGGGTCTCTTCTTACTGAAGAGGAACTTGGAAACATGCACGGCTGGAACGCCCATGACTACCGGGCTTTCGATCTGGCCAGGTTTTTCCAGCTTGCCGAGGAAAATCGTCTCGATTTTACCCCGGAAGAGAAGGAGCTTAGAGCTATTCTCCTAAAAAATGATATCCTGGAGAGGGTGGACGGGGTCTACCATCCGGGAAAAGGGGGAATTCTCTCCATTTCTCAGGAATCTCCGGCATATCTTCGCCGTAAATTCCTTATTCACGAGGGTATGCACGGCCTCTTTTTCTCCTTTCCCCGGTTTCGGGAGGGGTGTTTTACCCTCTGGGACGGACTGGAGGAGGAAGAACAACAGTTTTTCAGGATATTTCTAAAAAAAATGACCTACGATTCCTCCCAACTCTACCTTTCGGTAAATGAGTATCAGGCCTACATGCTCCAGCAGCCAGTGGAGGAGATAGAGGCATATTTCAGGGCCCATTGGGCCTCTCGGCAGATCTGGAGAGATTACCCCGAACTGGGGACCTGGTATAAGGACAACCCGGGAATTTTTGAAACCAGGGCCCGGGAAGTGGAAGCTCTCCTCTATAAGACTACAGGGTTTAAAGCGGCGGATAATTTTTGTCTTACCGAAGCCGCCGCAGATAAAGACTAAGCGCCAACCGACAGACAACC
>CAYXSD010000005.1:5314-8120 GCA_964466335.1 uncultured Spirochaetales bacterium
CCGACAGACAACCGACACGGTACTTTACAAAAAAATGGAAAATTGGTACTATCTTTTTCTTCAGGGTTCCTTTAGAAGGACCTACTCATGAAAGGCGGAATAGTATGGCTAGAAAATGTGATATTTGCGGAAAACAGACAGTAACGGGCAACAACGTAAGTCATGCCCATAATAAACAGAGAAGGACGTGGAAACCGAATATTGTAAAAGTACGCGCTCTAATCGACAATAAGAAAAAAAATATTCGAGTCTGCACCAGCTGTCTTCGTTCCGGGAAAGTGGTAAAAGCGTAACTTCATGGTATCTAACAGATCAGTTGCCTAGAACTCATTACAACTCCAGGGTAAGACCGTCCCAAGCAGGACCCGCCCAGAGAGGGGTCATTTCCTCCACTCTGGAATTGCCCACTTCGTGGGAGAGATGGGTAAGGTAGACCCGCTTCGGTGAGATTCTCTCTGCGGCTTCGATTGCCTGGGCTATGCTGAAATGAGTAGCATGGGGGGTCTCCCGTAATGCCCCGATAATAAGGTATTCCACACCTTTTAAAAGCTCGTAAGTCTCATCGGGGACCATGCTGCAGTCGGTAATATAGGCAAACGTACCTATTTTATACCCTTGAATCCTCATGTCGCCGTGGAAAACAGGCAGCGGTACCACTGTCAGTCCCCCCACTCTTACAGGCTTTTCCTCCATCCGTCGGAGGAGAATCTTTGGTTTCCCCCCGCCGATCTGTGTCTTTTTGAAAATATAGGAAAAGCGGGAACGAATTTCTTCTAAAGTATCTTCTTTGCCGTAAACAGGGATGTGTCCTTTCCAGCTTAAAGGCCGCAGGTCATCCAGTCCGTGGATGTGGTCGGCATGGGCATGGGTAAGAAACACCGCGTCCAGGTGTTCCAGGCCCTCCCGGACCGCTTGCAGGCGGAATTCCGTGGCGGTATCAATGAGAATCGAGGTTTTACCCTCTCTAATCCACAGAGAGGTCCTTGTCCGCCGATCTTTCCAGTCGGCGGACTTGCAAACGGAGCAGTTACAACCAATTACAGGAATTCCATGGGATGTCCCTGAGCCGAGGACAGTAATCTTCATGGGAGGATTGTATCGGAAGCGAGGAAAAACAGAAAGGAGGTATTTTATCATAATTGAAATTTCTACCCTCCCTTCTTACCCCCTTTTCTTCATTTAAGTGCTTATTTCTTAACGACCCTTAAGGTAAGGGTGTACTTCCAAGGATTCTTTGTTCTCTTTCTAATGCTTCCTTCTCCTATAAGTACCGAGAGGGCCTCTTGTATTTCCACATGAGACCAGGTGGAGAGTTGCCCGAATTGGGGAATAATCCATGGGGTATGGGAGGTCATATCCGAGGGTACCCACCCTTTCAGGATGTGGGTAATCTGCCGCGGGGTGAACCGTCTTTTATTGCGGCGGACCGTCTGAAGAATCTCTTCCCGGCCGGGCTCCGGCTTTCCCGCCGTCCCCTTACATACATCACAGCCGAAACACGTCTCCGGTTCTGCTTGGAGTATCTTAAGCAGGGCCTCCCGTCTACAGCGCGTAATGGAGGTGAACACCCTATAAAGCTGCTCGTATCGTTTCTGATTGGCGGCATCTGAAAAGCGCAGCTTCCCCGGGGCATCCTCGGCGGAAAGAAGGACATGGGCCTCCGAGGCTTCCCTGTCACGACCACCCCGGCCGGATTCCTGAAGGTAGGCCTCCACAGAGGGAGGAATGTCCCGGTGAATAACCGTACGGATATTTTTTTTGTCCACACCCATACCGTAGGCGCAGGTGGCGCAGAGGATTCCGTTCTCCGATTCGAAAAACCACTTCTCCACCTGTTGTTTCTCTTCCTTTTCCAGTCCGGCGTGGTAGAAGTAGATATCCTCCTCACTGAGTCGCCGGCGTAAAAAAGCGGCGGTCAGTTCCGTAGTTACCCTGCTCCTGCAGAAAACGATGGCGGGTCGCGGTACAGCAGGCAGCAGAGCAGTGGTTGGCTGGGAGCTAGTATCATTTCCTCTCAACAGTTGATACAGGGCGTTGCTCTTTGAAAGAACGGGATGGACGAAGTAGGATATGTTCGGGCGGTCGGGATTGGCCGCGATGAGGTGGGGTGAACTGTCGGGAAAGATAATTTCTTTGATTCGCTCGAGGATGATCTCCGAGGCGGTAGCGGTAAAAGCAGAGACGATAGGGACATTGAGCTCATCGGGCAGTCGGCCAAGCTCCAGGTACACGGGACGGAAGCTGTCCCCCCACTCGCTGACGGTGTGCATTTCATCCACTACCAAGTGCGCAATCTCCGATTTCTTTAAGCGGTGAAGAACTGATTCAGAAAGGAGGGTCTCCGGATTGGAGAGAATAAGACGTGCTGAACCACTCTCAATACGTTCCCATATCTCCAGGCGCTCCTCCTTAGATTGACCCCCTCGTAGTACTACCGCCTTCATTCCCGCCTCCTCCACTCTCCGTGCCTGGTCTGCCATAAGGGAAAGGAGAGGGAAGATGACCAATGTTGGACCCGGAAGGAGAGGCGCGGGAAGCATGAAACAAAGCGACTTTCCTGCTCCCGTGGGGAGGATAATGATTTGATGAGGTTTCGTATCGATGGACCAGTCTTCCCCTTCCGGGGCAGCGAACCCCCGCACACCCGCCGCTTCGAGGATATTGTGAATAACCAGTCGCTGGTAGGGAAAGAGATAGTTAATACCGAACCGCTCTTTGGCGGTGGTAAGGAGAATATCCGGTTCTTCTATAAAATTCGAGTTTTCCATACCCCTATATACGCAGCAAATGGGTTTGCTGCTTCAGG
>CAYXSD010000005.1:8220-36860 GCA_964466335.1 uncultured Spirochaetales bacterium
TTATTTCTTAGTGCTAATAATCTTGACAGGGGACCATACTCTATAATAAAATTGCATGCAAAATAATGAAATCGCATGCAATAACAATGAAAGAGACCCTGCGAAAGGAACTCATTCAGGGGGCCTATCCTCCGGGGACTTTTTTACGTCAGCAGGAATTGGCAGAGACTTTTCAGGTAAGCCGGACCCCGGCTAGAGAAGTGCTGAGTGCACTGGAAAGTGAGGGATATCTGGAAAATATCCCCCATGCCGGGTATCGAGTGGTAGAGGTGTCCCTTGCCGATCTTTTAGAAGTCCTGGAGATGCGGTCTCTTCTTGAAGGACAGGCGGCGAGACTTCTAGCAGGTTCGGTATATACGGAGCTGCTCTTTGAATTAGAGGGAATTTCGGAAAAATTGAAAGAATGGAAAAAGCATTATCTTCAGGAGGGCGGGGAAGCTGCCTTTCTCCGGGGGGCTGAGTTGGACTGCCGTTTTCACCAGAGGATAGTGGATTCCTGCGGAAATACCCTCCTCGCTGTCCTCTATCGTCGCGTAGAAATAGACCGGTTTCACTGGAAGAGAAGACATTTTAATTTCTACCGTACCAACGAGGCTTCTACCCATAATGATATTATCTCTGCTATCCGATCGGGAAACCCGGACAAGGCGGAGAGGACTGCCAGAGCGCATTTGAATTACCGGAAGGAGCACCTGCTTCGCTCATTTCCCGATCCAAAAAAATCGAATTTCAAGGAGAGAACACTATGAAGATGACCAGTCGTGAGAGAATAGCAGCCATAGCCGGAAGACGGAAGACGGACCGTCCCGGTTCCAGCCTTAGGGCAACCCCGGAAGCCTGGGAATCCCTTAGGAATTACCTCAATGTAAGCACCAACCAAGAGGTTATGGATATCCTTGACATTGATATTCGCTTTGTCGGCCTCCCCTACATTGGACCGTCGGATAGAAGCGCCTCGCCCTTAGGGAGTGAAGGAACGGATATTTGGGGCTGCCACACAAAGAAGGTAAGCAACGAGTTCAACACCTATTTTGATTTTGACTACCACCCCTTGAAAGAAGCTGAAACAGTTGAGGATGTGAAAAACCATGATTGGCCCGATCTGGAGTGGTGGGATTACTCCGCTCTGCCGGGCATAATCGAGGCCCTCCACCAGAGGGGAGAACGGTCGGTGCTTTTTTTCGCCGGAGGGACCTTTGAAACCCCCTGGTACATCCGGGGAATGGAACCCTTTCTTATGGACCTCTATACAAATCCCGAGATAGTCCAGGAAATCTGCACCCGAGTGGGGGACTACTACGAGGCCCGGGCAAGGAGAGTAATCGAGGTGGCCGGCGGGACTATTGATATTATTGGGTCCGGCGGCGATATCGGTACCCAGCGGGGAATGATGTTGGACCCGGATATCTGGAGAAAGCAGATAAAAAAGCATGCCGGAAAACTTATTACTACCTTTAAAAACATGGGGTATGTTACCTTTTACCACTCCTGCGGTTCCATTGTCCCAGTAATAGATGATTTCATCGAACTGGGGCTGGACATCCTTGAACCGATTCAGGTGAATGCCGACGGAATGGACCCAAGCTCTTTAGCGGAGAATTTCGGGGAGAGGATATCCTTTCACGGGGGGATAGATGAGCAGGAAGTCCTTCCTCACGGCACCCCAGCGGAAGTGTATGAGAATACCATTTCAATGATCGATCAATTAGGAAAGTACAACGGCTATATCGCGGCCCCCTGTCATCAGGCTCAGAACGACAGTCCTCCGGAGAACATCGTTGCTGTTTACGACGCTGTGCGGGACTATCCGAACCGGTAAGGTTGTACGGAGTCACAAACTACCTACCGTATTCCGCGCATCCCTCGAAAACCCTTGTAACTTCACCTGAATCGTGGTTTCATGGCTTAAAAAGAGGAGAGAGATTCATGGCTGTTCATCCGGGAGACTTATTGTCGGGATTTACTGTAGACTGGGTAGAGGAGGTCCCGGAGTATAAATCCCGAGGCGTATTTGCTCGACACGAAACTACAGGCTTACAGGTTTTTCACCTTTTAAACAGCGACAGGGAAAATTTTTTCTCCTTCACCTTTAAAACACCCCCTAGGGACAACACCGGAGCGGCCCATATTCTGGAACACTCTGTTCTTTCGGGTTCCCGGAGATTTCCCCTAAAGGATCCCTTTGTCCATCTTCTAAAGGGAAGTGTGCAGACGTTTCTAAACGCTATGACCTATCCTGACAAGACAGCCTATCCGGCCGGAAGCACGGTGGAGCGGGACCTCTTTAACCTTATGCTTGTCTACGGAGACGCGGTATTCTTTCCTCTTCTTAGGAAGGAAATCTTTCTTCAGGAGGGGAGGCGTATCGAACCGGACCCCGCCGGGGGATACAGGATTTCCGGGGTGGTCTACAATGAGATGAAGGGGAACTATTCGGACCACGAGTCCCTGTTGGATGAGTACTCCTACCGGACCCTCTTTCCGGATACTTATTATCGTTTCGATTCCGGAGGCGATCCTGAGGCTATACCGGAGCTCACCTACGAAGAGTTCGTTCAGTATCACAGGACTTACTATCATCCCGGAAATTGTTTCCTCTTTCTCTACGGGGACATCCCAACGGAGCGATATTTGGGATTTCTAGAAGAACAATTCCTGAACAGTTTCAGTAGTGCTCCTCCTGTGGAAGCCGGCCCACTACAACAGCGATGGACAGGACCGAAGACCTGCGAGTTTACCTCGCCCTTAGCTTCCGGCGAAGACCCGAGGCAGAAGACATCTATAACCCTGAACTGGATGCTCGATGACGGTTGTGATCCAAAGCACCTCATTCAGATGGAGGTCCTCTCTGAAATTCTCTTTGGGAATGCCGGTTCTCCTCTGACAAAGGCAATTGTAGACAGCCGGCTCGGAGAAGATGTTTCTCCTGTAAGCGGGCTCGACGGTCAGGCAAGGCAGCTTGTTTTTTCAGCAGGGGTCCGGGGGAGCGAGCCGGAGAGAACAGAGGCCTTCCGGGACTGTGTCTATGGAGAACTGAAAAAGCTCACAGAGGGAGGAATATCCTCCGAAAGGGTGGAGGCTGCCTTGCGCCGGGTGGAATTTCGAAATCGGGAGATCCGCGGCGGGGTGCCTTTCGGACTCAGGCTTTTTTCGAGGTCTGCCCGGGGATGGCTTCACGGGTTCAGTCCTCTTCGCACTTTGGAATTCATGCCCCACATGGAAGAGCTTAAGGGGGCCCGGGCAAAAGAGCCCGGACTTTTCGAAAGACTTATTGCCGACTATCTCCTTGAGAACCCCCACTGCTCAACAGTAACTCTTAAACCTGATGAAGAGCATGGGAAGGAACAGGAAGAGGCGGAACATGCTCATATTCGCGGGTTAAAAAAGGAACTGAAGGGAGAAAAAGAGAAAACCTTCAAGCAGGAACTGGAAGAGTTTAGGGCCTTTCAACTCTTAGAGGACCGGCGGGAGGATATCGAGAAGCTCCCCTTTCTTAAAAAGGAAGACCTGCCGAAAGAGGTGGAAGGTATACCCTCCTCACTAACCGAGGTAAAGGGGGTTTCTCTCGATCTTCATGAGGTATTTACAAATGGAATCCTCTATCTCGATTTCGCCTTTGACTGCACCGATCTGGAGGAGGACTTTCAGCCCTACCTGCCCCTTTTTGCTGCCGCTCTAACGACATTGGGACTACCGGGCCGTCCATACTACGAGGTGGCCGGCGAGCTGTCCGCGAAAACCGGAGGATTTAGCGCTTTCCCGGAGGTCAATGGGGACCTCTCTATTCTCGGAGAAACGAAAGCCTTTCTCTTCGTGCGGCTGAAAATGCTTCCCGAATTAACTGAGGAGGCCATTGCTTTAGCCGGGGGCCTTTTAAAAGAGGCTGATTTTTCAGATCATAAGAGGCTCTGGGATATTTTAATGGAGGAGAGAAACGATATGAAATCTTCCGTGATTTCAGCCGGGCACCATTTTTCGTCCCTCCGGGCTGCTTCCAGGCTCTCGAAGACCACCGCTTTAGAGGAACGGTGGAAGGGGATTTATCAGCTTTTCCATTTAGAAAAACTCAAAGACTTGGGAGAAAAGGCTGGTCCGCATTTGGAAGAGGTATTTACTGCCCTCCGAAGGAAACTCTTAACCCGGCAGCGTCTCAGATTAAACTGTACCTTTCCCGGAGGGCCTTTGGAGACGGTACTGGGGCCCTTAAAGAATTGTATCGAAGGATTACCTGAGGGAGGAGGTGCTCCCTTCTCTGAAAGCACCTTTCCTCGCGGGGCATCTAAGCTCCTTTCTCTCTCTCCGGTCCCTCCGTCGATTCGGGAGGCCCTTGCCGTTCCGGCTTCGGTGGGCTACGCTGCTCTCTGCTTACCTGCTTCCTTTTACGGGACACCGGGACATACAGCCGAACACCTCCTTGCCCATCTTCTAAGCACCGACTACCTATGGAGGGAGATAAGAATGAAAGGCGGAGCCTACGGTGCCGCGGGACATGCTTCGGGAATGGAGGGACTTTTTACACTCTCCTCCTATCGGGACCCTTCACCTGCAAATACGTTGAAGATCTTTTCCAAGGTTTTTACAGAATCCCTTAAAGACGTGGATAAGGGAGAGTTCAATGCTGCTGTGACCGGTTTGGCAGGGAAGGAGCTCAAGCCCTTTGCCCCAGGAACCAAGGGTTTTGTCGGGTTCCGCAGGAAACTCTATGGTCTGACCGATGAGTCGAGGCAGCGAAAGCGGGACCAGCTTCTTCACATGGAGCTAACAGAACTGGAAAAGGCAGCAGAGACCTTGGAAGAAGGTCTTAAAGAGGCCCGCTGGGTGGTAATGGCGGAGAGGGAGAAAGCGGAAGCCTCTTTTAAGGACTTAGGGGGAACTGACAGTACCACCGTTCTTCCTCTGTAACCCTTCTGTTGTGAGGCTCTTTCAGAATTAACTAATTTTGAAAGTGGCTGTTGTATCATTTCTATTTCTCCTCATCTTTTATTCCATTAGTAATAGGATCGGGAAAGAATTTGTTCTTAATGAACCCCGCCACTACTAACTGCCAGGGATGGTAGAAGAGAAGGGGAAGAAGGGCTATGCCGAGGATTTCCGGGGTGGAGGCGAAGTAAGTGGAGAGGAGGGGGACACCAACGGCCATGGTTTTTTGGGAGGAAACGAAGAGGGCGGTTACGCGGTCTTCCCCTTCCACTCCGAGCAATCCCGCGCCCTTCCAGGCGAAAAAAGAGAGAACAATGTTTGCAAGAGCCAGGTAGAGAAAGGGAAGGAGCATGGTGGATAGGTTTTTTACAAAGGCCGGATCTAAGGCGGTACGGGAAACGGAGAAGAGGACGATCAAAAGGATAAAAACATTACTCAAAATTTTTAGAATACCCTTCATCCGGGAAGCTATATTTTTTGTAACAATTCTGAGCCCCTGACCGACAGTTACAGGAAGAAGCATGGTAAGTCCCAAGTTTCTTACGATTCGAAGCGCCTCTTCCGCCGGTATCGAGTGGCCTGCACCCTGTAGCATAATGGAGAGGAGAAGGGGAGAGATAAAAATCCCCGCAATGTTGGCTAAGGAGGCGTTAAAAATGGCACCCACCGTATTCCCCCCGGAAATCTGACTAAAAACGATACAACTGGACACAGTGGTGGGAAGACAGGAAAGAGCGTAGATGCCGATGAGGACTTCCTCGCTTATCAACCCGATAAAAGGAAGGGTGGTAAGAAAGAAGAAGAGGGGAGTAAAAAGGAAGATGAACCCCTGAATGGTGATGTGGAGTCTGGTGTTTTTCATTCCCTCTTTTATTGCTTCTGTGGGAAGTGTGAATCCGCTTATAAGAAAAAGCAGGACTACCAGGGGTTTTGTACCTCCCAGAATACTGCCTAGCTGTGCCCCCGCTTCGGGGAGGAGAGTCCCTAGAAGCAGTACAATAAGAATACCCAGGAGAAACCAGTTTTTCGTTAAAAAGAGGGAGACCCTTGTTTTTTTCATTTTTGTTACATCCTCGGAAGTACTTTGTCCTTTATAGAGAGAAACAGCTGCTGGGCCTTTCTCATCTCTTCATCATGTAGAGATGAGGTCCCGCGCATAAAACATAGTTTCTCCTTCACATGCAATAGTGCCGTCAATTGTATCCGAGTTTTCATCTATTTCAAGGGCCGAAAAGCATAATGATAAGAGAAATGAAAGAACTTTTCTCTTTCAAAAATAGAGAGGGTAAAGGGAAAAAAATGAAAGGAAAGGCCTTTCTTATCTTGACAGCTCATAAGAGTGGGATTATACTTAAAGTAGTTTCATGAAAGCACTTTCATATTCGTGCAGGGAATATGAAAAGGGTTGCGCTGAGACTTTTTTTTCGAGAAGAAGATCGGTTCTATTGGATGTGGATATGAAAAAAAAGCATCGATCAACCATATACGATGTGGCAAACCAGGCCGGAGTGAGTATTACTACAGTATCGAGAGTACTCAACGCTCCAGGTATGGTAAAAACAAAAACTAAAGAACTGGTCTTAAAAGTTATAAGGGACCTGCAGTTTATTCCTCATGCCGAAGCAAGCTCGCGATCCCGAAAAGATTTTAGGAGAATTGGTGTGCTTCTTCCCTACCTGACCACCCCTTCCTTTGTACAGCGAATGCGGGGTATTACTACAGCGCTTCCGGGTAACGAGTATGAGGTCATCATCTACGCTGTAGATAATGCTGAACAACTCGAAGAATATATGCACATGCTCCCTCATTCGGGAAGAGTAGACGGTTTGATTATTCTCTCTCTTCCTATTAAGGACATCTATGCTGATAGACTTTTGGAGGGGAAGCTGGAAACGGTAATGGTAGAGACGGGACATCCATATTTCAGTTCTGTGGAAATAAACAACGCGGAAGGGGGAAGATTGGTCGCCCAGGACTTAGTAAAAAGGGGATATAAAAGGTTCGGATTCGTCGGAGAGACCGGAGAACCCCCCTATTCCCTTCATCCGGGAGAGGACCGGCTTAGAGGGTATAAAGAAGAACTGAAACGGCTTGGATTTGACCTCCCCGGCAAGTGGATCTGTATGCAGCCCTTCTCAATGGAGAAAGTTGTAGATAAGGCCTGCCGTCTTATGGAAGGGGAAATGCCGGAGGTCATCTTCGCGGCATCGGATATGCAGGCGGTTGCTGTTTTGAAGGCCGCCCGGCGAATGGGTATCAGGGTCCCTGAAGATTTAGGACTCATTGGATTCGATAGTATCGATATTTCCGATTATATGGATATTACAACGGTAAATCAATGTTTGGATGAATCCGGCAGATTGGCAGCGGAGCTCCTTCGCGGAAGATTGGAGGACAACACCAGACCGGTACAGAATATTACATTACGCCTGACCATCGTGGAAAGAGGAACACTTCGAGGATATGCAGCGTAGCATGATGTATTAGTAGCATATTGTATGAAGAGAGGGAGGTGATAGATAGAGAAAAACCGGGAGGGCGGAGGGACCTAACTGTAAGGAGGTAGTATTTGAAAAAAGGTAATGAGAATGTAAAAAATATGCCTGTCATAGTTGGTATGACGGGTAAAGATAGAAACGAAATTATTTTTATATATGGAGGTATATAGAATGAAAGGAAAAAGAATTGTACTAGTTATGCTTGTGCTCCTTTTAGGGTTCGCGCTGATCTTTTCCGGATGTAAAAAGGAAGAGAAAGCAGCGGAGAAGGAGGCAAAAGAAACAGAAGAGGCAGTACCAAGCTCTTACACGGACAACGCCTATACCAAAGGTGAGGATTTCTCCGGAAAGACGGTGAATGTCTTCGGTGCCTTTGTAGATGAAGACGCAAAACGATTTGAGAAGAGTATGGTCCCCTTTGAAGAGGAAACGGGTATGGAAGTTGAATATGAGGGTTCCGGAGACTTTGAGTCTCTTATTGCCGTTAGGACGGAAGGCGGCGATCCACCCGATATAGCCGTATTCCCACAACCCGGACTTATGGCGGACATGGTGGACCGGGGATTCGTTATTGATCTGAACGGTCATATAGAGATGAGCTATCTCAAAGAACACTACCACGAAGACTGGATGACCCTTGCTACGGTGGGAGAAACTCTTGCCGGTGTATGGTACAGGGCCAGTGTGAAGAGTCTTGTATGGTACGCGAAACCGATTTTTGAAGAAGAAGGGTATGAGATCCCCGCCAGCTGGGATGAGCTTTTGGCACTCAGTGATCAGATGGTCGCCGATGGCTATACCCCTTGGTCGATTGGTATTGAAAGTTCAGGTGCTACCGGCTGGGTAGCGACCGACTGGATGGAAGACATCATGCTGAGGACCGCTTCCCCGGAAAAATACGACCAGTGGGTCACGGGGCAGTTAGGTTTTAATTCACCGGAGGTGAAAAACGCGGCAAAGACCATGGGAAAGATCTGGTTTAACGAGGACTACGTCCTTGGAGGAGTAAACTCTATTCTTACCGTTCCCTTTGGTGACGCGGCTACCCCCTTGGTCCAGGACCCGCCGAAAGCTCTGATGCATCGACAGGCATCATTCATTACCGCGTTCTTTCCGGATGACACAAATATAGGGGAGGAAGTAGACTACTTTTACTTCCCGGAAATCGATCCCCAGTTCGGTGAACCCGTACTGGTAGCGGGTGACTGTTTCTCCGCTATGACGGACAAACCGGAGACCCTTGCAGTTATAAGATGGCTTGCAACTCCTGAATCTACCAAAGGCTGGCTCCAGTCAGGCGGTTTTGTCGCCCCCCATAAGGACACCCCGCTGGATTGGTATCCCTCGGAGCTTGACAGAAGATACGCGGAGATACTCATTAACGCGGACACCGTACGGTTCGACGGTTCGGACCTCATGCCCGGTTCTGTCGGCGCTGGTTCATTTTGGAAAGGAATGGTCAATCTTGTACGGAAGAGAGGTGAAAATCTTGAAGACGTTATGAAGAATATAGACCAATCCTGGCCTGAATAGTATCTTACTCAGGTCCATAAGCATGGATCTGAGTGAAAAAAACAGAATACAGCGGAAGGAACCCCTTCCGCTGTATATTCAGTCAAGAGGGAGTAATATCAATGTTAGAAACAGTCAAAGAAGAAGATAGCAAAATTCTACACGTACTCACTTCCGGACCGGGTAGGATTATTGTATCTCTAGTTGTACCGGTGCTTACCTTTCTTGGGCTCTACTACAGTTTTCTCTTCATGCGAGATTCGGAGGCATCGAAAATTCTTATCGGAGCGGTTGCTCTGATAGTTGGAGTAGGAGGTGTGTGGCTCCTCTTTTGGGGGACCAACAATCTGGTGGAACTTCTGCCTAGGAGGGGAAAGGAGGCGTTAAGGCCCTTTGTTTTCGTGGGACCTGCTGTGGTAGTGCTCCTTCTCTACATCGTACTGCCGGCGATACGGACAATTTGGTTAAGTTTTATGGACCGGACATCTACGGAATTTGTCGGATTAAAAAACTATATTAACGTTTTTACTGATCCGAATATGCACATTGTCCTTATTAACACTCTTATGTGGGTAGTCCTTGTGCCCTTTCTTGCCGTTGCTTTGGGACTAATAATCGCCGTTATGACGGACAGGTTAAATAATACCATGGAGAAGATCGTTAAATCACTGATCTTCCTTCCCATGGCAATTTCTTTTGTTGGTGCCAGTGTTATTTGGAGGTTTGTGTATTACTATCAGCCTCCTTCCTACGAACAGATTGGGCTATTAAACGCGATTGTGACGGCCCTAGGAGGTGAGCCGGTGGCCTGGTTCCAGGGGATAACCATTCCATGGCCGATTAATAATTTCTTCCTGCTCTTCATAATGATCTGGCTTCAGACGGGGTTTGCCATGGTAATCCAGTCCTCAGCTGTAAAGGGCGTACCCCGGTCCTTAATGGAGGCGGCCAGAATAGACGGGGCGGGGGAAATACGAATTTTCTTTAATGTCATCGTTCCTTACATTAAGGGTACCATCCTTATGGTCTGGACAACCATTCTCTTCCTCGTATTGAAGATATTCGACATTGTCTATGTAATGACCAGCGGTAACTACGATACGGGAATAGTGGCGTCCAGAATGTACCAGGAGGCTTTTCGATGGAGGAACTATGGACGAGGTTCCGTGTTAGCGGTCTTCCTCTTCGTGGTGGTAATTCCTTTTCTCTTAAGAAATGTGAAACAGATGCGGGAACAGAGGAGGTAGAATATGGCCCAAGGAAATAAAAAAGATTCCATCGTAGTACTCGTAAACGCTGTAAAGAAAACCCCAATGCGGGTAATTATTCTGCTTCTGGTTATTGTATGGACTGTTCCCACTCTGGGATTGTTAGTCAGCTCCTTCAGGTCCCCCGAAGCGATCCAAACTACCGCATGGTGGGTGGGGCTTGCTAATGCCTTCGATTTTGGGCAGTGGACCCTTCAGAATTACGAGTCCGTACTATTTGCCGATTTTATGGGGCTGGCCTTTTTCAACTCTCTGTTGGTGACCATTCCCTCAACGATTATACCCATAACCATAGCGGCCTTCGCGGCTTACGCCATTGCCTGGCTTGACTTTCCCGGCAGGGAGGGTATTTTTGTTATGATCGTAGGACTCCTGGTGGTACCCCTGCAAATGGCGTTGATCCCGGTATTGAAGGTCTACACCAGCATTCAGTTGAACGGGACTTACCTTGGCATCTGGCTTGCCCATACGGGGTTCGGTCTGCCTCTGGCGACCTACCTCCTCTATGGGTATATCTCCAGTATACCCAAGGAGATCATTGAATCCGCCCACGCGGACGGCGCCACCCCGTGGATGAGTTTTACCAGACTCATTCTTCCCTTAGCTGCTCCGGCAATTGCCGCTTTCGCGATCTTCCAGTTTCTCTGGGTTTGGAACGACCTGCTCGTTGCCTTGGTGTTCCTGGGAACAAAGAAGGAGCTTGCCCTGGTAACTACCCGTCTTTCGGAAATGGTCGGATCCAGAGGACAGGATTGGCACATCCTAACTTCAGGGGCCTTTCTCACAATGATTATGCCCCTGATTATCTTTTTCTCCCTCCAGCGCTACTTTATTCGAGGTATGATGGCCGGATCGGTAAAGGGATAAAAAAAGCGTAACAAAAAAGAAAGGGAAAACCTATTGCGTTTCAAGCAGCCTCCGCGGATTTCTTTACAGAGACCGCGGAGGGCTCGCTTTTTCCGGGCATATGTATGAGGACACCATGAAACAAACAGAATCTCAGGAAGATAAAAAGGGGAAGGGCCCTGTCATTATCCAGGGGGACTATCAAGTTCTGGTAGATGAATTTGATCCGACTCAACTGGTCACCTGGGGCAGCAATTTTATGAGCGGAAACGGGTATCTAGGATACCGCGGGACCTTTCCCCAGTGGAAGAAGGACCATCGAGTGGCCTGTATTGTGACAGACACCTACGATAATGCCGACGGAAAGTGGACCGAACTCTGCAATTCACCCAATGGACTATACCTTAGTTTCAGATATCGGGACCAGGAAATCTTGCCGGAGGAAGGGTCCCTCAAAAAGGGGTCCTTTCGGCAAGGCATTGATATACACCGCGGAAAGAGTTTCGGGAAGTTTCAGTGGGTTGGTCCGGACAGCAAAGAACTCTCTTTCCGATTCGAACGTTTTGCCTTATACAATGATATCCATGTGGTAGCCCAGCGGGTGGTCCTCCATTCCCAAGAGGAAATAACCTTGGATTACATCTCGGGAATAGACGGGGATGTATGGAGTTTAAACGGAGAACATCTTAAAGAAATCTCCCTGGAAGAAAAAGTGGAGACCCTCATCCTTCGTTCTTCCACATCGGAGAAGGACTTGCCTCTAATGGTGGGCCAAGGGATATCTATCCATCAAGGACAGGAGGAGGATAACTCGGCCGTCTACCCTGACGAACTTGAAGCCCCGCGCGTTACTACCGGTGACCGAAGCATATTTCGAGAGGGCAGGGTAAAGGTGCCCGCCGGCGGCGAACTGGTCTTTGATGTATATATGAGTGTTTTCTCCGGGAATGACACTGACAAGCCGCAGGAAAAAGCCAGGCAATCCGTCCGGGCTTCCCTTGAACAGGGCTACGACTCTATTGACCAAAGGGAAGAAGAGCTGTGGGAGGCGCTTTGGGACCAATATGGGGTGCTTATAGAGAGTGACGGTCCCTCCCAGCTCTTTTACAATTTCAATGCCTATCACAATATCATTGCTACTCCCGCCCATACCGAACATCTTCCCGTTGGGGCGAGGGGGCTTTCCTGTCAGGCATATCAGGGGGCCGCCTTCTGGGACCAGGAAATCTTCAATCTTCCTATGTACCTCCACACCAACCCGGAAGTGGCAAAAAATCTCCTTATGTATCGTTATAAGACCTTAGATGGAGCTAGAAGGAAGGCGAAACGCTTGGGATACGAGGGGGCTTTTTACGCCTGGGTAAGTGGTGATACGGGGGACGAACTCTGTCCCGATTATTTCTTTGTAGATGTCCTTACCGGCCGCAAAATACGGAACCACTTCAACGACTGGCAGATCCATGTTTCACCGGACATAGCCTACACGGTATGGCTCTATGTATCTGTTACGGGAGACCGGGAGTTCCTCTATTCCCACGGAGCGGAAATCATCTTTGAAGTGGCGCGGTTTATTCGGTCCCATGCCTATTTTAAAAAGGACAAGAACAGATACGAAATGATTAGGCTCCTCGGTCCGGACGAGTACCATGAAAATGTGGACAATAATCTTTTTACCAATATGCAGTGTCAATTCGTCTTAGAAAAGGCCTTGGAAACCCATCGGCTTATGAATAAAGAAGCCCCTGCTAGATTAGGCGCGCTTAAGAAGACCATCTCTTTAGAGGAAGGGGAAATAGAGCTTTGGGAAGAGATGGCCGGGCTTATGTACATAAGAGAGCCCGACCCACAGACCAGCCTTATAGAACAGTTTGATGGGTATTTTAATCTGGAGAGAATTCTTCCAAAGGATGTACAAAAACGCCTTAAAGATGAGAATGAATACTGGGGCTGGCCCAATGGAATTGCCGTGTCGACCCAGGTTATTAAACAAGCTGACCTGCTCCAGCTTTTTCTGCTTCATCCTGATAAGTACCCATCCCAAGTAATTAGGGCAAATTACGATTATTATGAGCCGATGGCCCACCATCGTTCCTCCTTAAGTCCCAGCGTGCACGCCATTATAGCCGCTTGGTGCGGCAAACACGATGACGCCTACAGGTACTTTCATTCTTCAGCAACCATTGACCTCTACAATACCAACCCTCCTATAAGCGGCGGCACCTTCATCGGCGGTATCCACACTGCTGCCTGTGGAGCTCTCTGGCAGGTGATCGTCTACGGGTTTGCCGGAGCATCCTTTACGAGAGACCTAATTCATATTACTCCCCGGCTTCCAAAAGCTTGGAGGCGTCTCGCCTTTCCTCTGATTCATAGGGGACAGCTTTTCAATATAGAGATTACGCATGATGTCTGTGTTGTGAAATCGGATAGAAAAAACAAGTCAGAGATTTCTCTTGTAATAGGAGCTGTAAGTGTTGATGTGGATCCCGGAGAGACCGCGAAGGTGACCTTAGATTGACTTGTTTCCTTTTTTTCTTCCCCGCCAAAACTGTTTGTATCTTCCGAAGAGATAAGTAAAGCTGAACCTCTCCGGTACGGGGTCCTCTCCACCAGTGTAGAGCCCCCCGGCACAGCGAAAGATCCTCCCCAACCCCAAAGCGGTACCCTTTAGGACACCGTGTTTCAAGACCGCCTCCTTCGAGTAGGCGGAGCATGTGGGACTGTAAATGCAGCTTCCCGGGAGTGCGGGCGAGATGATCTTCTGATAAATGAGGATGGGAATAATTGCGATATACCGGATTATTCTGAAAAGAAGGGGAGGCGATGTTCCCATGACTTGAATATATCGGTAATGCCGGGTAAAGGCAATCTCTACCGGGTACATCTAGAAGGGGAACTCGTCCTCTTTTAACGTGTCTTCTCTAGAGGTTGGTTCTTCTTTACCATCCGGGCCGGCTGCTGTTTCCTTTCTCTCCTCTCGAATTGAGTGTATCTCTTCACCATCCACGTATATCGCCGTACCTCCCTCCACAGGACAAACGTATTCGCAGTTTCCGCAGCCCATGCATATTGCTTCGTCTGTTTTAGGTTGGGTGAGGAAACCCTCGTAGGGGACCATCCTCACCGCTTGGGTGGGGCAGACCTCTGCACAGGCTCCGCAGGCCTGGTGTTTGCTAAAGACGATGCAACGCTCTTTGATAAAGGTCACCGTCCCTATCTTGGTGAGCTTCTTCTCCCTAAGCGGGAGTGGTTGGATCGCCCCGGAAGGGCATATCTCGGTACAGACGGTGCACTCATACTCGCAGTAGCCTAAGTCGTAATCCATGACCGGTTGGAGCATGCCCCGGGGGCCGTATTCAAAGAGGGAAGGTTGCAGCACTCCTGTGGGGCACTTGCTTACGCAGAGATGACAGGCCGTGCAGTAGGAGGTGAAGTGTCGGCGCCCAAGGGACCCCGGCGGGGTAGCAGGTTTTGGAAGATTGCCGTCCTTCATAGGGGTCCTCTTTTTTATACCCCAGAAAAGGGGAAAGAGAGCGGGAAAGAAGGAGATAGTAAAAACTGAACCCGTTAGAGAACGGAACCCCTTTTTACATCGGCTAAAAAATCCTTGCCGGTCAAATCCTTTTCCCCTTTTCTCTTTGGTAGTAAGGGCATCACTGTTGCTTTTTCTCTCGTAGGCAATTGCGTCAGTAGGGCAGCCGGAGAGACAGGAGAAGCAGACCACACAACTTTCTTGGTCTATCCGTTTTTCCGCGGCGTTGATGCAGCGGGTGGGGCATTTGGATTCACAAAGCCCGCAGGAGATGCAAGCTTCCTGATCTACGCGAATTTTAATAGGCGCGGGAAGGGCAAGGAGGGAGAGTAAGCCCCCCACAGGACAGAGATGAGCGCAGAAGAATCTCCCCCAGAAAAGAGAAGTTGTTACGAGAAAGACGGTGAAGATAAAGGTCAGTAAGAGCACGGGAACATGGATCGGAGTAACCTCCGGTGCAAGGAAGATATCGAAGGTTTTAAGAAGGGGCATGAGGAGTTGTCCCCCCAAGGAGATAAGGGGAGCGAAAAAATCCCGGATAATCCGGCTGAAAAGGCTATAGGGTTCTAAAAGATTAATGAGTACGGAAGTCCCGATTATCATTCCCAGTAGTGTCAATCCAAGCACAATAAAGCGGAAAATCCGGCTTCTTCCATTGTAGCGAAAAACCCTCTTGCGGATGGACCCTTTCAGGAGGATGAGAATGTCCTGTAAAGACCCCAGAGGACAGATGGTGGAGCAGTAGACCCTCCCCAAGAGAAGGGTCAAGAGGGCGATCGGGAGAAAGGCCGCGAGGAACCAGCTTCCGCCGGCCAGGACTGTATTAAGGAATGATGGTAGAAACTGGACACGGGTAAGAAGACTCAGGGTCCTCTCAAAGAATAGCCCCCCCAGATAGAAAGAGAGGATGAACAGAGCGAAAATGGAGAAAGAGATGATCCTATGAATGAGAAAACCCGGGTGGACTTCGTTTTTTTTCATACTAGATCCTTCAGGTCATTGCTTTCAGACTAAAAGCCGCTTAATATTCAATGAATCCAGGTTAGATGTCCCCAATCCATGGGCCTCCGCCATGCCGATGTAGGGTACCTCGGAAGGATCGGCCCCCCATGTCTTCACCGCGGCGGTATCGGCGGCCACAATGTCCGTTGAAAGGATCTGCATTTTCTTTTCCGTTATCTCCGCGCGGTAGGAGGAACCTCTCGGACCCCCGCTCATAAGAACAGCGTAGGCATCGATAACGTTTACATCAGGTTGACGAAGGAGGGGAAAATCGGCAATACACTGGTTTAAGCCCCGCCAGTGGTAGGAAGATCGGTCCCATACCACTCCCATAAGGTTTTTCATAGCTGATGTAACCAGGGTGCTTCCGTGATGCTTGAGAATAGGAACATTGATAAAAACTTCGGCTTCCAGAATAAGTTCGTGGACTAAAACGGAGCTGAGGATCTCCGCGTTGGGAAGTTCGGATTCCTGATAGTAGCCTTTGGAATTCGCGGGTACAATCTCTCCTCCGGCACTCTTTACCTCTCTTTCGATTTTGCTCGTATCGTAAGCCTTTCGCCAGGGGTCTAAGGTGTGGTCTATTACATAGACCTTCTTAGCACCGGCATTCTTGCAGTGCTCTACAATTCTCCCCATAAGCTTAGGATTGGTAGTGGCGGCGTATTCCGGTTCCATATTCCAGGAGGCGTTGGGTTTTATCACCACCCGATCTCCGGGAGAGACGAATCTATCTATTCCTCCCAGTTGGCTGATCCCCTGATCAAACATACTTTCAGGTTTACCACCTTTTACCGCGACAAGATCGGGATGTGCTGATATTTTCCGATACCCCGGTCCCTGCTGGTCAAAATTCAAAGGAGCCCTCTGTAATGGATTAGCCTCAAGACGACTACCCTTGCCCAGAATTCCATGTATCCCCAGGGCCACAGCACCCGCACCGGCACTGTATGCGGCTATTGTTTTTAAAAAATCACGTCTATTCATTGGAGTTGGCCCAGAAATCCTGCCAATTCCCGTTCTGCCACTGGTTTATTGATGTATCCAAGGACGTTCGGAATATTAAGACGGTCCACCATGTCTTTATATTGGTACGCGCTGGTAAAAATGACAGGAATGGCATTATTTTTTTCTATTTCCTGGACTGCTTCTATTCCGTCCATGGCACCTTTTAATCGGATGTCCATGATAATTGCATCAGGATGGGTTGAATTAGCCAGATGTATCGCCGTCTCCCCACTGTCGGCCTCTGCAACAATAACGCAGTCCATCTGTTCTAATATTTGTTTTAGATAGAGCCGGATTATTACTTCATCCTCTACGAGCATTATTTTCAACTTTTCAACGTGGTGGGGTCCATGGTGTTCTTCCATACTACTATACTATTCCTTACTACAAAAAAAATCAATTCTTCAAAGGGTGTACGTATGTATTTCCATGTTTTGAGTTAATGGGTATACTCTGGATGAAGAGTATATGCATACAAGGTAAAGGTTCAAGGAGCGGTAATGGCACAGGAGCAGGAAAAGATTATCTATTCCATGGTTCGGGTAAGTAAGCAGCATAATCAGAAGGTTATTCTTAAAGATATTTCGCTCTCCTACTTCTATGGAGCAAAAATTGGTGTTTTGGGATTGAACGGATCGGGGAAGAGCTCTCTTTTACGGATAATGGCCGGGAGGGACAAAGATTTCTCCGGCGAAGCTGTGCTATCTCCCGGTTATTCCGTCGGGTTTCTCGAGCAGGAGCCGAAAGTAGATCCGGAAAAGACAGTTCGGCAGGTGGTGGAAGAAGGGGTGCAGGAGACGGTGGATCTTTTAAAGGAGTACGATCATATAAACGAACAGTTTGCCCAGCCCTTAGACGATGATGAGATGTCCGCTCTTTTGGAGAAACAGGGGCTAGTGCAGGAGAAACTGGACGCGGTGGGGGCCTGGGATTTGGATTCCCGCCTCTCCATGGCTATGGAGGCCCTTCGCTGTCCCCCGGAGGATATGAAGATTGAGGTCCTCTCCGGGGGGGAAAAGAGACGGGTCGCTCTCTGCAGGCTTCTGCTGAAAAAACCGGATATTCTTCTCTTAGACGAACCGACGAACCATCTGGACGCGGAAACCGTGGCCTGGTTAGAGCACCATCTGAACCAGTACGAGGGGACCATTATTGCTGTAACTCACGACCGGTATTTCCTCGACAACGTGGCGGGCTGGATCCTTGAACTCGATCGGGGACAGGGCATCCCCTGGAAGGGGAATTATTCCTCCTGGCTGGAGCAGAAGGAGGAACGACTGAAGCAGGAAGAGAAGGCGGAGACTGAACGCCAAAAGACGTTGGAGCGGGAATTGGAGTGGATCCGCATGTCCCCCAAGGGCCGTCACGCCAAGTCTCGTGCCCGGGTCAACTCCTACGAGGCACTCCTCAACCAAGAGACGGAGAAACGACCGGAGGAGCTGCAGATCTATATTCCTCCCGGCCCCAGATTGGGCGGCGTGGTAATAGAGGCGAACGGGGTCCGAAAGGGATATGGAGAACGTGTCCTGATGGAGGGTATGGACTTTTCCATTCCTCCCGGAGGTATTGTTGGGATCATAGGGCCTAACGGCGCGGGAAAGACCACTCTCTTCAAAATGATCACCGGAGATGAGACCCCGGATGAAGGGAGCATTAATACAGGGGAGACGGTCCAACTTGCCTATGTAGACCAGACCAGAGAGCGCTTAGACCCGGATAAAACGGTGTGGGAGCTGATCTCCGGAGGAAATGAGATAGTTCGCTTGGGAAAAAGGGAGATGAACAGCCGGGCATATGTGGCAAGGTTTAATTTTCACGGTCCGGACCAGCAAAAGAAATGCGGGGTCCTCTCCGGCGGAGAGAGAAACAGGGTCAACCTTGCCATGGTACTGAAAGAGCATGCCAATGTGATCCTACTGGATGAGCCGACCAACGACTTGGATGTTAATACCATGCGCGCGCTGGAGGAGGGACTATTAAACTTTGCCGGTTCCGCGGTGATTATAAGCCACGACCGCTGGTTTTTAGACCGGATCGTTACCCACATCCTCGCCTTCGAGGGAGAAAGCCAGGTGTTCTGGTTCGAGGGTAACTTCACCGAGTATGAGGAGAACAAGAAGATGCGTTTAGGGGCGGATTCAGTAATTCCAAAGAGAATTAAGTATCGGCATCTCACTCGGGACTGATCTCCTGGGACTGATTACTCGGGACTGATTACTCGGGACTGGGTCCTTTTAGAACATCCCCTGTTCCAAGAAGGAGAAGTACCCCCGACTACTAAAGATAATGTGGTCGAGAAGCTGAATGCCAAGGGTCTCTCCCGCCTCCTTAAGGGTCCGAGTTACCTCCCGGTCCTCGGGGCTCGGGGTGGTGTTCCCGCTGGGGTGGTTATGACAACAGATGACCGCGGCCGCTCTGTCCTTTAAAGGATCAGCAAAAACCTCTCTCGGATGTACAATAGTTCGATTTACCAGACCCACGGATACCACTCGGATATGAAGCACCTCATGAGCGCCGTTAAGAGAGATGGAGAGAAAGCACTCCTGGGTCCTGTCCGAGTAATGGTGTACCAGGGGAATGATGTCCGAAGGGAAAGCGATACGGTTTCTCTCCGGGGCTAGTCTTCTCCGGGCAAACTCTAAGGCAGCGGTGAGTTGTATCGCCTTTACAGGGCCTATACCGGAGACTTCAGTGAGGTCCCTAAGGTGAATTTCCCTTTTCCGGTCCAATCTGGAGAGAAGGTCCGAGGCAACCCGTTCGACCCCGCGATTTCTGTGTCCCGATCCAAGGAGAATTGCCAATAACTCTTCGTCTGAAAGATGCCCCGCTCCCATAGTCATCAGCTTTTCCCTCGGTCTCTCGTGCACTGCCAATTCCGAAATTCTCTTATCTTTGTTTTGTTTATACATAGCACCTATATACACATGTTTTTCCATCATTTTGCTTCATCACTTAAGAAAAAAATCGTGGAAAGTTTTAAAATTAATTAACCATGAAAATGGTTGCGCGAAACAGACTGAAAAGGGGATTGCCCAAGGTATCTTCTCTCAGTAGACTACAACCATGCGAAAATATGACAGATGGGTATCTCGGGCAGTTTGGTGTTATCTTCTCTTTATTTTTTTTGGGATATTTTCTCCCGGTCTCTTCGCGGACATGCAGTTTCTGAGTGTTACGTTGGAGGAGGGAGAACGCTACGGCATTTCCAGGCGGGACGGGTTTTACTATGCATCAGCGGGGAGTTCCTCCTGGAGCAAACGAAGCAAGGGTCTTCCGAAACGGATTATCTATCCCTTTACGGGGGAGGAGGGATGGCGGGAACTCACCTCTCTTGGTGTAGACAACGAAAATGGTAAGAGGCTCCTGGTGAGTAATCCTTACGGTCTCTATTACTCGGAAAATCGTGGGAGCTCTTGGATCTCTGTCCCTTTGGCAGACCCTCTAAAATCGGTGGCCTACATTACCAGCGTTGCCCTGAAAGGGGGGATGCCGGGGGAGGAATTTTCGGAGGGGACGCTTCTGGTGGGGACTTCTTTTTCAGGATTGTACCAGTCCATAGACGGGGGTAGCACTTGGCTTAAGCTCAACGAGCTGTTGGACGACTTTTATGTGGGGGCCGGCTTTTACGAAGAGATCTCCGGTCTTGCATTCCATCCTGATGACGAGGGGACCCTCTTCTTAAGTAAAGGGTTCGGCGGCGGACTTTTTTGTCTGGATCTTGTGCGGGATACACTAAAAGAAATTTCCTACCCGGGGAAGGAAAAAAAACAAAACATAGTTCACATTATGGCGGAGAGTAGTAATCCCCTGGTCCTGAAGGTTACAACGGATGAAGGACTCCTCTGGAGGGGTGAGAAGGCCCCCGATGATAACTGGACCTGGACATCCGGCCCTCTATCGATGAAACTTCCCGAAGGACTGAGCCCGGAGAATACCCATACCGCGGAGGGTGCAAAAGAGCAGTACGGCATGTATGTGTCCCCCTCCAAGGCCGCCGGAGATGCTCTGGACTCCCATATTCTCTTTGCCAAGGAGCATGGATTCAACTCCATGGTAGTTGACATGAAGGACGATCGGGGCAGATTGACCTACGATACCGGCTTGGAGTTACCAAAGAAGATTGGAGGTGTATGGAGTCGCTTTTATTTGGATGAGCTCATTGAAAAGGCCCATAGAGAAAACATCTCCGTTATAGGGCGGATAGTGGTCTTTCAGGATCCCGTGCTCTACACCTACGACAGTAATGCCTACGCCATTTGGGACGAAGAGGAGGATGGACCGTGGGGGTACAAGGCCAAGGTTCTAACCGATGAAACTGAAGAGACGACCTATGAACAGCGAGAGTTCTGGGTAGACCCCTATTCGGAATTTGTATGGTCCTACAATATTGCAATAGCCGAGGAGCTGGAGGCTCGAGGGCTGGATGAAATTCAATTCGACTACATCCGGTTCCCCTCGGATGGGGATGTGTGGAACGGGACACATCGTTACAAGAAACCGGGTATGACAAAAATGGAGGCCTTAGAATCATTCCTTGCTATGGCCAGAAAAAAGATTGATATACCCATTAGTGCTGACCTCTACGGGTTTAATTCCTACTACCGGATGGGTAATTGGATCGGGCAGAATCTGGAAGTGTTTTCCCACTACGTCGATGCTGTCTGTCCCATGTTCTACCCCTCCCATTTTCCGAGAAGTTTTCTTAAAGAGACTGCCTATCTTCCGAGGGCTGAAGAAATCTACAAAGAGGGGACCTCTCGGGCGCGGACAATAGTGGAACCCGGCTGTGTAGTAAGACCCTTTATACAGGCCTTTCTTATCGGGGGTGAACTTAAATTTGAAAAACCGGTTTACACTGACTATCTAATTCGGCAGCTCAAAGGTTCTCTCCATGGAGGGGCTTCCGGGTTTACCCTCTGGAATGCGTCCAACCGATACTACATGGTAATTCGTTCCCTAAAGGAGTACACTTCAAAAAAGAAAGAGGGGGTAGGGCTCTCCTCTAGGAACTAATAAAACCAATCAGCAATTTTCAGTACACATTACTCAGCTTCTTTTTTATTTTCCCGCGGAGGTTCCCTCCGTTTTTCCTTGTGCAACAGGGATGCCTTCATAACCGGTATATCTGAAAGTTTTTTCCCCAGATCAAAGACGGCTGATTCCACCATGCGTTGACGGGAATATTGGTTCTCAAAGAGTTCTTTCTGGGTGGGAACATCACCCTCTTCGATGGAGCTTGCTCCCACACCGATTAACCGTAAAGGAGTGGAGTGGTTCCATCGTTTGTCCAGGAGGGTAAGCGCAACCTCGTAGAGTTCTTCCCCCGAACTGAGATAGTGCTCCAGAGTCGATTGAGCGGTGGTGGTAGAGAAGTCTTCGAAACGGACTTTAATATACACTGTTCTCGCCTTCAACTGTTCTGCCATAAGACGAAACATGACCTGATGTGAGAGTTCAAGGAGCACTCGCAGGACCAGATCTCTTTCGTTCGTGTCTTCTCGAAAGGTAATCTCGTTACTTACTGAACGACTCTGCGGATCTTCCCGGAAAATCCCCGGGTCTTTTCCTCGAACGGCTTGAAAAAGATACTCCCCGGCTCCTTTTCCGAGCATAGAGACAAGGAGGGCCTTCGAAAAGCTTTTCAATGTTGCTGTTGTAGTAATATTGAGTTCCTCCAGCCGTTCAAGAGTTTTCTTTCCAATTCCCCAGATGTTTTTTAAGGGGAGGTCCATTATGAACTGTTCTTCTTTTCCCGGAGTAACTACGCACAAGCCGTCCGGTTTTTCCAGATCAGAGGCGATTTTTGCCAAGAATTTGTTGGTCGCTACCCCTACGGAAATGGTAAGCCCGGTTTTTCCGCGTACCTCCTCTTTCAATTCCTCCGCCGTTTTTCTCGGCGGTCCGAAGAGACGCTCTGTTCCGGTCATGTCGAGAAAGGCCTCATCCACAGATATCTGTTGTACCCGCGGGGTAAACCGGTCGAAGAGAGCCATAATCTGTTTGGATACCTCCTGGTACCGTTTCATCCGAACGGGGAGGTATACACCACCGGGGCAGCGTCTGTAGGCCTGAGAAATAGGCATGGCAGAGTGGACACCGTATTTCCTTGCCTCATAGGAGCAGGCAGAGACTACCCCCCGCTGTCCCGGAGAGGCACCAATTATTACCGGCTTTCCCTTGTACTGAGGATTGTCCTGCTGCTCTACAGAGGCATAGAAGGCATCCATATCGACATGGAAGTGAACTGGAGTCATTCTTCTTCCTCTTCTTTACCCTCCGCATCTGTATTGAGGACCAGAGTCTTCTTAAGTAAGCCGGTTTTCCGCAGAGTAATGTTTTCTCCCTCTATGGTAAGCGGGTAGGGAAGGGTTTCGTAATACACTTCCAAGTCCAGCTCAAGGGTGAGCTCTTCCGGTACAGTGAAGGTAACATTGAGGGGGTTAGGGGGGTTCCGCCCGATATGGAGGGCGGCAGAGTTTTCCGTGGGATATAAGGTGGAGGGGAAATCCGTGTCATAAAGAATGATATCCTCATTCGAGTGGATGGAAAAGAGGACCTTTGTCGGGTCTCCCTGAAACGTTATATGGACGGTAATTGTCTTTCGGTTAAGGAAGTTGTCCCAGGTATAATCCACGGTAGTGGTATCAATAATGGTGGAGGATGTGAGGGTCGTATTAGTGTTATCGGTGTTGATAATTTCTGCATAGCCTTTTCCAAATACTTCTAATGTCCCTATGTGGGCGGAGCTATTGATCGTTAGGCTCCGGGTCCGATTGCTTATGTCTATACTGTCCGTGGCCGATATGGGTTGGGGTTTCTTCCCCCAGGGGTCATACGCAAGCGTGTAGATCAGGGTGCCGACAGAACCTGAACCAAGGACAATGAAGATAAAGGAAATGATAATCCACCTTCTGCTCCGTAAAAGATGACGAAATATAAAATCCAATCTTACAATCATGAGCACAAAGGGAAGGACCACAGCGGAAAGAAGGAGATTTCCTTGGACATCAACGGTAATAATCTGCTCAATTGCCCTCAAAGAGGGAAGGGTAAGAATGTCCAAACCGGCCTTAACAAGCCAAATCGGGGAGAGAAGAAAAAAGATCAATTTAAGTGATTTTTTCCTGGAAAGTGAAAAGAGGAACGTGAAAAGGAAGGCCCAGACAAAGTAATAGGTAAGCGAAAAGTTATAAACTGCCATAATCCCAATGTTAATGAGGAGGAGGAGGATTGCGGAGGCGGAGTAGAAGTGGCCCTGTAGGGGAATGGGAAGATGCTTGAGAAACCGAAAGCTTAGAAAAACGAGAAAAAGGGAGAGCAGGATCTTAAGGGAGAAAAAGAGGAGGGGCAGTTCCCTCCACAATTGGGGATATCCCTTTACTTGAGAGAGAAGAACCAGAACCCCTCCAGCGAGCAGGAGGAAGAAAAAAATGAAAAGGTAGAACATCGGCAGCGCCCAAATGTGCCTTAGAATTGAACGAAAGTATTTCATTAGTTTATGACGAAACACAATGGCATAGGCGAGAAGAAATCCGAGGGCCCCCAGAAAGAGGGCCACGTAGATACCCTCAGGTATGATCAATGAAAAACCACGGGCCTGGAAAAAGAGATAGTGTCTGTCCCATTCCTCTTTGAAGCCGCTCTTGTTTTCCTGGAGAAAGGAAAAGAGAAAGTCGGTAAACCTCGTAACCCAGTTTTGAAGTTCTCCGTCCTCCAGCGAGGATGAGGAACTTTCAAAGAAGAGAGAAGGGTAATTCTCTCTAAGATAAACCGCACTGGGCGGGGAAGAATCGGAGAGGCCTAAACGGTAGAGTTGTATTTCGTTTCCTAAAACCAGTGAGAAAAGACCGCTTTTTTCGATAGCGCTGGATGTACGTTGAATAAGCCAGTGGGGACTTACTTCACCGTTTGCCCCCGGCCTAATTAGGACCCTTTTGGGGAGATGGGTGAATCCCAAATAGAAACAGATGGACATGTCTTCAGAAGTAAAAGTCCTGAGGAACTCCCTGGAACCCATGGGATAGGAGGGGCCCGAATGAGGTATTCCAGTATCGCCGTATTCCGCCCCCAGAAAGAGGACCTTAATGGTAAGAGGCGGGGGGCCGTTGTCACTTCCAAAGGAATTCTTAAGCCTTTCTAAGAATGATAGAGCCAGGAGGATATTTGTAGAGTCTCCGTTTAAGGGCACCGCAAGGAGAAAATTCTCACTCCTCCGGCCTTCCACAGTGGTTTCAATAATTCTAGAGTAGGAGTGGGAGTTTTCCATGGAGGAAAAATCTCTTATTCTGTAGGGCAGGGAGAGTGAATCGAGTCTCTCCGCGATATAGTCTATAGTAGTCTTTTCCGCCTTAGAACCCTCCGGTCTTGGTTCTAAAGCGCGAAGGGCTTGAAAGTTTTCCGCCGGGGTTAAGAGAGGACCTTCCGCTGCAAGGGGTAAAGAAGAAGCTACTAAAATGAATAGAAGGCTAAGAAAAGAGTATTTCACTCGTTACACCATACGTAAACCTTCTTTATTGGTCAATATGAGTGAAAATGAGTGAAAATGAGGTGTCAAGGCCATCTTGATACTGCGGACCTTCTGCTGCAGACAAGAGTGGAAATACCTGTTATACTTTAAGTGAAACTCTGTACAGGAAAAAGGTGAGTAATAGAATGGATATGCTTCAGGAAATTGAGAAAAGACAGAGTGTAAAAAAGTTTCGTAATGAGAAAGTCGATAAAGAACAGATCGAGAGGATCCTTGAAGCGGGAAGACAAGCCCCGTCTGCAAAGAACAGACAACCATGGCGATTTATTATTATCGATGATGAGGAGCTAAAAGGAAGAATAAAAACCGCTTCCTTCAATCAGGAACATGTCGGGGAGGCCCCCGTTATTATTGCTGCCTGTTCCACCAATATCGACTACCGTATGCCTAACGGACAACTTTCCTATCCAATCGATATCAGTATTGCTGTTTCCTTCATGATGGTCCAAGCTGAGCATGAGGGTCTAGGGACCTGTGTTGTTACTACCTACGATGAACAAGAGATAAAAGACCTTCTTACCGTACCCTATTCCATGAAGGTGGTAATGCTTCTCTTAATCGGTTATCCCATGGATAAGCCCCTGCCGGAGCTGCGAAAACCTCTTTCCAGTATTATTGCTTATAATCACTGGTAATTGAAGGTATCGGTAATTAAAGGCCCTGAAAAGCAGTTTGTAAAAAAGTCTTATTCTGAGTGTTCCTCGAAACCGAGTTCAATAAGTTCAGTTACTAAATCCGAGTAGGATAAGCCTCCCGCTTCACACATCCTCGGAAACATGCTTATCTTGGTAAATCCAGGGAGGGTGTTGATCTCGTTAAGGTAGACTTTTTCTTGTTCAGGATCGACGAAAAAATCAACTCGAGAAAACCCCCTTCCTTCCAGGGAGAGAAAAGCCTCCACTGCTGTCTCCATGACCTCAGATGCAAGAGATTCAGAAATGTCCGCGGGTATTATAAGGGCGGCCCCCTCCGGGTCGGTATATTTCGCTTGATAATCGTAAAAATCATGATTGGGGATAATTTCCCCCGGGAAAAAAGCACGTGGATTTCGGTTTCCCAGAACAGAACATTCAATTTCCTTTCCCCGTATTGCCGGTTCGATAAGTACCTTTTTGTCCAGGCTAAAGGCCTTGTCCAGGGCAGAGAAGAAGTCCTCTTTGGTGGTAACTTTTTCCACTCCAACAGAAGATCCGAAGGCGGCGGGCTTTACAAAAATCGGAAGACCGAACTCCTTTCGCGCTTGTTCCCAAGCTGCTCCGTACTCTTCCCCCTGTACTGTCTTGGATTGGGGTTTTCTCCAAGAGATGAACGGTACCACGGGGAACCCCCGTTCCATCCAAATCTCCTTGGATTTCTCTTTATCCATTCCCAAGGCGCTTCCTAAGACCCCTGCTCCAACATAAGGTATGTCACAGAGCTCTAAGAGGCCCTGTACCGTTCCGTCTTCCCCCATTGCCCCATGGAGGACGGGAAATACCAAGTCTACTTTTACCGTCTCTTCCCCAAGGAAAAGCCCCCTTCCCGGGGCAATGGTCAAAGGGAGACATTCCTCTATATAGGTATCCAAAGCCTTTTTGCCGCGGAGTATTTCTTCGGTGGTTTCATCCGGCAGGACATGCCAGTGTCCATCTCTGGAAATGGGGAGAAGGAGGGGCTTCCATTTTGTTCTATCTATATGGTGTACAATAGAGGCGGCTGACATAATCGAAATTTCATGTTCAGTTGATTTTCCGCCGTAAAGGATTCCAATGATATTTTCATGCATAGGGTCTTTCTACTCCGGGAGAGAAAAAAAATCAAGTCAAGTTTAGGAGCAGCTGAATGTCAAGGCAGCTAAAAAAAATAAGGAATCTGATGAGCCTCTTTCAAAATTTTTTAATGTTGAAAGAGGCTGAGTCATGTCTTAGAAGGAGAATCTCCGTATCCCATCTCCTTGAGGATAGATTCGGCAATCCGCGATTCATCCCAAGGAATGCTCCCATGTTCGTACATAATTGAGCTTTCGTGTCCCTTCCCAAGAAGAACCACCAGATCCCCTTCTGTAGCCAAGGAAAACGCGTGTTTAATAGCATCCTTTCGATTATGGATGAGATAGAGGTCCTCTCCCCGAAGACGGTCTCCGCATCCGGCGGCGATCTCCTCCAGGATGCTTCCCGGGTCCTCTCCCCGTGGGTCCTCGTCGGTCAACACGATGATATCCGCGTACTGAGAGGCAATCTGACCTTGACGGGGGCGCTTCTTCCGGTCCCTCTCGCCGGCGGAACCGAAGAGGGCAATGAGTTTGTTCCTTTCCCCCTTCCGGGCGACTTTTGTATCGAGCTGCCTTTTGAGCATGGGGAATAGTTGTTGAAAGGACCCCGGTGTATGAGCGTAATCTACAAGGACGTGGAAAGGCTGTCCCCGGAGAAGGGAGTGCATCCTCCCCGGAACTGGTTCCAACTCCTCTATGCGGGGAACGATGTTCGCCATGGGTAAAGCACTTAGCCGGTGGACTGTCAAAAGCGCGGCCATAGCATTCTCCAGATTGAAGCTTCCCGGCATGGGTAGAGTAAGGGGATACGAGGAATTTTGCCACTCCACAACTGCTGAAATATCACCTATTCCCTCTTTTACTCGGAGTGTTCGAAGGTCGGCGGTCTTTCCCGAGGCACTGTAGGTAAGAACGGGACGACCGGTTAGGCCGATAAAATAGTCCGCCTGGGGATCGTCGCTATTCACCACAGCAAATCCGTCTTGCTGCTTCTCCAGTGCCCTGAAAAGATTTCCCTTGGCATCGCGGTAGCGTTTTAGGGTTTTATGAAATTCAAGATGCTCCTCTCCAAGATTGGTAAACACGGCCCCCCGAAAGGCCACATCTCCGAGGCGGTAGTTCTCCTGTGACAATCCGTGAGAGGTGGCTTCAATAACCGCTGTGGTAAGCCCGGCGTCGGCCATTTTCCTCAGCAGGGCATGGATTTCCGGTGCCTCCGGTGTAGATTGGCGGAGCTTGTTCTTTTCTGTTTTACCATCAGTGTTAAAATGTACGGTAGAGAGAAACCCCGCGGGAACTCCCAGCTTTCTAAGAAGCTGATACATAAAGAAGACGGTGGTGCTCTTACCGTCGGTACCGGTTACTCCAATGCAGAAGAGAGACCTCGAAGGATGATCGTAGAAAGCGCTGGAAATAGGAGAGAGGGCCCTGCGGCTGTCGGGTACCTTAATGTAGGTAACCTTATCATTATAAGCGGAAAGGGAACGCTCATGAAGTATCGCGGAAGCTCCTCTTTCTATCGCCTCCTTGATATAGTTGTGCCCGTCCACGTGAATGCCCGAAAGAGCCGCAAAGAGGTTTCCCGGCATAACCTTCCTTGAATCATATACGATACCGGTAATGTAAAGCTCCTCTTTTCCCCTGACATCTGCCTCTGAAAGAGCGTCAATGAGAGCTGAGAGGGGTTTCCCCGGGTCTTTCTTGTCTTGTGATTCGGCAGTAGACGGCATTGAGCAAATGGTAGCAGGCTGGGGAGGCTTCATCAAGTAGTACAAGT
>CAYXSD010000005.1:36960-80481 GCA_964466335.1 uncultured Spirochaetales bacterium
GACGGCATTGAGCAAATGGTAGCAGGCTGGGGAGGCTTCATCAAGTAGTACAAGTGGTACAAGTAGTATAGGCCTGAAGACTGCTAGAAGAAAAAAACCCCTCCCTCCGAAAATAATGGAGCGAGGGGCCTTTTACTTTTTTTAAAGGGGCTATTCCCCCTTTCGATTTTTCCTACTGTTCTCCTTCCGGGGTATAGAGATACTTGAAGTAGTCCATATCAGTTGTAAGGGTCTTTTTGAAGGTGGGAAGGATATTTCTGTAAGATTCCAGAGAACGCCAGAGTTCGAAAAAGGTTTGGTCTTTGGCGTAGGCCTCGGAGTATATCCGTGTTGCCTCGGCATCGGCAGTCCCTTTAAGTTCTTCCGACTTTTCGTACGCCGCGGAGAGGACCGACCTCTTCTCTTTATCCAGGCGGCCGAGCCATTCGGCCTTCTTTCCCTGTCCGTAGGAGCGGAAGGCCTGGGCAATTTGGTTCCTGTCTTTAATCATCCGTTCGTACACACTTTCGGTAAGGTCGTCTGAGTAGCGGATCTGACGGATTACCACATCGATGAGTTCGATTCCATACTGTGGGGTAATTACGCTGGCCTCGTCAAAAATTTCGCTGGACAAGCTGATACGGCCCTTCCGCACGGAGTCGTAGGTGCGTACGGTTTCGGTCATTTCCGATATTTCCTCCAAATCCACCTCTTCTGTCTGAGTGCCTGCCTGGGCTTCCACGGTGCTTTCCCTCTCTATCTCGTTTATTACGTTGGAATTCCGTACCGCCTCGTAGAGGGGGTTCCGCGAGATAATGGTCCTGACGGCGCTGTCCACCACATCGTCCAGTCTGGCGTATGCCTGGGAAATGGTGGTTACGGATTCGTAGAACTTGTTGGGATCAGATATTTCCCACCGGGCTGTTGTGTCCACCCAGATAAACTGGTTCTCCTCCGTGGGGATCCGCTGGGCTTCTCCGTCCCAGGAGAGGATCTTCTTCGGGAATATTGTAACGTTGTCCACCATAGGCATTTTAAACTTCAATCCTGCTTCGGTTTGGGTATCCACGATCTTTCCAAAGCGGGTGAGCACCGACTGTTCTCCCTCTTCCACTATATAGAAGGGACCCAGGATGAGAAAGACAACGATAATGATAACAATAATAACAAGGATGGTTATAAACTTTTTCATTCCGTACCTCCCTGGCTTGAGGGCTGAATTTGGCTGTCCAAGGCCTTGAAGGGGATAAAATTCCTCAAGTTCCGGTCGATAAGTTCAGTACCTTCCTTTCCTTTAAACACATCTTCTACCATCTCAATGTAAAGCCTGGTTTTTGTTATTTCTTCGTCCTTCCTGTACTCTTCGTAGACGGAGTTGAACCGGGCCACATTACCCCGGGCTTCATTGACCCGTTCCTGGGCGTATCCTTCTGCTTCCCGGATCATCTGTTCCGCCTCTCCCCTTGCTCTGGGGATTTCGGTATTGTAGGCTTCTTTTCCTTCATTAATAAAACGGTTCATATCCTGAATCGATTTATTGACATCCTCGAAGGCGCTCTGTACCGAGCCCTCCGGGGGAACGATGTTTTGAAGCCTGACGGTAATAACATTTATTCCCAGACCGTAGCTGTTGAAGATCTCGTTCATTCTCTCCTTGCCTTGGAGTTCAATGTTGGAACGCTCCGAACCGATAACATCCAGAATGGCCCTGTCGCCGACAAGCATATTAATTGTCGACTGCGAAATGTCCCGGATGGTTTTTTGCTGGTCCCGAACGTTGAACAACCACTTTCGCGGCTCGTTAATGCGGTACTGAATAATCCATTCCACATCCACGATGTTAAGGTCCCCGGTAAGCATAAGCGATTCTTGCGAATAGTCACCGCCGGCGTAAACAGTGCTTACTCCCGCCCGTTCCGTTCTGAACCCGAAGGACATGTTCTGCACCACCTGAGTGGGAACATTGTAGTTTTTCTGTACCAAGGGAATTTTAAAATGCAGCCCAGCACCGCTGAGTCTGCTGAATTTACCCAGTGTTAGTAACACCGCCTGCTCGGTCTGGTCCACAACGTAAAAACTTGAGGAAACGATCACTATCACTAGAAGTACAACGACTCCGATTGCGATAAATTTCGGTTTGACCGGGAAGGGGGACTGTCTGGGGGTTACGTCTTTTTCTGACATATAGTCTCCTCCTCTGACTTAAATTAGTCACCTTATACTATTCTTATATAGGGATAAGGTCAAGAATCGCGGAAATAGTTGCAGAAAATGGTCGTAGTAATGGGTCATAGAAATGGTGTCGTAGAAAGTGTTGTATTCTAATAATATCTCTTCGGTATTCTTGACATTTGAAGGTGCTAAACCTATCATGATCACACTATGAAGAAACGACTTATAACTTCCGCGCTGCCCTACGTAAACAATTTTCCCCATTTGGGAAATCTCATACAGGTCCTTTCCGCCGATGTTTTTGCCCGCTTCTGTCGGAGCAGGGGGTACGAGACCCTCTATGTCTGCGGCACCGATGAGTACGGAACGGCGACGGAAACCAAAGCTTTGGAGGAGGGAATTACCCCTAAGGAGCTTTGCGATCGATATTACGCCGTACATTCGGATATTTATTCCTGGTTTAACATCTCCTTCGACCGTTTCGGCAGAACATCCACTCCGGCACAGACGGAAATAACCCAGGGTATTTTCCTGGACCTGGATAAAAACGGATATATAAAAGAACAGACTACCGAGCAGCTCTACTGCTCCAGCTGTAAACGATTCCTGGCCGACAGGTATGTACGAGGAATCTGCCCTCATTGCGGATACGAAGAGGCCCGGGGAGACCAGTGCGAGAGCTGCGGAAAGCTGCTTGATCCTACCGACTTGGTCTCTCCCCGGTGCGGTGTCTGCGGTGCTGCCCCGGAGTTAAGAAAAACGGACCACCTCTACATAGACCTCCCCGCAATTCGGCCGAAGCTGGAGGAATGGATTAACAAGGCCCAGAAAAAGGGTTTCTGGACGAGGAACGCGATACAGATGACACAGGCCTGGATTCGGGACGGTCTTCGGGAGCGGTGTATTACCCGGGACCTCTCCTGGGGCATCCCCGTACCCAAGGACAGATACCGAGAGAAGGTATTCTACGTTTGGTTCGATGCCCCAATCGGGTACATATCCATTACCGCGAACCATACGGACCAATGGGAGAAGTGGTGGAAAGACCCGGACGGCGTGGAACTCTTTCAGTTCATCGGAAAGGACAACATTCCCTTCCACACGGTCATCTTCCCCTCCTCCCTTCTCGGTTCGGGAAGAAACTGGACCACTCTCCACCATATGTCCTCTACGGAGTACTTAAACTACGAGAGCGGGAAGTTCTCTAAGAGCAAGGGCGTTGGTGTCTTTGGTACGGACGCAAAGGAAACGGGCATTCCCGCCGATGTTTGGCGCTTCTACATCTACTACAACCGTCCGGAGAAAACGGACGCTGTTTTTAGCTGGAGCGATTTTCAGAGCCGGGTCAACACGGAACTCATTGGTAATTTGGCAAACCTTGTAAATAGAACACTCACCTTCGTGTACCGGTTTTACGGCGGGAAAGTACCGGAGTTTTCAAAAGACACCCCGGAAAACAGAGATTTCCACGGCGAAGTAATAAAGATGGAAGAGGAAATAACTGCTTCCCTGGAACGGGCGGAGCTGAAAGAGGGGTTTAAAGGAATCTTTGCCCTGGCTGCTATGGGAAACAAGGCCTTCCAAGACGGTGAACCCTGGAAAACGAGAAAGAGCGACCCGGCAAAGGCAGCATCCCTCCTGGGGGAACTGGTCTATCTGATTAAAGACCTGGCTATCCTGGTGGAGCCTTATATCCCCGCCACAGCAGAGAAGATAAAATCATTTCTAGGGATGGATGGGTTTACTTGGAATCAGCTCGGAGAGTACAGCGGTGTTGAGGAGATAAAAAAACCGGAGATCCTCTTTACACCCTTAGAGGATGAGGATGTTGACTCCTACAGGCAGCGTTTTGCCGGAACGCAGGAGGAACGGCGAAAAGCGGATGAGGAAAAAAAGAAGGGAAAGGAGAACATCATGAATGAGGAACAAAAACAATCGGAGCAAGAGACATCGCCGGAAACCCGTTTCGAAGAACTCTTGGATCTCCGGGCTGCAAAAATTACCCAGGTGGAACGACATCCTGAGGCGGATAAACTCTACATAGAAACCGTGGACCTAGGGGGAGGTGAAGAGCGGGAGATCGTCTCCGGATTGGTCCCCTACTACGAGGAGGAAGAGCTCTTAGGCCATAACATTATTCTAGCCTACAACCTTAAGCCCGCCAAGCTCAGGGGAGTAAAAAGTCATGGCATGCTCTTAGCCGCGGAGGAGGGAGATACGGTGGAGGTCCTTTTTGCCGATGGTGTTGAACCGGGTGAGCGGGTCACCCTGGAAGGCGCCCCTATTCTAGAAGAAACTGCTTCTGAGAAGGAAAAACGGAAAAAGCAGATCACCATAGATGAATTTTTCTCCGTTCCCCTTAAGGTGGAGAACCATGCTGTGAAAGCAGGAGAGGCGAGATTAGTCATCCGGGAGGAGCCGGTGGTGACAAAGAAGGTCATTAAAGGAAAAGTAGGATAGATGTCTACCCCGGCGGTACCCATAATCGAGGTACCCCTCTCCGAGCTGCCTAAAAGCTCGAGTTTCTTACAGTCTTCTTTCTGGGGGACCTTTAAATCCGGATTCGGCCAGGCGGCCAGGTCCTTTATCCTTGGTGAAAATACCCCCCTTTTGGTGATGCTTCGGCCCCTTCCTAAGGGGTTTACGTTGGCTTATATTCCTCATGGTCCCGGCGGAATGGAGCGGTTTCCCCGAGACCTCTACCCTGAAGGTCCGACGGATTTTTTGATAACCCTCGGAGAGGAGCTGAAGCGCTTCCTGCCGGAAGGTACCCTATTTATTCGTTTTGAACCCCCCTGGGAGGAATACACCGAGGTCCGCTCCCCACTGAAAAAACCTGAATTCGATGTTCACCCTCCCTCGACGGTTGTTCTGGATATTTCTCCGCCGGAGGAGAAAATCCTCATGGGAATGAAGTCCAAAACCCGTTACAATGTGCGTCTTGCCGCGAAAAAGGGGGTAACTGTCGAGCGGGGCAGTCGGGAGGACCTGCCCCGCTGGTATTCCCTATACGAAGAAACTGCTAAGCGGGACAAAATAACTCTCCATGCCTACTCCTACTACGATGGGTTGTTTCGACTGGCGGAGGAAGTGGATCTGCGGCTCTATCTTGCAAAAGTGGAGGGAAGGATTCTTGCGGGAATTATCAATCTTCATTATGGGGACCGGTGTACCTATCTCTACGGCGCCTCCTCCGGCGAGAAACGAAACCATATGCCTGCCTACGCCCTGCAGTGGGAGGGCATAAGAGAAGCGAAGAGAGCGGGTCTAAACTCCTACGATTTCTTCGGTATCCCCTCTACGACGGACCCCGGCCACCCTATGCACGGACTCTACCGGTTTAAAACGGGTTTCGGGGGAATAGTTCTCAACAGACCGGGCTGCATAGATTTCCCCCTACATCCGGGCTATTCCTTTTATCGAATCGCGGAAAAATTTCGGACTTTCTACTACCGTTCTCTGCGGAAGCGTTTTTGAACTAGTTACATTCCTTTAAAAATACGGAAATTACAATAATGTTCGTCTTTTACTATCGAGATAGGGCGCCGCGGCCTCTTTAAATTTCCTTCCCCTCTCGAACTCATTCGAAAACATCCCGAAAGAGGTCGCTCCGGGAGAAAAGAGAAGAATTCCCGGTTTTTTTTGTGAACTCGTTTCCCGCAGCCGTTGTACTCCCCGAGACAGCACTGTTTCCAAGGAATCGAAGGGTCCCGACCAATCCCGAGCTTCCTCCTTAAGGAGGGGTATAATCTTATCCGAGGCAGTCCCCTTAAGAAGCAGAACCTCTAAGGGCTTTCCTAATGCCGATCTAAGAACAGAAAAGTCCAAGTTCTTGTCGTTCCCCCCCATAATTAAGACCATAGGAGCACTGAAACTCTTTAGGGCTTCCGCTGTTGCGTCCGGGATTGTGGCAGCACTGTCATTATAGAAGCGGACCCCTTTCGCCTCTCCCACATATTCCAGTCGGTGTTCTACCCCGGGGAAGTCTTTAAGGCCTTCACGGATAATCCTCGGCGGAACTGAGTAGAGGAAAAGCGCGCCGCCGGCGGCCAGGAGGTTCACCCTGTTATGGGGCCCGGGAAGGAAGAGGTCCGCGGTAAGGACCTGTACGGTGTGCCGCTTGCGGCAGAAGAAGCCTTCCCCCCGGGGGCTCAGCCACAGTCCGGAAATATCCGGCGGCAAAGATCGGGAGGAAAAGAAAAGAGGTTCCGCTTTGGTAACATTGGTAAAATGCCTAACGATACTGTCGTCGTGGTTTAAAATGCAGTACTGGCCTTTTTCTTGCTCCTCCAGAAGGACCCTCTTGTCCGCGGCATACTCCGCCATGGTGAGGTACCGGTCCATATGGTCCCGCAGGAGGTTCGACACAATAGCAATATGAGGCGAGAGGACCCCCCGCCCGCGGAGGTCCGCCAGCTGCCAGGAGGAGAGCTCCAGTACCACCGGCGCTTCTCCCGCGGGTTGGGAGAGGAAATCCTTATCCAGGAATGTAAGGGGACTGACGGTAATGTTTCCACCCAGCTTCGCTTGAGGATAGACTCGTTTCAACACGTGGTGTACGGCGCTGGCAATGGTGGATTTCCCCTTGCTGCCGGTAATACCAATAACAGGCTGTTTATTCAACTGAAGGAAAACAGAGATATCCGTTTCTACCCGGCGTGAAATGGTGAGATAGGGTGAATTGGAGGGCACCGCGGGGTTTTTAATGACTATATCGGCGTATCTGAAGTCCTCCTCCCTATGTCGTCCTAAGATAAAGGTGATTCCCTCGCCGTCCAAGGCTTCAAGAGATGGGGCGAGGACCTCCTCCTCCCGAAGGTCTGTAACTGTTACCTGGGCTCCTCGCTGGGCAAAAAATCGGGCAGAAGAAAGTCCTCCTCCATGGAGCCCCAGACCCATTACGGTGACTTTCAATCCCTCGATATCTGAGGAATCAAAATTCAAGGGTGAACTCCTTCATCTCATTATCGTTTAGGTACATAGACACATTGAGGTTCTTCCATTCGTTCTTCCAAGCATCGGGAATTCCCGCTTTTAGCCTCTTAAAGAGGGAGAGCTCCGGAGAAAACTCCCGGGCACCCAAATCCTCCTGTATTTCCTCGATTTTTGGAATGAGATATTGAAGAGTCCGGTAATGTCTTCCTACATGGCGTTTTCTGCCATCTTCGGAAAGATCGTAAAGACTGTGACAGATGGTACGGTACTTGCATACGAAGGGAAAGTAGGGATAGTAGCGCTTACCCTCCGGGAGAAAGAGTTTACTGAAGAATTTGGTAAGTTCATGGTCCATCCAGATCCCCTGTACAAAGTATCCTCTTCCGGTCTCGCCGATCCAGGTATCGGAAATAGTCTGATAGATAGTAAACCCGGTTATTTTCTGTTGGTCCAGGGAAACATCCTTTAAAGGGATGAGATCACTTTCCAAGAAAATGTGATTGGTGGTGTAAGCGGCGGTGGTATCGTTGGTCCCCCGTTCAATCATCTCCGCCTCGTGGACCCGAAACATGAGATCCAGTTTCATAAGATAGAGAAAACGCAGGTCCTGGTACTTGTAGACCTGAAAAAAACAAGGTTTTAGGGTTTCTGTGGGATCAAAGAAGTACGTTAGTCCCTTAAACACTTGAGGAACTACCGGGACTATTTGGTGCAGAAGATCCCTCAAAATGGTAATGTATTCTTGGGAAGGCTCTTTCTGATACACATTGTGGTGAATCGGAAAGTGGGGAATTGTAATAGACGGAGATGTTTTAAGGAAGAAAAGCTCATTCTGACTGTAGTGGAAAGTGTACTGGGTCTCCTGTCCCGTATCCGACCATTTCTGTATGGTATTGTTAATTTCTTTATCTGTGTAGGTAACCGGAATGGTCCCCGATACATTTTCCATATACGTATAATAGTTGTTACCCGCTCCTGTATCAATACGGCAAATTTTACATGCCTATTTTCACCCTTGACGCGCTTTCCCTTAATTCGGATAATATTGTTTCGCTTATCCCAATATTAACAGAGAGGGATAGTACCCATTCTTGAAATCAAGATTGCGAAGCTATATACTATACAATAAGGAGTGAAGTGAAGTGCCTTGTGGAAAAAAAAAGAAGAGACATAAGATTGCCACTCATAAACGAAAGAAAAAACTGAGAAAGAACCGGCATAAAAAGAAATAAGTATGAGCGCATCGAAAAACTATTCGTTTCGATGCGCCGTCGCAAATTGGACCTATCATGAAAAAAACGGCTGCTCTTCTGATTGTAATAACGACCCTCTGTCCGGGCCTTGCCGCTGAAACCCTTTGGGACCCGGGTTTCGAGGGATATCTGAAGAAACCCAGATTGTTACGGGAGGGGCAAACCGTCATTATTACCCTGGATACTGAAACAGCACTCTCCTTTTCCGCCTCGAAAACGGGAGACAAGGAGGTGGTCTTTGAATTCTCGGGTGGAGAAGGGGGGAACCCCTTTGCTTTCCTCCCGGACGTAAAAAGTGGGGACAGAAAGGACATAGAGGGTGAGGAGGACCTTTCCCTCAAAGGCAGCCTCGCCGCTCGAGTGGGAGAGCAGAGAGAACGCGGCTTATACTATATTCAAGGTTCCAGAACGGCCCAGATCCAGGGAGCTGTGCAAGCTCTCACTGTAACGGGCTGGCTCGATTCATCCCTCCTTACAGATGGGCGGACCTTTCCCTTTGGTCTTCTTCAGGATGGGAAATTGGTTTTTCGCTCTTTCTTGCAATCTGATACACCAATTCTCACCGAAGAGGATATAGCTCGCGGTATAGAGGAGGCTGAAGAGACAGCAGAAAATACTGCCGATCCAGAGGAGGCGGCTGCGGCAACAGAGGAGCCTGCAGGGAAAGGCCTTTCCCTTACTGAGGAAAAAAAGCGGGAACTGCTCTTAGGCTACATAAACCAATTTCTCGATTTGGTATTTCAGGATTAGTTTCGTATACCGCTTTGCGGGAGCCGAAACGACGAAAATAGCTGTATCCGGCTATTTTCGTAATGGAGGAAGGTAAACGAAGTGACCTCAAAGACATCTATTCTCGATTCAATTGTCCACCCTAGCGACTTGAAGAGGCTTAGCTTTGAGGAATGCCGGGACCTTGCCGGGGAAATCCGCGAGAGAATTGTGGATGTGGTCAGTGAGAATGGAGGGCATTTGGCCTCCAATTTGGGGGTGGTGGAACTTACTATTTCCCTCCATCGGGTTTTCGAGAGTCCTAAAGACAAAATTATCTGGGACGTGGGACATCAGTGTTATGCCCACAAGCTTCTCACTGGAAGAAAAGACAAATTCAATACTATTCGTCAGAAAAATGGGTTAAGCGGTTTCCCAAAACGTTCGGAGAGCGAGCACGATGTCTTTGAAACGGGCCATTCTTCCACCTCCATATCCGCGGGTCTCGGAATGCTTGCGGGAATGGATCTTAAGGGGGTGGACGGAAAGGTCGTCGCGGTAATCGGAGACGGAGCCCTTACCGGTGGTATGGCCTTCGAAGCCTTAAACCACGCGGGGCATCTTAAAAAAGATCTCATTATTGTGCTAAATGATAATGCCATGTCCATTTCCCCTAATGTGGGTGCTTTGAGTTCTTATCTGAGCCGACTTACCGCCACAAAGCTCTACCAGGAAATTAGAAACCGCATAGATCGGGGAGTCAAACGGATCCCCCTCTTTGGGGAACGGTTTTTCGACGTAATTGTGAGAATGAAGCGGGGTATTAAAGCCTTTTTTTTCAAGGAGACGATCTTTTCCGACCTTGGCTTCGAATATGTGGGTCCTTTGGACGGGCACAATGTGCCTCTCCTTTCCGCTGTGCTAAAGAATTCCCGGCTTCTGGGAAAACCGGTGGTAGTCCACGTTTCTACCATGAAGGGGAGGGGATATTCCCACGCCGAGGGTGATCCCACCTTCTACCACGGTGTTTCTCCCTTTTCCGTTGTTGACGGGAAACTAGAGAGAAAACCCCCCAGGACCTTTACCCAGGCCTTCTCACAATCTCTGATGGAAGAGGCGGAGAAGGACCCCAGGATTGTGGCAATTACCGCCGCTATGGTGAAAGGCACCGGATTGGTGCCCTTTCAAAAAGAGTATCCACAGCGATTTTTTGACGTGGGAATTACCGAACAGCACGCGGTAACTTTTGCCGCGGGGCTCGCTGCATCCGGAATGAAACCGGTGGTGGCCCTCTACTCTACTTTTATTCAGCGAGCGGTGGACCAGGTTGTCCATGATGTAGCTCTTTCCGGGCTACCGGTAATTTTTGCCCTGGACCGCGCCGGGCTTGTTCCCGGAGACGGTGAAACCCATCAGGGTGTCTTCGATATAGCTCTCTTTCGCGGGATACCGGGGTTAACAATGCTCTCTCCCGCTTCACAAGAGGAGATGAGGGTAATGCTTGAGAAGGCCTTCGCTATGAATGGACCTGTTATTCTTCGTTATCCAAAGGCATCGTGTATGTTGGAGGACCCGGTTTTTGCTCAACCCATGCAAGAGGGGAGAGGTGTTTTCCCCCGTTCTTTAGAGGGGGAAGTCCTCCTTATGGGAACCGGCGGATTGATGCCGGAACTCTTAGAGGCGGCAAAACTCTTGGAGGAAGACGGTGTCAGTACGGATCTGTACAACCTTCGTTATCTAAAACCCCTGGACAGGGAGTACCTTATAAAGGTCCTTTCGAACTATGAAATAGTCTTCCTTGTGGAGGAAGGGGTGAAAATGGGCGGTATTGGGGAAGAGATCGGCGCCCTCTGTGCCGAGGAAAAACTTCCCCTGCATTTTACTCAGCTGGGAGTGGAGGATTCTTTTCAGTCCCAAGCAACCAGGGTGGAGCTTCTGGAAAGCTGCGGGCTTTCCGGGGAGGGAATACGAGGAGAGGTGCTTAGAGTCCTTAAAAGTACCGGTATTATAAGTGGAATAACGCTTCATGCGGTCGGTTCATAAGGTTCTTATTGCCATTTTCTTTCTTTTCTCCCTATTTTCGTTGGCAGCTGAGGATTGGAGGTCCGTAAAAAGGGAGGAGAATATCATTGTCTATACCCGGGGAATGCCGGATAAGGGGATAGAGGAGTTTAAGGCAGTTACCGCTGTTCCCGCTTCACCGGAGGATGTAAAGTCCCTCTTCGACGATGTCGATTCCTATCCACACTGGTTCGGTGATTGTACTCACGCTGAGGAGTTGGGAAGAAGCGGGAAAGACAGCAAGGAAGTGTACATCATAATGGATGTCCCGTGGCCCGCAGAAGACCGGGATGTAACAGTAATGGTCAGATTTTACTCTCGAAGTTGGGGATACCACGGAATTATAAAGAATGTTGACGGTTTGATCTCGACACAGAAGGACCTTGTGCGAGTGCCCTATCTTCGAGGTCAGGTAGTTTTGAGGAGAGAGGACAATAACAATACCGAGGTGACCTATCAAGTTGCTGTAGACCCCGGCGGGGAGTTACCCTATTTTCTGGTTGCCGGCTTTATGAGGGAACACCCCTTTAAGACCCTCTTAGGACTAAGGAAACAATCAGAATAGTATAGTTCAAGCTATTGTGGCCGCAGAATAGTAATAGTTTTCCTTTTTTCTTCCGATACTGAGCGTATAAGAGTTTCCAAAAGCGTTTTTACCATAGTATAGGTCCTAAGATTTGCTGCCGCTTTGGGAAAGTGTGACGGAACATTGAAAAAAAGTATCTTTAACGAACAGGACAGCATTTCTTTAGAGAATCTCATCTCTTGGCTTGTAATAGCTCTTATAGCCGGCTTTACCGGCGCCTGTCTGGTGCGCTTTTTCGATGTTCTTATTGAGTTAATGCATCGAGGTATCTCCCATACACCCATACCTCTGGTGTTCTGGCCCGTTATAGGGGCCCTTGGGGTTGGCGGAATCATTTACAGAATACGGGAAGAGGCCTCCGGAGAGGGTATTCCCGGGTATATTCAGGGAATTGTATACCACCAGGGCGACTTGAACTTCTCCACCACGGTAATGAAATTCCTGGCCGCCCTGCTTACGCTGGGGACCCTTGGGAACGGGGGAATTATAGGGCCTTTAGGAAGGGTCTCTGCCGGCATTGGTTCTTCCGTGGAGAAGAAACTTCATACGTACTTCAATATCTGCGACATACGGACCGGCGCGATAAGCGGGATGGCCGCAGTGGTAGGAGCTGTCTTTCATACTTCTATTGGAGGCGGTATCTTCGCTGTGGAGATTATCCGAAAAGCGGAGCTGCGCTATCGGGACATCTTCCCGGCGGTTCTCTCCAGTACCACCGCGGTTTATGTCTGTAAGGCATTCGGTTGGGAATCTTTCTATCAGATAAACGCGGTCAACCAATTCATGGATGTGGAGATGATCTGGGGAGTGCTGTTAGTCGCCGCGTTGGCAGGTTTAGCGGGTCGTTTTTACACCTCCTTTTACCGGAAAATTTCCTCATTCTTTGGGAGAGAGCGGAACAATCTTCTTCTGGCGAAGGTACTAGTCGGTTCTGCCATCGCGTCTGTTTTGGCCTGGGTGGTGAATCCTGAACTTATGGGGACCAGTCGGAACCTTATTGCCCGGGTTTTTCATCAACAGGACCTTACGGTCTTTGGGCAGACCCTTGAAACAGTTCCACTTGTTCTGGTGTTTCTCCTCTTTATTGCGGTAAAGGCCGCGGCAAACGATATTACCGTCGGTTCGGGGATGAGTGCCGGATTTACCGGACCGGCTGCTATTATCGGCATCCTCCTTGGCGCTGTAGGTGCCTGCGTTTTTCAGCTTTCACCCGGAACGGCAAACTACTACGCCTTCATTGCTGCCGGATTCTCCGGAATGCTCGCCAGTTCCATGAACATTCCCCTGGCGGCCGCGATTATTACCCTGGAAAGTTTCGGCTTACAGTACAGTTTTCCCGCCGGGATCGCCGCTATTGTGGGCTTCCAGATGACACGCCACGCCACTATCTACAGTTACGCTTATAATAACAGTGATGATAGGTAGTCCTCCGCGCTAGACATTGTAGGTGCCGGAGCTGACATCCCCGCCTTCGCCGGTCCAGTTGGTGTGAAAGAATTTTCCCCGAGCCGTATCGGTCCGCTCGTAGGTGTGGGCGCCAAAGTAGTCTCGCTGGGCTTGGAGGAGGTTGGCCGGAAGGCGTTCACTCCTGTACCCATCGTAGAAACAGAGCGCGGAACTGAAGGCGGGAGCGGGAATGCCGCGGGTTACCGCCTGTGCTACCACCCTTCTCCAACTTTCCTGACATTGGTCGATGAGATCTCGGAAGTAGTCATCTAGAAGCAGATTTGGAATGTCTTGGTTCCTCTGAAAGGCCTCTTTTATCTCTCCTAAGAAAACGGATCGGATGATACAGCCCTCCCTCCACATGAGGGCGATAGACCCAAAGTCCAGGTCCCAGCCATACTCTTTTGAGGCTTCTCTTAGGAGCATGAAGCCCTGGGCGTAGGAGATGATCTTTGAGGCCAGAAGCGCCTTTCTGATATCCTCGATAAAATCCTCTCCGAGAGGGCCCTCTGTCCCCCCCGGGCCTTTTAAGGTTTTCGATGCATTAACCCTCTCCTCTTTAAGCGCGGAAAGACAGCGGGCAAAGACCGCCTCGGCTATTAAGGTTACCGGAATACCCATGTCAAGAGAGCTGATACCCGTCCATTTTCCTGTACCCTTCTGTCCTGCTGTGTCCAGTATGTTTTCCACCAAGGGCGTGCCGTCTTCGTCTTTTTTTGTAAAAATATGGGAGGTTATCTCTATAAGGTAGCTCTCCAATTCCGTATTGTTCCACTCTTTGAAAATCTCGGCGGTCCTCTCTGCGGAGAAGCCCATGCCGAGTTTGAGGAGTTGATAGGCCTCACAGATGATCTGCATGTCCCCGTACTCGATTCCGTTGTGTACCATCTTCACATAGTGCCCGGCCCCTTCGGGACCGACCCAGTCGCAGCAGGGTTCTCCGCCGGGTGCTTTGGCTGCTATGTCCTGGAAGATGGATTTCACCAGGGGCCAAGCTTTGGGGTTTCCTCCGGGCATAATGGAAGGCCCCTTTCTAGCTCCTTCCTCGCCTCCGGAGACCCCGGTGCCGATGTAGAGAATCCCCTTCTCCTTACACTCCCTGGTCCTTCGAGTGGTGTCGGGGAAGTGGGAGTTTCCTCCGTCTATAATAAGATCTCCCTCATCTAGATAGGGAAGGAGGGATTGAATGTATGTATCTACTACCTCTCCCGCCTTTACCATGAGCATGACCTTTCTTGGGGTGGACAGAAGACCGAGGAATTCCTCCAGAGTCTCACCGCCGTAGATAGTGTCTCTTTCTTGCGCGGGCCCCTCCAAGAAATCTTTCATTTTCTCTGTAGTACGGTTGTACACCGCCACGGAGTAGCCGTGGTCGTTCATATTGAGAACAAGATTCTGCCCCATTACCGCCATGCCTATTACGCCGATATCCGCTTTTTTACTCATCTATCCTCTCCTTTCTTCTATCGATCTGTCCTACTGACACTGTATTTCCTCTATATTGCAGCTTATTAATTCCAGCTTATTAATGGAGAAACCGGTTTCGCTCGGTCCAAAGTCCCGCTGCCGGATGGGGAATATAGTAAATTTCTTCCCCATCTTTAAGAGTATTCCTTCCCGGGTAGAGACTATCAGGGTTGTAGCGCTTTGTACAATCGGAAATATCCCCATAGGTATATCCTGCCCCTTCAATCTCTTCTCTTTTCAGCCCGCCTGGACAGTACATAATGGAGAACCTTCCTTCACTGCTTCCGTGGATAAGGTGGGCGGCGGCACTCAGATTGCTCTGTAGATCTTCGTTTTCTTCCACCGCTTTCAAGGTCGCCGCTGTACCTCTGTACCCGTACTTTCTAATAAGGGTGTCGATTTGTTTGTCCTCTCCGAAGGAGGATATCCCGGGAGCGAGTACTATCAGTTCACCTCCGCCGGCAATGGCCATCCTGGTCCTGTATATTGCCTTGTTACCAAGCCAGGTGGATTTAAACTCCTCCGGTTCCAGGTAGGTTACGATCTTTTTGGGAGATTCATCCAGGAATTGGATATTGATCTCCGCTGAGAGCTCGGAGGCCTTGGTGAAGCAGTCCTCATCATCTCCCATATATATCCCTCTAAGGGAGGACCCATTCTTTTTCTCGCCAATAACGGTGAGAAGAAAAACAATGGGAAGATCGGCGGCGAACTCCCGGTAAGCCCTATTCAAAACGCTTCGAACGGGATTCTCGGCTCTTCCCATAATCCGCTCCATTCCGTAGACCGCTCCGAGGAAGTGGCTCTTATGTATTCCCTCCGCCCCGCCGGTCCCCACAAAGATATTTTTCGCGTGGTTTGCCATACCGATAACTTCATGGGGGACCACCTGCCCTAAGGAGAGAATGCAGTCCCAGTCTTCCTCTACTAAAAGACGATTCACCTGGGCGGGCCAGGAAAAGGAACAACGCCCCTGTGAAAGTACCTCAATCTCTTTAGCAGGTACTTCCCCTAATGTTACTATGTCCTTTCTCCAGTTGTGATCTACAAAGAGTCCATCAGGCAGGGGGCCGAACATACGTTCCCGTTCCCGCGGTGTCATTGGGGCGTGGGTCCCCAGAGCCGGCAGTACTGCCTTCAGGTTGTCCCCATAGAACTCCCAGGCCCAGCGGGTAAAGGTGCCGGCCAAAGAGTAGAATCTGGTAATGTCCGGAGGAATGGCAAGGACTTTTTTCTTCTCCCCCAGGGAATCCAGAGCAGTGAAGAAGCGGTCTTTTGCCTCGTTAAGGTCTATCGTATTGTCCTCTGGAGCGTAGGCTAAGAAGGTTCCCAATGTTTCTTTTTTTATCATATCATTTAATCCGAGCGGTTTCTTTCTGACTTTCTTTTCCTTTCGGAAAATAACATATTTCGAAAGCCAAGTCTACTTCTCTCCAGTAATTATCATTATAAAAATGCCGCCCCGACCCGCTCTTTTTCCGCTATTATTGAGGCTCTTTCAAAATTGCCATTTTTCAGAGCCTCAATATAGTATATGCTATAATAGATTCTCGTGGAAATGCTCGTTTTGAAAACAGCTGAGGAGGTAAACAGATGAAAGCAGATATGCCTTTTGGCGATGAAATAATTAGCTTGGACCTGCCTGAGGGTACGGAGGTACTGCGGATGAACGAAGCAGTGGTCCTCGAAAACCCTAAGGACTCTGTGAATCGTGCAATAGAAAATCCTCTGGGGACTGCTGCTCTCGACGAGATTGTTCGACAAAAGAGCGAAGAGCCCAGCGCGGTGATTGTAATATCCGATAATACCCGCCCTGTTCCCTACTCAGGGGAGCAGGGCATACTCCTCCCTCTGGTGCGGAAACTTCTCAATGCGGGAGTGAAGGCCCAAAAGATCACTATACTTGTTGCCACTGGAACCCACCGGAGGCTTTCCGAGGAGGAATTAAAAGGGATGATCGACCCGGAGGTATTTCGTCTGGACCTCCCCATCCATGTTCATGATTGCCGGAAGGATCCGCTTACCCATTTGGGAAAAACGAGTCGCGGGAGCGAGGTCCATGTCAACTCTCTATATCTAGACGCGGATATAACAATTTTGACCGGTCTGGTAGAGAGCCACTTTATGGCCGGTGCGTCCGGCGGGAGAAAATCAATCTGTCCCGGTCTTATCGGCGAGGAGAGCACCTATATCTTCCACGGCGCCCCCATGGTGGCGGACGCGAATGTTCGGGACCTTCTACTGGAGGGAAACCCCTGTCACGAGGAGGCCCTGGAGGCTGCCAAGATGGCGGGTGCGGATTTTATTGTAAATGTTACCCTGGACAGCAGCTTCCGGCTTACCGGGGTATTTGCCGGGGACCTGGTAAAGGCCCATGAGGCCGCGGTGGAGCACCTTAAAGGGTATACTGCCATTCCCCTTCCCAGGGAGTACGATCTGGTGATAACCCATGGCGGATTTGTCGGCATTAACCACTACCAGGCGGCTAAAGGAGCTACCGCCGCGGCGACGGCAGCAAAATCAGGAGGGTATGTAGTGTTGGCGGCGAACAACAGCGATACCGATCCCATAGGAAGTACTAGATATCGTGCCGGTCTTCAGCTTCTTAAAGTAGTGGGACCTGTTGCCTTTGAGAGGATGGTCCTATCACCGGATTGGACATTCATTCCAGACCAGTGGGAGGTCCAGCTTTGGGGGAAGGTATTTAAGAAAGTCCCCCAGGACCACTTTTTCTACTATAGCCCGCAGTTCACTGAGAAGGAGTACAGAATTATTCCCGGGAGAAGCGCCGCTGATTCTCTGTCCGGGGGCAGAAGCGACAAGGACCCGTCTACGGTAAAGATGATTATCGAAGCCTGCGTGGAAACAGCTTTGGAGAAACTGCGCGAGGAAGGAGTATCCTCTCCTTCAATTCTGTATCTTCAGGACGGGCCCTATGGTATTCCTGTAAAAGATTTCGCCTGATGAGCTTACATAAGGGGGATATTTTTCTCCCTTAAAAGGGAAAGTGTCTCTTCCGGCCAAATTCCCGATTGGACCTCGCCGATATGGGCCTTTCTAAGGTAGTACATACAGAGACGGGACTGACCGATTCCCCCTCCTATGGATTGGGGAAATTCGCCGGCTAAAAGTCTTTTGTGCCAGTAGAGGTCCTTTCTCTCCCCGCACTTCCGTATTGCAAGCTGTTGTAGAAGGGTGTCCCGGTCCACTCGTATTCCCATAGAGCTTATTTCAAAAGCGTCCTGTACTATTGGGTGCCGGAGGAGAATATCGCCGTTCAGTCCTTTTAAACCGTTCTCGTCGGGGGTGGTCCAATCATCGTAATCCGGGGCCCTGCCGTCATGGATTGTTCCGTTAGAGAGTTCACCGCCGATACCTATAAGAAAGACGGCCCCGTATTCTTCCACCAGCTTTCGCTCCCGCTCTTTGGGAGTGAGTTCGGGGAACCTATTTAAGGCCTCCTCTGTGTGTACGAATGTTATCTCCTCGGGAAGGACGACATCATAGGCCGGGTAGTGTTCCCGAACAAGGAATTCAGTGTTTTTAATAACGGAGTAGATCTTTTTTACAATTTTCTTTAGGAAATCCACATTCCTGTCTTCCGGACGCATACTAAGTTCCCAGTCCCACTGGTCCACATAAATAGAGTGAGTAGCGTCAATGGTATCATCCGGGCGGAGGGCATTCATGTCCGTGTAGAGGCCATACCCCACTTCCAAGTCGTAGTCGGCTAAAGCCATCCGTTTCCATTTGGCCAGGGACTGGACCATTTCCACTTCGCGTTCGCCGAGGTTTTTAACCGGGAAGGATGCGGGACGTTCTACTCCGTTTAAATCGTCGTTAATACCCGTTCCTTTGGCAACGAAAAGGGGGGCGGTGACCCGTCTTAGTTTCAGTTCCATTGAGAGGGCCTGTTGGAAAAAGTCTTTAATGAGTTTAATAGCCAATTCAGTTTGCTTTAGGTCTAGAATCGGGCGGTAGCCTAAGGGTATTTCAGTCTTCATAGGCTGCCTATCCTAGGGGATGGAGGGGGTCCTGTCAATATCTTGTGGAAGGCTGTGGAAGACTTCAAATATAACGTTGAAACAATTGTAAGTATGATAGGTATGTAGAAAAAAAATTGATATACCCTGTAGTCAATACTAGAATCTTTATTCCCTCTTTAATAGGGAATCTGCCGGCTTCCATAGCTCCTCCACAAATCTGGCCATCTCTTCATGTGGATCGGCATTTATGGCTAAGAGAGTAGTATCCTTTTTTTCATGCTGGGTCATGATGGACTCTACAAGATACTCCATTTCCGTTTCTACAATTTTTCTGGTGTGTACTTTATTACCGATAAACCCGCCGAGAAGGCCCAGTACTCCCAGAAGGAGAATTACCGCGGCTGCTTTTGCCGGCGTGTAGAGGGGAGAAGACGATGAAGGTAGCCGCGGCGATTGTATTCGTTGATTTATTAAGGCCTTTCCATCTTCTTGCAGGACGGAGATTGTTTCCCTTTCCAGGGATTCTATTTTCCTTTTCTCATTCATTGTAACCTTCTCCTCCCCTTAATGTTTCGTATGCCAAAGCTAACTTTCTTCTACCTTTTGAAAGCCTGGATTTCACCGTCCCCTCGGGGACCTGAAGGACCGCGGCAGTCTCAGCTACGCTAAATCCTTCTACCTCCCTCAACTCAAGGACACTCCTGTACAGCTTGGGTAAGGAGAGGAGGGCATCTATTACCATCTGCTTCTTCTCCTCTTGGATACACTGCTCTTCCGGTGTGAGTTGGGGGTCTTCTATACATTCCGTTAGTCTAGACTCACTGGAGTCGAAGTTCCGTCTTTGGCGGCCCATTTTTCTTAGGATATCAATGTTTGTACGTTTGGCTAGACTGAAGAACCAGGTTTTGAACTTGGATTCTTCCCGGAAACTATGAAGTTTTGTGTGTAGTTTCAAAAGGATATCCTGTTCTGCCTCCTTCGCTTTTTCCAGGTCTCCCCGATGGGAGATGTAAAGATATCGTCGTAAGCCGGTAAGATAAGGTTCGATCAGCAAACCGAAGGCCTGCTGATCGTGATCTTGGAGGTATCTCTTAATTAGTACTCCCTCGTCTATGAGGTCCAGTGGTCCCTTATCCCTTAGCATTGCTTTTTAGTGTTATATCAAAATTGCTGCAGAAGGCTGAAGATCCCGAGCAAAGCCGGATTTTCCTTCTGAAGGTATTGGGCCAATGATTCCCGCTGTTCCGGTTTCATGCGTTCCTTCATAAGACGATTGGTCCGTTTCATCAGTGCCCATTTTCGGTTTCCTAAGAGCTTCTTCATGGCCAATTCCCTTTTTATTTCGGCAATTCTTATGTTACCTTCCCATTCCAAGCCTTCCTTGACCAATTCTTCCACCGTGTCCATGTCCGGATCATCAACAATGAGCTCCCGAGTCAGCTGTGCCTGTACAATTTCCAGCTCTGCTTTTGGTATTTTTACCGTGTTAACGTGGGTTTGTACAACTGCCTGGATTTCCTCCATCTCCTCTTCAGTAAGTTTTATTTTGGTCAATGTTTTAAGGATTTCCTTTCCTCCGTCATCGGCAAAGCTGGAAAAGGAAAAGAGGAACAGCAATGCCATAGAAATAAGCAAGATTCTTGTTGGTTTTTGTTTCATCTATTTTTCTCCCGTATTTGTTAGTTGAGGCTCTTTCAAAATTAGTTAATTTTGAAAGTGGCTGAGTTCACTATAATTAGACGAAATAACAGAGGAGTTGGTTCACGACAGCAATGTCGAAAGCGGGGGATGGGGGACACGCTTCTCCCTTACTTTTCCCGTTCACACGCCGGAAATAGGACTGGACAACAAGGTCCTCTATCTCTATTCTTAAAAACCCTATGGTCATGAAAAACTTCTTGCGGCAGCTTAGAGTGTTCTTTTCCGGATACATCATCCTCTTTATCTTGGGCCACTTCGGTCACCACGTCCTTAACGCGCTCATTGTTCCCCTCCTCCCCTTTATTAGAAATGACCTTAACTTGAACTATACCCAGTCCGGCGCGGTGGTTTCTGCGTTTATCCTCTCCTCCGGAATAGCCCAACTACCCGCCGGCTGGCTCGCGGATAGAATAGACCCTAGGATTATGATAACACTTGGGGTTTCCGGCGTGGCCTTCGCCGGATTGCTCATCGGATTGAGCGGGACTTATGCTTTTTTGCTTGTTTTCCTTATTCTGATGGGAGTCCTCGGCGGTGGGTATCATCCCTCCGCGCCGCCCCTTCTTTCTGCAACGGTACCTCCAAAGAATCACGGAAGGGCATTAGGCATGCACGTAATAGGGGGAAGTGCCAGCCATTTTCTTGCTCCTCTTATCGGTGCAGGTCTTGCAGCGTCCTTAGGATGGCGGGAGACCTTTATCGGGCTGTCCTTTCCCATGATGCTCTACGGGATTGTTCTCTACTTTTTCCTCCGTCGAGTTCCCCTTGCCGAAAAAGCTGAGTGGGAAGAGAAAGTGATTGAAAAGGAGGCGATAAGACTACGCCGGAGGAAATACGTAAAGCTCGGCGCTTTCATTCTCCTCACGACTTCTACAGCTTCTATTTTCGCGTCGGTTATCGCCTTCCTCCCCCTCTTCTTTGTGGATTTTCACCATATCTCCGAAGGAAAAGCGGGGATGCTCATCGCGGTCATTTTCTCTGCCGGATTTTGGGCCGCTCCCTTAGGAGGTTTTATTTCCGATAAGATCGGGCGGCGAAGAGTCGTGGCCGCCTGCGCTGTGGGGTCCCTTCTTGCTATTTTGGCCTTCGCCTTTCTTCCCTTTGGTTTTCTCTTCATTGTTGCAATGCTGTTAAGCGGGACGCTTCTTTTCTCCCGAATGCCGGCAACGGAGGCCTACCTCATCAATAATTCCACAGCTGGAACTAGATCTACCGTATTAGGAATTTATTTCTTCGCCGGAATGGAGGGAAGTGGTATTTTCACCCCTGTCCTCGGCGGTATTATCGATGCCCTGGGGTTTCAGCTTGGTTTCTCCATAATGGCCGGTATCTTGGGAGTTTTAATCGTTGTTTCCCTTCTGCTTATGTATTTCACTGAAAAGTGGTAATAAAGCGGTAATGATGGAAGAGCTTCAGTAAATATGATAATTTTTAATAAAACAGAATTGTAATTTACAGAATTTTCACTATAATTGTTGCCAGACGGGCTAAGAAATGGACAAGAAAAAGTGGATTCCTATACGGAAATCTAATCTAAAGTACTATCGAGATATTGAACTCTTCTACAAGAATCCCAAAGGGGTAATGCAGCTCTATAAACCTGCTGGGATGGATTTCACCGATGCCAGTCTCATGAAGAAACCCTATCTCGGGTCACTCTGCGTGCGCCCGGAGGACAAACTAAAATGTATTAGAGAGGCACAGCGCGGGTTTTCCATGGATCTCACCGAGAGTATCCTCTCTCATCGAACCGAAGCAGTGAAGCGGGAGCTGGTGAGCATAGTGGATGAGACCCTCTCCGAACCGAGGGGTGGCAGCTTGCAGCTCGTACCCAACACTGTGGATGCCTTGGTGGAAGGATACTCCAATGAACCGACTATCATAAAGCATTTGGCCTGGATCTCCCACACCGATTATACCACTGCTATCCACTCAATAAACGTCATGGCCCTGACAGTGGGGTACTGCTACTACACCATGCGCTCCATAGAGGAAACAAAACTCTTCGGCTTAGCGGCCCTGCTTCACGATGTGGGGAAGACGGAGGTGCCCGGAGACATCCTTACCGCACCGAGAAAACTTTCGGTGGAGGAGTTTGAGCTCATGAAGAAGCATACCACCTTAGGGTGGGATATTCTTAAAGAGTACACGGGAGAAGTACTCGAGGCCGGGACCGGTTGTTTGGAGCACCATGAGAAACTGGATGGAAGCGGATACCCCAAAGGGATTACAGAAATTTCCGAATGCGGGCGGGTCCTAGGGGTAATTGACTGTTACGAGGCAATTACAAATGACGACCGACCCTACAGAAGCGCCTTAGAACCCATGAAAGCTCTGGAAATTCTAAAAGAAGAGATGGACGGGGAGAAGTTCGATAAGAAAATCTTTGAGGATTTTGCCTACAGTCTTACGGATTTCACCCTTAAGAAATCCGTTCTTATATAAGGGCTATAAGGCATATCAAAAAACATACATTTTTCGATATGCCCATTAGATAATCTTGAAAGAGCCGCACAAAGTTGACTTACCACTTCTCGTGGTGTACGTAACTTTTTTCGAAACGTGTACGTGGAGGTTTTTCTTCTTCCGGATATCCCAAGGCAATAGCAGAGACGGGGACAATAGTGTCCGGCAGGGAGAAAACCTTCTTTAGATGGGTTATTCTATCCTCCACCGGATAGACACCCAGCCAGCAAGCCCCGAGTCCAAGAATAGAAGCGGCGATCAAAAGGTTTTCTATTGCCGCGCTGCAATCTTGAAGCAGGTATCCGATTTCCTCCCGATGGGCAGCCTCGAGGTCGCCTAACACAATTATTCCCGCCCCGGCATCTCCCAACATCTTTCCGTTAGGAAGGGCCTCTGCCACGGTTAATAGGGTTTCTTTCTGTTTTATAACGATAAAACGCCAAGGGTCTTTCCCTACCGCCGAAGGGGCCGCCATGGCGGCATTGAGCAGTTCTTTGATAACGCCATCCGGGATCGGTTTGTCCGAATAGGTGCGAATGCTTCTTCTTGAAAAAATCGGAAGCAGTTTTGGTTCCAGTGTTTCAGCCATATTTCTTCCTCCCAATTCTATTGTATCTGTATATCTATATTTTGCCCAGAGCTGGGTTCTTTTTTGAAAGATTCTTACTGTTTGCTGTACTGTTTTGTAATTAATAAGGGATGTGATATAGTTACCCACAGGATGAATTGAATGAACAATAATAAAGATAATGATAATTCAAAACACATAAACCTTCTTAAGGGATTTCCAGAGGCAGTTATTCTTACCAATGCTAGCGGGGTAATTTCGTCTGTTTCAGAGGAAGCACTCTCTTTATTGGGATATGAAACAACAAAAGAACTGTTGGGAAAACACGCCTACGATTTTGTTGCTCCCTTTGATAGAGAGAGAATTAAAGAAAACACCGAGAAAGCTAAAAAAGAAAAAATTGTTCGCCAAGTGGAGTACGTGATACAACGAAAGGATGGGACCTTCTTTGTGGGGGAAATGAATACCGGAGCTGTCCGGGAGAAAGGAGATCTTGCAGGATTCATGGTTTCCATACGCGACATTACGGATTTTAAGATTGAGCACCAAGTTTTAGTGGACCGGGAGCTTCAACTCCGTGTCGCCCAGGGGCTGGCTAATTTGGGGAGTTTTCGGTATGACGTAACCACGGGAGAATTTTCCTGGTCTGCTGAGTTGTTTGGTCTCCTCCAGTTAGAAGAGGAGAGCGGGCCTTTCAGCCCTCAAGTGTATTTTGAGCACGTACATCCGGAGGAAAGAGACTCCGTAGAGGCCTCTTGGGAGGTCCTCATAACCGAGGGTATTCGAATGGATATGTATTACCGATTGCTCCTTCCCTCCGGCAAGGTACTGCATGTGCATGGAGTTGGCCAAGCGGTGAAGAACAGAAAAGAAGAGGTAGTCCGGGTCTTCGGAGTGGTCCATGATATAACGCAAATGAAAGAACGGGAGACGCGCTTGGAAAGGCTCCTTAAGGAAAACAAGATGCTTATGGGGGAATTGAAACATAGGACAAAGAACAGTCTTTCTCTCATGTCCAGTCTTATTTCTCTGGAGTTAGATAAACTGCAGGACAATCAATGTCAGGAATTACTAAGGGAAATTGAAGCAAAAATTACTACCATAGCGGATGTATTTAATAAACTCAATCTAGATAACGATTCTCAAGATATACAATTATCCGAGTATCTTGCCGACATTGTCGATTCCTTTCGGGATGTATACTCCGGGCTCATTGAGAAAATTGATTTTCAATTCGATTTTCAAGATGTTTCTTTAGACGCAAAACGTGCCACAGCCCTGGGGTTGATTGAAACCGAGCTTCTTACCAACGCGTTGAAGTACGCCTTCCCTCCGGAATGGAAAGAAAAAAGACAAAATACTATTTCTATTTCCTTACGGAAAAGGGGGGAGGGAAAAATGGTGGAGTTCTCCTTTTGGGATAACGGCATACCCATGAAGGAAGATTTCTCTCCCGGGGAATCGACGGGTTCAGGAATGACAATACTCCTAGCTCTTACCGCGGAATTGGATGGCCGGCTCGCCTTTGAGAAAAGAAAAAACAAAAAGGGATTTATAGTAACATTTCCCGCGAGCGCCCATGGGGAGAACAATCAACCCTAACAAAATTCTCATATAAAGACCTTGCTCTAAGAGTTCTTTTTTTTGATAATGGCAGCAGGAAGGTGTATTTTCTGGGAGGCAGCACATCCATTTTTGTATTTCAGTACGAAAATTGCAGGCTGCCTCTATCGCCGGACGGGAGGAACTATGAAATCAGCACTGGCAATACAATGTCTGCCCTTAAAAGCAGGCTCCAAGGAAGAGGCCTATGCCATGGTGGACCGGGCTATCGCCGTGATAGACGGGTACGGGCTGCCGTATCAGGTGGGGTCCTTCGAGACCACCGTGGAGGGACCGCTGGATACGCTTTTAGAATTGGCCGGAAAGGCACACAAAGCGATGATCGAAGGGGGAGGAAGCGCCGCTACCTACATGAAACTCTTCTCCGGAGAGTCCCTAGGGTCCACTGAGGAGAAAACCGGAAAGTACCGCGCCTCGGGACACTAGGTGCCATTTCAGAGTTCTGATTTCCAGAGTTCTGATATTGACTATTTAATAACTCAGGAGTATCTTTTACGTGTTAATACGGGGTGGTTCCCAGCGGGAGTCTGAGATTATACCCTTTGAACCTGATCCGGGTAATACCGGCGTAGGGAGAGTGCATATGTCGTGTTTGAATAACATCAATCTCTCAATCAGTACCTCATCGTCTGAACAGTATCCGAACATGTCCTTTAACCGATGGGATTTTCAGCTCTCCAAAGGCCCTTCCCCTTTTATTACCATTATTACATTTCTTTTTAAGGAGGGTCTGATATGGCCGAAGTAACAAAAAAAATGAAGTGGAAGTTAAACGAGATCGTCACCCTGGTGGTCCTTGCTGTGGCCTTGGGTGTGCTCTGGTGGGGGTGGACCTTTGTTTCCGCCCTGGCGTCTCCTCTTTCGTCACTCGGTTTAAACTATCTGCTGGTAGGGTTCTGGTTTACCGGCGGGACCTTGATTCCCTTTCTCATAAGGCGACCCGGAGCGGCCCTGGCTGGGGAGGTGTTGGCCGCTGTGGTGGAGGGATTTATTACCCAATGGGGGATAACCGCGGCCCTCTGGGGCCTTGTACAAGGTGCCGGGGCGGAAGCTGTCTTTCTCGCCACCGGATATAAACGGTACGATAAGAAAACGCTCATGCTTGCCGGGGCCGCCTCCGGGATCTGTTCCTACACCCTGGACTTCTTCTATAGCCACTACACCGGATTGCAGCCCTGGGTCTGGGTGGTGCAGATCGCATCCATTGTGGCAGGCGGAGTTGTCTTAGGCGGACTTCTTGCCTACTGGGTGGGAAAGAAGCTTATTGCTTCCGGTGCGGTCCGTTCTCTCCTGCCTAGTGTGGAGGCTGAAGATGAAGAAAGTGCCGGGAAAGAATAGTGGATGAACTTCTTCGCTTCGATCATGTGGATGTACACTTTCCCGGACATAAAGGCAAAGTCTTAAGGGACATTGCCCTCTCTCTTTCCAGGGGGGACCGGTTATTGGTGACCGGACCCTCCGGGTCCGGTAAATCCACTCTCCTCGCTATTGCCTCCGGAGTAGTTCCGGAGGTTCTTCCGGGAACGGTGAAGGGGGAGATTAAGAGAAACTATCGTCGCTTCGGATTGGTCTCTCAGAATCCTTACGCCCAAATGGTTACCCCCACAGTAGAAACGGAAATAGGTTTTGCCTTGGAAAATCGCGGGATCCCGCGGGAAGAGATCTTTCAAAGGATCGAAAAGGTCCTCTCTTCCTTCGGTCTCGAGGATTACCGGTATCGGGAGCCGCGGGACCTCTCCGGAGGGGAGTGTCAGAGGGTGGCCCTGGCCGCCGCTTTAGCGGAGGACCCGGAAATACTTTTTCTTGATGAGCCCACCTCCTTTCTCGACCCGGAGGCGGCGGAGACCCTCTTTTCAATGATTTCCGAACTAAATAAGGCCACAACAGTGGTTTTGGTGGAACACAGAATCGATTATGCCAGGGCGGTGGCACAAGCGTATATCAGGCTCACTCCGGAAGGAAAGATAGGGGAAGAGGGAGGTATAAAAGAAATGAAACGGTGCAGATGGTTTCAGATACCTGCCGGCTTAAAGCGGGAGATAAGAGATACTTCCAGTCGGCAGAGGTCTGTCCGGAAACGAATCATAGGAGGAGAAGAAGCAAGACCGATGGTAAAAGCGGAGTCTCTGAGTTTCTCCTATGGCACTGGCAAGAAAAGGAAAACTCATCCGGGGACACTCGTATTAAGGGGCGCCGACCTGGAACTCTACTCAGGAAGTGTTACCGCCCTGCTTGGGGCGAACGGTTCGGGGAAGAGTACTCTTTTAAAGCTCCTCGCCGGGGTCCTTCCTCCGGACCAGGGTAGGATTCGCGTTAATGGGACCTTTCTTTCCGGAAAGGGGAAGAAGGAGGATTGTTCTGCTTGTATGTTTCTCCCTCAGAATCCTGAACATATGTTTTTGACCGACACTGTTAAAGAGGAGCTTACCTATGGGCTGGAAGGGGATGCGGAAGCAAGAGAGCAGAACGCGGATGAGGCGGCTAGGACCTTCGGACTAACCCATCTCCTTTTCAAGAGTCCCTTCTCCCTAAGTGAGGGAGAGAAACGTCGGCTTACTTTGGCCATCTCTTTCCTGCACCATAGGCGGCTGATACTGCTGGATGAGCCCACCTACGGTTTGGATACGGAATCGCTTAAGCCCCTTGTTGAGGGGCTCATCCATTTGAAGGAGGCGGGATCGGGGGTCCTCCTGGTTACGCATTCGGAGGTCTTCGCCGAAACTGTGGCGGACAGGATGCTTTTCTTAAAGGAAGGGAAAATATGGCCGTGGGAAGGGGGAGAAGCATGAAAGGAGAAAGGCATGAATCGGACCATAGAAACCCCCTCGCCTTTATTGGGGTTGCTTTGGTTTTGCTTATTCCGGTATTTCTCTCCTGGGACCCCTACACCCCGGTGCTCTATGGAGTGTTAGCGGTACTCCATTTTGGCTTTAACCGGGGACCTTTCAAGCGGTTCTTACGGGTCATAAGAATCTTAAGCATTCTTCCCCTGGGATTGGTTTTTCTCAATCTTTTCTTCTCCCAGCCTCAGCCGGGATCTGTGGAGCTGGAAATATGGTTTTTCACCTTTCCCTCCAGCTCCCTTCGGCGGGCTTTGGTTGTGGGTTTAAGGAGTCTCTCTCTCATGATTATTTCGGTACATGTCCTCTTTCTTATTGATCCGGTGCGCTTTATTCAGTCCCTTATGCAGAATCTAACGGTAAGCCCCCGGGTGGGGTACAGCTTTTTCGTCGCCTGGAACATCCTTCCCCGGCTGCAAGGGGACCTAAAGGAGATACAAAACGCGCACAGGATCCGTCTGAAGGGTAAACGAAGAAGATTCCGGGAACTCCCCGGTGCCGCGGTAACTCTCTTAGGAGGTGCTATTCGGCACGCGGAACGAGCCGCCGCGTCAATGTATGTACGGGGGATCGAAGAAGCTGAGGAGAGGACCTACCTCTACGAGGTGCCCTGGCGGCGGCGAGATAGTTTGTTTCTCTTGTTCTGGGGGCTGCTCTCTCTCTCCGGGTTCATTTTTCTTATTATTTCTCATCTCTTCGTATTTGGCCTGGGTTAAGCCTTACTTAGTGGCCCGAAGATTGCTAGAAATAAAGGAAAAATCATGAGTAATTCTCCTGGTGCACCCTTTCAATCCTTCGTATACCTCCCCCGTCAACCACTAGTCGGCATTGTTTAAAGAGTTCCGCCCCTTCATTGTCCTTGAGCCTGACAATGACAGTGAGATAGTAGGTCCGCTTTACCTTTTTTATGTCCATGAGGGAGCGTCCCTTTCGTACTGGGATTCGTCCGTACTGATTGGATAAAGATCGAAGAAAGGGTTCAATATTTATTATAGTAATATCGGCAAATCCATGGATTCGATGATGAAGGGAGGAGAGAGTTCGGGCGTTAAGGCGGATTCGTTTTTGATATTTAAAGGTTGTTTCTTCCTCTAATTGGTGTATAAAGCTCTGGAATTTTGTGTTTGTTCTTAACGACAGGATCTTACGGGAGAGTTTTTTTTCGGGAACGAAGTATTCCCTGTCCCGCGCGCTGCCCATCTTTTTTGCGTACCTGGGATCGTAGAGGGAGATTGAGCGGTCGAAAAATCGGGATCCGATGGTTTTGAGAAATACGTTTCTCACAAGATCCTTCAGTCGGTCTTTCAAAATATATCCCACCACAAGGAGCATAAAGAGGGAAAGACTTAAGTTCCCAAAACTAGTTTGGCCGAGAAAGGCAATGGATGTAGCCACTACCATGGCGATCCCGGCGGCTACTCCGTAGAGAATGTGTTCAACCCATTTTCCGGTATCAGTCTTTTTCATTTCGTTAAAGAGGATTTCAGAAGAATATCGCTTTAGAAGTTTCTCTCTGAAGGTATAATCTTCGGCTTCTCTTTGCGAAATTTTCTCCTTGGCAACAGTGCTGTAGCTCATGGTCCTCCGGTACTCCATCTCGGTGAGAATTATTTCTTCCGCTTTTGTTTCGAATCCTTGGAACTGGTGTTCTTTGAATAATTCTAAGCAGTAGAGAAGATACTTTTCTGAAAGCAGGGATAGGTGTTCATCAATCATTTTGCAATGACGGAGAGGAAATTGATTATGTTCAGCCGTTGACTTTCGGAGGAGTTCGTGGAACCGAAGGGGCACCTTGTACATATAACTGATTTCCTTAATAAGTTCCTCTTCCGAGTTCTCTTTAAAGGAAGCGGCTTCCTCATCTACTTTACGTAGAGGCCGGTATTCCGGAATTCTCTGACGGCGGAGCCGGCTGAACCAGTCCCGGAAGAGAGATTTATATACATTACCGAGAAGTTTTGTTTCATATATGAAGGGTTCTTCGGGAAATGGTTCTTTTTCTTTATGATTGTGGACCATGTTCTCCGCCCTCACCAGGGGGGAAAGGGAGGACTTTTCATCTAATAGCTCTTGGATAGTAAAACTGGGGGTGTCGAACCGGAGATAGAGTTTCAAATCCTCGTTAAATCGTTCCTTCTGGTAGGTTACAGGGTTGATATTGAAGGAATGGGGAAAAAAGAAATAGATATCGATATCGTAGAGACATCTCCCGCGCTTTTCCGGTGGTTTTTGAAGGATGTATCTTGATTTTATCTCCAGGGAGTACCTTCCATGTGAACGGACGCGTAGTTTTTCCATCGGTCCATTGTACCATGGAAAGAGGGCTTACCGAAGGCGGGCTGGTATACGGCTTTTGTAGGACAAACACCGACAAAAAGAGTCAAAGAATTCTTACATACTTTATCGGTTTTGTCTGATATACAAATAGATACGAGAGCTATACCCTTAGTATAGAGTGTAATGGAGTGTAAAGGCAGCGGTGGGGATAAAAAAAGCAGCGGTTCGATTAAAAAGCCTGAAAGGGCTTTCATCATACATACAACGAGGAGAAATTGATATGAAAGAAGGGAGTAATACTATTTCATTTATGAAAAGTATTGGCGGTAAGATAACCGTTATTTTTGTCTTGGTAGTCCTGGTTTCCATAGGAGCGGTAACCGTACTTTCTATAATGCAGTCCAGCAACGCATTGATGGATTCGCAATTCAACCAGCTGAAAGCGATACGGGATATCAAAAAGGGACAAATCGAGAGTTATTTCTCCGAACGCCGGGGGGACATTCATGTTGTAGCCAACACGGTGAAGGCCTTTGAACAGAAGGTTTTTACTGAATTGGAAGCTATTAATGAAAATAAAATTAACGAAGTTGAACGGTTTTTACAGGATGAAGACATTACCAGGGAAGACTTGGTTCCCAACGGAAGAGTGCATCAGCGAATGAATGCGATTCTAAACGAGATGACCGGGCTGGGAGAAACGGGAGAGAGCTACTTGGTGGAACTCTACAACGGAAGATACTACTTCCGCAGCGACCTTCCGAGAACAACAGGAGATGGTAAGTTTGTCTTCGGATTTGACGCCACCGAAATCGTTACCGATTATATCGTAAATGCCCTAAATGGTGAGACAGCGAATGAGGTGTTTACCGACAGCACGGGCACCCTGGTAATGGTCTCCTACCAACCCCTTTCCATACCCGGTATGAACTGGGCCATAGTAAGCAAAATAAACCTGGAAGAGGCTATTGTGCCCACCATTAAGGGAAAAAGTCAGGATTACTATGCGGACTATATAGAGGAGTACGGATACTACGACCTCTTTTTAATTCATCCTGAGGGAAAGATTTTCTACACTGTGGCAAAGGAATCGGATTATGGGTCCAACATCCTAAACGGTGAATTCTCCGATTCCAGCCTCGCGGAAGCGACCAGGGAGGCAAAAGAGAAGGCGGCCATGGGGTTTGGCGATTTTGCACCCTACGCGCCTTCCGGCGGAGAACCTGCTTCTTTCATTGTCGAGCCTATTATTGCTGAGGGAAAGATCGAGCTCCTTTTGGGCCTGCAGATGCCTCTGGACCAGATCAACGGTATTATGCAGGAGCGGACTGGTATGGGACGGACCGGGGAGAGCTACCTGGTGGGGCCCAAGAAACTTATGCGGTCCGATTCCTTTTTGGACCCGGAAAATCACAGCGTTTCCGCCTCCTTCGCGCGGCCGGAAACGGGAAAGGTGGATACCGAAGCTGCCAATGCGGCCCTCTCCGACACCACCGACGCGAAGATAATAATAGACTACAACGGGAATCCAGTGCTCTCAGCGTTTACCCCGGTGCAGGTTTATGATACCACATGGGCCCTTATGTCGGAAATCGATGAAGCGGAGGTGCGGGAGCCGATTAACGGACTGATCGTGTTTATCCTCATAAGCGCGGGAGTAATGATTATCGTTGCAGCGGTAATAGCCATGCTATTTTCCCGCTCCATATCTAAGCCGATTCTCCTGCTCGTGCAGGGGGCGAACAGGCTTGCCATTGGCGATATAAATATGACCGGAATTAATCAGAAGGCGATCGGCGCTATCAACAATCGGGGAGACGAACTTGGTGTTATCGCTCAGGCCTTTAGCTCGGTCATCGAATACCAGAAAGAAAAGGTGGATATAGCCCAGGAGATCGCCGCCAAGAACCTCCGGGTAGAAGCCGCGGTGTCTTCAGAGCAGGACTCCCTGGGGACCGCCTTTAAGGAGATGGTGGACGCGTTAAACACCATGCTCGGCCAGGTGGCCACCTCGGTGGAACAGGTATCCTCCGGGTCGGACCAGGTCTCCCAGGCGAGCCAGAACCTCTCCCAAGGGGCCACCGAGCAGGCAAGCAGCTTGGAGGAAATTACCTCCTCTATTAACGAGATCAACAGCCAGTCCCAGCAGAACACCTCCAACGCGGAGGAGGCCAACAAGCAGGCCAAGATGGCAAGCGACAGCGCTGACAGGGGAAGCGAACAGATGAAACAGCTCACCGAGGCAATGGCGGGAATTACTGCCTCCTCGGAAGAAATAAACAAGATTGTAAAAACAATTGACGATCTTTCCTTTCAGATTAACCTTCTCGCCCTGAACGCCAATGTGGAAGCAGCGCGGGCAGGGAAATACGGGAAGGGGTTTGCCGTGGTGGCCGAAGAAGTCCGTAATCTGGCCAACAGGAGCGGCGAGGCTGTACAGGATACTTCCCAGCGGGTGGAAGAGGCCAATAAAAATATTGAGCTGGGAAGCGGTCTGGTGAAACAGACAGCAGAGCAGCTTAATGATATTGTTGATGGGGCCAACAAGGTGGCCCAATTCCTGGACGACATAACCCAGGCCAGTAAGGAACAGACCCAGGGGATCGAGCAGATTACCGATGGTCTTGACCAGATAGACCAGGTGACCCAGTCCAATACAGCAAGTGCCGAGGAGAGCGCCTCATCCGCGGAAGAGCTGGCGTCCCAGGCACAGCAGCTCCAGGCAATGATTGCCGAGTTCAAACTTCGGGACGGCCAGGGTCTGCTTACAGCACCTTCTGGAAGAAGCACAAGCACCGGAGCAAAATCCCAAGGGGCAAAGAAGATACAGAAACCGCGGGAAAGCAGAGAAACCGGTATTGCCCCAAAAAAGACCACTCCAAAGAAGACTGAAGCAAAAGATACAAAAGAGACCCGGGAGACAGAAGAAACAGATAACAGTAAAGAAGAAGGATCGAGGTACGAGTTAAAACCTGAAGAAGTGATCAAACTGAGCGACGACGACTTCGATCAATTTTAATACATTCTTCTCATACACCTTTCATACACCCCATTTTTGCCTTCGGGAGTCCCCCCTCCCGGAGGCTTTTTTTTCAGCGGTCTTCGGGTCTTTGAAGAGATAAGAGAGGCTCTGAAAAATGGCAATGTTGAAAGAGCCTCAAGAAAGGAAAAGAATTACTTGGTGAACTGGGTTTGGAGGTTCTTCGCCTTGGCGAGCAAATCGTTCTTTACATAGAGATCAATGAGAAAAGAAGCAGCGGTTGCGGCGGTCAGTTCATCTTGCTTCATGGATGATCTATAGGCCTTTTCAGCGCTTCGGTACTGTTCGTAGTCTTCCAAGAGCATTCCCAGGAGGAGGTAATCCCCCGCTGTCGGTTCGGAGAATGCTTTGGATTCCTCAAGGGCTTCCCGCTTTGCGGTCAGTTCTTCTTCTTCCTTTGCGGAGAGGGGATAATCCTCCAGCTCCTCTTCCTCGGCCTCTCCGCGAACAGCTCCAACTTCACCTAGGGCGGCGTTGGTGTACTTTGTATCGGTGAATTTGTTTTTTACCAAGCCGAAGAGACCGCTTATGATTTTTCCCAATCCCTTTTTTGTAGTGAAGTCCTTCTTATTCAGGACCAACAGGGTATGCTCGTGGATATCCACAGAACGTTCATCCACAAGGACGATAGTGGCCCGTCCGCCTTTCCCTGCCCGTATCCGGTCTCCCCAATGGAGGATGGCACCTGGAACAGCGGCCCCCCAAGGACTTTCTCCTCGGGAAATCTCCACCTTTCCCCTGCTCGCGGCAATAATGGCCGCTTCTTCCGCCCAGAGCATCCCGGGAAGAGCGAGAAGGGCAAGGAAGGAAAGAAGAAACAAAAAGGCCCACCCCCTAAAAGGAGTAAGTCTTTTCCGAGTTTCCTGTTCCCTTCTCATCCGTTTCTCCTTTTAGCAGTCTTAGTTTTCGGTAACTCCGAGGTTTTACCCTTGGTTTATCCCTTCCATCCGTGAAGTGTGTGGACTGTAATTGTCTCCAATCTTCCCTTCACCGAAACCCCTTCGTGGGTCGTTACTTCCACCTTGTTCCGCATGTCCTGATACACAGAATCACTTATAAGGATATCACAGTTCAGCTCTTTCGTCAGGGATTCGATCCGGGAAGCCACGTTCACCCCGTCTCCGATAACGGTATACTCCATTTGCTTGGAAGAACCGATGTTCCCCACCAGTACTTTGCTCCTGTGGACCCCCATACCGATGCGGAGGGGACCCCGGTCCTCCAGCTTCCACTCCCGGTTTAGTCTTTCGAGACGCTCCCGCATTTCCAGGCAGGCTGTTACCGCCCGTAGGGAAGCGTCTTCCTGGTAGATAGGGGCACCGTAGAAAGCCATAATGGCATCGCCTATGAACTTGTTCAGGGTCCCCTCATGGGCAAAAATGATGTCCGACATGGCCTCGAAATAGCGGTTTAGCAGGGTCACCACCTCCGCCGGTTCCAACTGCTCGGAGAGGGTGGTAAATCCTCTGATATCGGAGAAGAAGAGAGTCACCTCCCGCAGCTCACCACCCAAGGCGACACCCTCGTCGCCGGCGAGGACCTTGTCCACCACCTGATGGGAGACAAAGCGGGAGAAAATACTCCTTACATATTGGTTGCTCCTCTCCTCCACCAGATAGTGAAAGACCATCATCCCCAGGTACATAAGGACCACGGCCGTAATAGGAGCCGCCATTTCAATTACCAACTCCGCTGAGGAGAAAAGCAGCCAGCCCGCGGCAAGGATCATGACGAAGGCCCCTCCCAAGAGACCAAGTCCCGGAAGAGGCTTGAATCGGACGAAGAGGAGAAGAGATATGAAAGTTAGAAGGAATAGTATTCCCGTGTCTGCCAAGGGGGAGAGCTGTATGAGGTAATCTTCTTCCAGGACCGTCCCCAGGGCGTTGGCGTGGACTTCCATTCCCGACATGGCGTCCCCTCTAAAATAGGGAGTCTGTATTCGGTCGTGCGCCTCTTTAAAAGTGGCCCCCAGGATAACAACCTTATCCTTCAGGAGATTTTTATCGAAATCCTCATGCAGGAGGGTATAGAAGGAGAGAGTGGGGTAGGTCCCATCGGGTCCTGCGTAGTTTATCAGCATGCTTCTCCCCTCGGAGGAAGGGACATGAAGGCCCTCCACTGAGGTCCCGCGGAAGTGGGCGGCCGCAACGAGGGAGAAGGGGTAGTACCGGCGGTCGTTGAAATCCTGAAAGAGGACAAGTCGGCGGACCTTCCCGTCTCCCGCCTGATAGAGGTTTATATAGCCTGTTCCCGCGGCGGACTCCTTAAAGAGGGGAATGGGTCCGTTGTAGTAGGTTTGAAGAAATCCCTCTCTGCGAAGAATTTCAAACTTTGAGGGAAGAATTACATTTCCGGCACGGTCTAAGGCGGACTCCAAGGCAAAATCTTGGCTGGGGTCCCGGCTTTGCTCACTCAGGGCAATGTCCACGGCTATGGTCTTCGCCCCGGCTTCCGCGATTGTGGTTATTCCCCGGGCGATAAGTTCCCTCGGCCAAGGCCATCGAATGTTCAGCTCCCGAAAGGAGGGATCATCAACGGCAATCAGGACCACATCCTCTAAAGGCCGCTCAGTACCCCGCAGGGAGAAACGGAGGTCGACGAACTTTCCCTCCAGGGTGTCCAGGAAGGGAAAGAGGAGGGAAAAGAGAAATACCAGAATCCCCAGAAGAATAACATACAGAGTCCTTGTTTTTTTGGATATCCGAAAATCTGAAACCGACTGCTTCATTGCATCCTCCTTCCTTTTATTCCCCGTCTATAATTGCCCCGCCTCTTACTGTCCGTAGAACACGAAGGGGGCCCAGAAAAAGGGGCGCCTTCGCCGGGGGTCCCGAATGAACACTCGTTTCATCTCCGCGATTGCTTCAGAGAAAGTCATCCCCTCATCCACCGCCAGGGTGTACACACCCGTCATAAAATCCCTGGTGGCATCGTCGGAGACCTTCCAGAGGCTCACGGAGAGCCCTTTGGCACCGGCCACCAAAAAGGACTGGGTCAATCCAACCACCCCTTCTCCGCCGTAGATCTTTCCTAAACCGGTTTCGCAGGCTGAGAGGTTTACGAAATCCGCCTGAAGGGAGAGGGCTGTTATTTCTTTCACCGAGAGGAACCCGTCTTCACCGGAGGTGTCTTTATCATCCTGAGAGAGGATAATTGCCGAAAGCTCCGGGACCTCCGGGACAACCACCCCGTGAACGGCAAAATGGAGGACTTCGTAGTTCTTAAGGTTTCCTGACTGGGACAGCTCTTTTACCGTGGCTTCCGATACGGTCTCCCCTACGTAGAGGTCCGCACCGGGGATGATCTTCTTAATAGCCCGGACCTCGGCTAAGGAGCCGGGGAGATTGGTTATTTCTCCATATCCAAGACTCCCGTAGGCACTTCGTAAGCTTCCCCCTTCGGAACTAATCATCTCAATTTTTCCAGCAAGCTTTTTGTACTGCTCCTCCGTGGAGTCCATATCCTCCTTGTAGGAGATGGGATTGTACACGGCACCGCCGAAGGCGAGGAGGGGTTTCCTTGTTTCAGGGTAGCTGCGTTTCTCTATTGCCTTGAGTACCGATAGGGACTGCACGTAGGAAATGTCGTAGAGTTCAGCCAGGTACTTTCCCTCCGGTGTAATAAGGGTTTCCATGGGAATAAGGGCGAGCATTCCATCGGGAATAATCGTAATCTTTTTAACGCCCTCTAAAATATCCTCCGTCTCTCCAAAGAGGTAGAGATAAAGATTTTTCGCGATTGCCTCCATGGCTTCCGCTTCCCGTCTTAATAGAATCGGTTTGGAAAGGAGGTACCGGTAGTAGGAGAGGACAGCCTCGAACTTTTTTTCCAGGATAATGCTGTGGGCGGTGGATTTTTCCAGTCCCTCCGGTGCAATGGGGAGCTCCCCCTCTCCCAATTCGGTTTTTCGCATTATGTCCCGTTCGAAGTTCTGGTAAATCGAGGAAACCAAACTTTTTTTCGGAAGCTCTGCTCCGTAGATATACTCCCTGTTCAGAGCAAACCTAAGAGGACCGGGCCACCGGCTGTTGGTAAAGGTAATGAAGATCTCATCTCCCCGCATTCCGTCCATATGCGCGGAGAGGTCTTGAGGCTCCCAGGTTACCGTGGCCTCCCCGAGCTGTTCCAAAAGATATTTCGCACTGGACTGTTCGATTATTCCAAATGCTTCGGGGAGAAGGTCTATCTTGTAGTAGGTGGTTATAAGCCACTGGTAGTTGTGTATCTGCTTGTCCAGATAGTCCCGCCGGATGGCCCCCGGGGCGGTAAGCCTGAGCTTTTCCAGCATTTCCACACTGCGCCTGAAGTAGGGGGCCGCCTTTTCGTACTGACCGTCCTCGTAGTAGGTGGCCCCTAAGTTGGTGTATATGGTGGTAAGCCCTTCGCCTTCGTTAGCCGCCTCCGCTAAGGGAATAATTTCCAGGTAGATATCGATGGCCTCCTGAAATTCCCCCTGCTCCTGGTAGAGTTGAGCTATATTGTTCCTGTAGGATATCTGAAGCGATTCTTCCCCCAGTTCCTTCGCGATAGCGCGTGCCTTTTCATAGTATTCAACGGCCTTGGTAAATTCATTTAAACTGTGGTACACCACCCCCATGTTGTTGTAGGTTATGGCCATTTTGGAGCGGTTCCCTATCTTCTTTTCAATTTTCAAAGCCTCTTCCAGGTAGGGAAGGGCCCGTTGGTAAGCCTCTTCCTTTATCGCTAACAGACCTAAATTCCCCGTGTAGAGGGAGATGGTATCGGGATTACCGATCTTTTCCGCCAGGGACAGGGCACGGTTGAAGTACTCCTCGGCGGTCCGATACTTTGCCCAACTCATGTAGATAAGACCGATGTTGTTGAGAATGGTGGCCGTATCGGCATCCCAACCCTGGGCCTCGGTAATGGAGAGGGCCTCCTCGAAATACTCCACAGCACGGTCGTATTCACCCCAGACATCGAAGATAGAAGCGATATTGTTAAGGACAATGGCGATATCCTTGAGATGGTGTATCTCCCGGTCGATGGCCAGGGCTTTTTCGTAGTAGGGAAGGGCCTTATTGTAATCCCCCAGATGATGGTAAACGCTCCCGATATTGTTGTAGCTCGAAGCGATGTCTGCTTTGTCCCCCGCTTTCTTTGCCTCCTCAAGGCCCTCCTTGAAGTAGGCCAAGGACTCCTGGTACTTTCCCCAATCGGAGTAGGCTTTCCCTAAGAAGTTAAGGCTGGACTCCATATCTCCCAGTTCGGGATGCTTTCGCTGAAGGGAAAGGGCCACTTTATACTGTTCTACTCCCTCTTCAAAACGGGCATGGGAAGTGTAGACCCTTCCCAATAGATGATGGGCCTGGACTGTTTTCTGGTGGTCCTCCATCTCCATGGCCAGATCCAGGGCCCGCCGAGCGTAGTCCTCTGCTTCGCTGTAACGAAAAAGAGCAATATAAGTCCCGCCGATGTTGGAGAGCTGCTGAAAGATGTACTCCCCGTAGCTGTACTTCTCCCCGACGGCCAAAGCCTCCCGGTAGGCTTCCAGGGCCCCTTCGTAGTCTCCCTGAGCGGCTAATCCGTTTCCCAGATTGTACGCCGTAACGTATATCTGGTTTTCCATAGCAGCTGAACGGGCATAGCTCAGGGCAATACGATTGTAGCGGACCATTTCGTTAATATCGCCAAGAATATTCTTCAGTTCGGCCAGATGGGAGGCCCAGAGGGAGGCGTACATGGTGGGCGGATTGTTGGTGAGGTCTTCCGAGTCTTGAGGAATATGCTTCTCCCCAAGCATGAAAGCTTCCTTGAGGAGCTCCTCCGCTTTTTCATATTCCCCCAGTTGGATATATATCCAACCGCTGTTCCCAAGATAGACCGAAGCATTCACCTCTTCTTCCAGCTCTCGGAAAATGCCTATTGCTCTCCCATAGAAACGGAGGGCCTTCTCATACTCCGCGGTAACCCGGTAACACTCGCCGGTCCAGCCGTAGTCGAACCCCAGGTTCAGTCGTCTCTCCGGTCCCAAAGAGGCGTCGATTTCCGCTGCTTCTGTAAAAGCTTTAACAGCCTCCGCGAAAGCGCTCTGATAGTAGAGGTCACTCCCCTTTTGAAGGAGCGCGTCCGCCTCGGCGGCCTTATTCTGGGTTTCTTCAGCCTGGAGAAGGCCTATAGATGGGAAAAGAAACAAGAGAAGAAAAAAAAGGATGAAAAGGATGAAAAAAAGGGGAGACATAATAAGAAGGGAGTCGGCGGAAGGACCTATCCTCAGTGACTTTTGCATCCCGAAAGACCTCCTACACTTTGTATAGTTACACGAAAGGGGCAATTAATCCATATCCGTGTTCATCCCTGTTCATCCGTGGTTTGATTAGAAGCGTCAGTGGCAGTCTTTTTTTAAGTTATAGGGAACCACGGGTGGATATAGTGTAGAGGTATGGGGCTGATGGGCACGGATGGATGATGGGAGAAGGATAAACCTTCATTGCGATAAATCGATGTTCCCCAGCCATTCGGCGAGATTTCTGATTTCAGTTCCGTCGGGGAATGTCTTTTCCCGATCCAATGACCGTACGAGTTGTATCTTTTTTGCGTCAGGGAAAAATTTTGAAAAGTGTTTGAAGTGTGTGCTTATATTGTTATCTGTCGATTTAACTTCTATAAGGTGAGTAACTGCACCGTTAATGGTGACTGCGAAATCAATTTCCTTTTTATCTTTCGTTCTGAGATATTGAAGTTCTGTCTCATAGCCTATTGTGTCCCTGATCCGATGAAGTTCCTTTAATAATGAGCAGGCGACACAGTTTTCCAGGCGTCCGCCTTTTCCGGAAAATACATCCGCTGTATCAAATAGGTAGTATTTCGGTTCTTTTAAAATTGCCCTTGCAATATTTCTATGATACGGGCGGACGGGAAATAGTATGTAGAGGTTTTCCAGATATGTGAGCCATGTTTTAACCGTTTTGCTGTCCCGTTCCAAATTACGAGCTAATGATGCATAGGATACGGGTGATCCAACGCTTCTCCGAATTAATTCTATGAGCGTTTCAACTGCCGGAATGTCCCGAATAGATTCCATATCCAGAAGGTCTTGGCGAAGAATAATATCGGTATGGGTTTTTTTCCACCTCCGGTAAAATTGAGTTTCCTTTTGAAGGAAGGGTTCGGGGAAACCGCTAAGGTTGAGTATACGCTCCAAAGCATCTTCGGGAGGCACATGGTCCTTTACTTCTTTGATATCGAAGGGGTGTAGTTGATGCAGAAAATATCTTCCGGCGAGTGAATCTCCCGCTTTTCTCGCTGTATCAAGCCTGGCGCTGCCGGTTACAATATATCGCGGCGGTATTCCTTCCACATCGGAAATCCCTTTCAGCCAACTTTTCCAGTTTTTCATTTTATGAAGTTCATCGAAAATAATAAGATCCTTCGAACGGTCCCATGATCTTTGCTTCAAGTCCACCCGGTGTTCCGGGTAATCGTAGTTGAAATAATCGAAATGGGAGAAGAGCATCTTCGAAAGAGTCGTTTTCCCGCATTGCCGGGGACCGGTGAGCATAACAATTTTGCTTTCCAGGTCTTTTTGAATTTGACCTCTACAAGCCCTCTCCATACGACTAGAATACAAATTATTCCGGAAAAGTCAAGACTATTCAGGAATATATTCCGAAATAGTCACATTTTTTCTGTCTGATACAAAGGTTCTATCACCTTGAAATATTACCGTGTTCATTCCTGCCATTCGTGGTTATTCCCTCTTTTCTCCTTGTAGGAGTATGAACCACGGGTGGGTGATCAGGTGGGTATGAGGTAGAGGTATGGGGCTGATGGTCACGGATGGGGGATGAGTTTCTCCACGGTACACCCTAAAAATACAGAAATAGCGGTTCCCTCCAATTCCTTGCCCTTTTACTAAGTAATGCGTATATTCCTTGTGTGGAAAAAGGCAACCCCATGCCCGGCGAGTACGCGGACAAGCTCCGTACTGCCGCGGGATGATAAATCCTTCAGCGGTCCGCCGACACCTGTTTGGAGACGAAAGGAGCAAATGATGCCTGCCGACAGCAATCCCGCGGATTTCGATCCCCGAAAAGGAGCTCGAAATCTTCTATGCAATTGTCTTAATGTAAAATCCGGAGACACGGTTTCGATTATAACAGAAGACACCGCCCTTGGGTTTTACGATGCCTTTGCCCCCCAGTGCATCTCCGAGGTCGCCCGCGAGCTGGGCTGCCGCCCGCGGAAGATCCCGTGTCCGTTGATTGACGGTCCCCATGACATTCCCGAAACGGTAAAATCCGCCATAGCAGAATCGGAGCATGTTATTTTTCAGGCACGGGCCGGGGGTCAGATCAGATTCGCCTCCTTATCGGGTAAAGCGACAAAAACAATAAGTTATGCCATCGACATCGGCTTTCTCGGTTCGAGATACTGCACCATTCACCAAGGCCTCATGGAAGCGATCCGGGTCAGTTTCGAAGCCGATCTGGATTCGACAAAAACGTGGCGGATCACCTGTCCTTTGGGGACCGATGTTTCGGGGACCCAGGAGATCCGGGAAAATCCTTCCGAGCCGGTCGAAGATTTTACCCTCGGTCTGTTTCCTATTCCCATTTTCCGGCCTGTACTTTGTAATACCATGACCGGTCGAGTCGTGGTTTCCCGTTTTCTAATGTCGACGGCAAACCGCCATTACGATGACAGCTACCTTATTCTCGAGGAACCGGTGACCGTTTTTATCGAAGCAGGACGGATAGTCGACCTGGAAGGAGCTTCGAAAACTGTAACAAAATTCCGGGAACACTATCGCCGGGTAAGCAGTCTGTTCAAGATTGATGGAGATGTCGTCCACTCCTGGCACACCGGTATTCATCCGGCTGCTTTTTACCCCCTGCCCGCTTCGGTAGACATTGACCGGTGGGGAATGATTGCGTTTGCAAACCCCCGCTATACCCACTTTCATACATGCGGGAACTATGCCCCAGGAGAAATCGCCTGGGCGGTATTTGATACGACCATTTATCTCGATAATCAGGAATATTGGAAGGACGGCCGATTTGTTTTTCTAGACAGGCCTGAAATATCCGGCCTTCTTCCGCAATTCGGGTATGATGAAACTGTCTTCCGACAACGAAAAGATATAGGTATTTAAAGAACGGAGACAAACAATTTCAGACAAGAAAGCTATGGATACATATCTCCATGTGGACTATCCTCCTGTTTGGTCGGCCGATTATTTCGTAAACGAAATTTGTTTAAGGTTGTTTATTATTCAAGCGTTTAAGAATTACTGCCCGGGCGTGAATTTCTCGTACTCAATTGTCGGTATAAATTTATAATACTTCTCCTTCGCTGTTACTAGTATTTCACCATGTTGTACCGCCGTAGCCGCGATGATACCGTCCGCTAACATCATTGAATGGCTTAACGCGTATTCCTGAACATAAAACATTGCCCTTGCGGATATTTCTTTATCAATCTGGATAATATCAACATTCCATTTCCGGACCTGTTTCTGGAATTTCTTCATCTCATCCTTATTGATCATTCCCTGTATCAATTCCATATAAGTGACCACAGATATGGAAAAAGGTATATTTTGCTCGACAACATCGGTGCAGGGAAATCATTTCTTCCATCGTGTACCTCTCGAAATCCCTGGAGTTCAAGATTATGGCCGAGTTCGTGGAAACGGAAGAACAGAAAGAACTGCTTCACGAGCTTGGATGCGACCAGTACCAGGGATGGTATTATTCCCCGGCGGTTCCCTTCGAAGACGCGGTGGAATTTATCCGAGCAAGGACCAGGGGTTTATAAGATCAACCCCGGTGTTCTTGTAATGAGATAGATTCCGTGTAGCCAGGAGACCGGAATACCGGAGGGCAATGGCGGCTATCATGCTGTCTATTACCGGTAAGGTGTTACCGAAAGCCTCCATTTTTGCGGTGAGGTTTCCCCATCGGCGGGCCGCCTCTTCATCAAAAGTAAGGATACGATCATGAAATCGTTCACATAGTTGTTCAAACCAGGTCTTAAGGGCTGTCTGTTTTTTCCCTCCGGGGAGCAGTTCAATGCCTTTTTGCAGTTCACCTATAACGAAAGCGGGCAGATATACCCGGTGTTCGGGGAGACTGTCCAACCAATTGAGTACCTTTTGAGAGGGTTCCGGTCGCAATGTTTCTGATACTACGCATGTGTCCAGGAGAATCATAGTGTAACCTTTCGGCCCGTATCCTTTGACCGATGTATATCAAGCTCAATTCTGGGAGCTGACAAGAAGAATTCCTTTAAACTCTTTTTTGGCGCGATTGTATGCTTATAATCATCGACAGGTATGAGTACAACCACTTCGCGTCCGTTTCGTGTTACCATTTGTGGTCCGTGTTCAAGGCAATGATTAACCAGTTCGCTGAATCGCGCTTTGGCATCCTGAAGAGGCCATTTCTTCAT
>CAYXSD010000005.1:80581-82222 GCA_964466335.1 uncultured Spirochaetales bacterium
CGATAGTATATACGGACTAGCCAGACTAGTCAATATATTCCCCTTCTTTCTCGATTTTTTCGTAGGATCCCCTCGCCAAACACCAAGACTTTAAGAATTGCCCCCGAACCGGAGGATTTCGAAACCACGGCTAATTGGATATTCCGGTCTCCTGCGATACATTATACGGTTAACAAGAAAAGGGTAAAAAGGCATAACCTCCTATTCAGATTTCTTCGGATCGTCTTTCAAGAGTTCGGCAAAAGGATTATATGTGTCAGATTCAGGTTTAAGATACTTTTTGTAATCTTTATCTTCCTGAAATGAAGAAACTCGTTTCAAGGATATCCGTTTTTTCTCGATGTCCATACTCATAATTTGAACCGTGATTTTTTGTCCCTTCTTCAAAACATCGCGCGGATTATTCTCCCCTGTGTCGCCTCTTAGTTCGGAAATATGAAGAAGTCCGTCCAATCCCGGCTCCAGTGAAACAAACGCTCCGAAATCGGTAATTCGCGCGACTTCTCCCGTGTGCTTTGAACCAATTGGATATTTTGAAGCGGCTTCATCCCATGGGTCGGGAAGCAGTGCCTTCATGCTCAGAGTAATACGCTCATTTCTCCAATCGAGTTTAATAATTGACGTTTCAATCTCCTGGCCTTCTGATAGTACTGCGTGAATATCATCCACGCGGCTTCTGCTGATTTCCGAGATTGGAAGCAAAGCCTGTACACCGTTCAGATCAACAAAAGCACCAAAATCCTGTATCGCTTTTACGGTGCCTTTTACACGCGTATTTTCCTTTAATGTCTTTTTCAGGTTTTCTACTTGCTGCTCGTGTTCTTCTTCCAGTATTATCCGGTTTGAAACCAGGATATTGCGGCCATTTTCGCTATACTCTAAAATCATAAAGGTGAGTTGTTTTCCAATATATTCTTGAGGATTTTCTATCCGTTTTAGGCCCATCTGGGAATAGGGACAGAAAGCCCGCGCGTCACCAATTTTGATTTCAAAACCGCCCTTGATCTCTTTTTCAATACTGCCTTCAACGGGGATTTTGCTCTCAAAGGCCTGTTCCAATACAGCGTTCTCGGCTTTGTTCCCGGTAATCTTGGTTGTAAAATGCATCTCTCCGTTTTTTGAATAGAGGAAGAACGCGTTTATTGTATCACCCTCTTTTACTGAAATAGTGCCGTCGCTGTCCGTCAGCTCGGCTCTTTCCAGGATGCCCTCACTTTTACCGCTCAACTCCAGGAAAATAGAGTCGCCCGAAATGGAAACTATCCTAGTCTCGATTTGTTGTCCCGGTTCTAGGGAGCCCATCTTGGAAAAACTGTTTTCATAAAGAGAAGCAAATTCCTCTTTGTTTTCTTGATTATCTTTATCCACTTATCTAATTACTCCAAAAATAATATAATATGCTTACAGATAACTATTGTATCAGAAAGTCTTTATTTTTAACATTCTTAAGTGGGCCTAATCACAAATATTTTATTCCACCGCGGCAGTCAATAAACTTTCATGGGGTCATGGCGGAGTGGCAGCGGTTTGTGGTGTAAAAATACTTAGAAAGATATGAACCACGGGTGGATATGGGGTAGAGGTATGGGGTTGATGATAACGGATGGAGGAGGGGCAGATCCTTACAGCTTATCTATTTCT
>CAYXSD010000006.1:0-39234 GCA_964466335.1 uncultured Spirochaetales bacterium
CGTTTTCGTATCGGGTCCTCGCGCCTTTGTACTGGTTTTCTACCTCCTCTACCTTTGTCTTCGCCACAGCACCTGATTCATAGAGGCGTTTAGTCCTCTCCATGGTCCGCTCCAGAGTATCCACGTCGTCTTTATACTGTTCCACCAAGGAATGGGCGTTCTCTATTTCCTCGTCTCTGGCCCCTCGCTTTGCTTTTTCATAAGAGGCTTTAGCCGCCTGCCAGTTCGCCTTTGCCTGGTCTGCCTGAAGTTGAAGGATTTCTTTATCCAGGGACACCAGAAGATCTCCTTTCTTTACCTGATCTCCTTCTTCGACGGATACGAAGAGGATCCTTCCAGCTACTCTAGGATGAAGAATGACGGTAGTATCCGGGACCAGCGTGCCTGTATATTCCATGATGTCCGTGATGCTTCCTTGGGTGGGAAATACAGTTTTCACCAGTGCTGCCTGTGGCTCATCCTTTTCTTTTTCTTTCAGGGCAGCAGCAATATATCTTCCCAGTGCCACCCCTCCAAAAAGGAGCGGAATAAGAAGGAGGAAAAGTGTTTTTCTTGAAAAACGAATCTTCATTTCAGCTGTGCCTCCTAGTAAGTCTTCCTATACCGAGGAGAAGCGGGCAGGTGCAATCTCTCCCTCAGGGGATTCCTTGTCCGCTTGGGGGGTAAAAAACTGAATAAGGCCGGCGAGGATGGTCGTCTTCATATTCTCGATCTCCTGATCTAAGGTCTCCGGGGGAACCATGGAAATACGAAAGAGAATACCGGAGACGACGATATTTAAGAGGTACTGGCCTTGGGCTGCCGTAAGGGGTATAGGAACAATAGCCCCCCTTGCCTGAATTTGTGTAAGAAGCCCCTCTAAGTCACGGCAGAGGAGATCGATATTTTTTTGTAAAAGGTTCAATCGGGCCGCCTCGGAGAGCATTCCCCTGAGGATGGGGTAAAGCCTTTTTAGGAGGTCAAAACCAAAGATAATAACCCGTTCCAGCTTATGCCGATAGGAACCCGGAAGGGTAATAATCCGATGCATCTCCTTGTTAAACTCGTCCCAGCCTGCCTCTACCGTTGCTCGGAAGAGGTCCTCTTTATCGTTAAAGTAGGTGTAAATGGAACCGGGGGCGACTTCAGCCGTATCCGCGATTTCTTTAATAGTGGTGCTTTTAAATCCCCTCTCCCCGAACTGTATACGGGCAGCGTCCAGAATACTGTGTCTTTTTTCACCGTCTAATTGACGCGCCATAGTGGTATTTCCTCCTTTCTTATAAATGAATGAATATTCATTCATTTATAGTATAACCCCTCCCGGTGGAGAAAACAAGTGAGGTTCTTTCAAAATTACATTTTTCAGAACCTCAATATTGGGTCGATATTTTATAATTCGTTATATTATAATGAATTATAAAAATCTAAAGGTGGGGCAACTTTCAAAATTATTTAATTTTGAAAGTTGCTGAAGTGAAAATTCGGTTAATCAGCAAATTCTAAAAGAATTCACCTTTTAGCATTGCTGCGGTTAATGTTGAACTACCCTGGATTTTATGGGGCTAAGGGTGGCCTTCACCTTCGTAGGTATATCGTGCCACGGGTATTCTTCGGCCGTTTCCAAAGGCTTTCGGAGAAATTTTCAGGACCGGTGGTGCCTGAATCCTCTTGAACTCCGCTTTGGATACCAGTTTCAGGATATCCAAGACCAAATCTATCTCTATATCTCCTTCCTCTGCAATGATATCGCTGCTTTTATGCTCTATAAGATACCCTTGAAGAATCGTATCCAGGATCGGATAGGGAGGAAGACTGTCCTCGTCTTTCTGATTTGGTCTAAGCTCCGCCGATGGAGGCTTCGTTATAATCGACTCAGGAATTATTTCCCCTCTACGATTTATGTATTGACAGAGTTCGAAGACCTCGGTTTTAAAGAGATCTCCGATAACCGCTAGTCCCCCGGTCATGTCGCCGTAGAGAGTGCAGTATCCCGTGGCCAACTCGGATTTATTCCCTGTGGCAAGGAGGAGGGAGCCCATTTTATTGGAGTAGGCCATAAGGAGTATCCCTCGGATTCTGGCCTGAATGTTCTCCTCCGTTACATCAGGATTTTTTCCATCGAAAATAGGTGCAAGGACCTCGAGAAAGGCCGAGAAGGGTTTTTCAATAGGGATCTGATGGAGGGTGGTCCCAAGGTTAGCGGCAAGTTGTTCAGCGTCCTTCACGCTGCTCTCAGAGGAATATCGGCTGGGCATAGAAAAGGTGGTTACACTGTCAGCGCCCAAGGCTTGGACGGCCAAATAGGCCACCAAAGCAGAATCTATTCCTCCCGAGAGTCCCAGGTGCACGGAATGAAATCCGCATTTTGCAAGGTAATCTTTTATACCAAGAATCAGGGCCTGTTCAATTTCTTCGTATTTCTCCGGATTTACGGATACAGGAGGATTTTTTTCATCCAGGTCAGAAATAATGAGGTCTTCGGTAAATCCTCTTCCCCAGTGAATACAGTTTCCCTCCCTATCGATAATAAAGGAGTGTCCGTCGAAAATAAGGCTATCGTTCCCGCCTGCCATATTGGCATACACTGCCGGTATTGATGCGGTAGTGCTTATCCTGCTTAGCAGAGAGAGGCGGGTGGAAGTCTTCCCGGCGTAGAAGGGGGAGGCGGATGGGGCAAGGAGAAAATCGGCCCCGGCATCGAGAAGTTCCCTAACCGGGTCAATAAGATAATGCTTTCCCCCCTCTTGGTCCTCTTCCCACCAGATATCTTCACATATGGCTATTCCGATTTTCTTACCGAAGAAGGAGAAAAGGGTATGTGCCTTTGCCGGTTCAAAATACCGTGCCTCGTCAAAAACATCGTATGTCGGCAGGAGGGTCTTTCCTTGACTGTGAATAATGGTCCCTTCGTAGATAACCGAGATAAGGTTTCTTAAGGGCTTTCCGGTGCCTCCGTAGTTTTTGTCCACATGTCCCACCGCCACGGCGATGTTCGGAGGCAGAGCTTTCTGGAGCTGTCTTAAGGTTCGGGTGTTTTCATCCAAGAATTCAGGATAGTTGAGGAGGTCGTTCGGGGGGTACCCGCATATTGCAAGCTCCGGAAATACAATAATGGAACAACCCTTCTTCTCCGCCTGAATGCTATATTCTTCGATTTTGTTTCTGTTCCCCTGAAAATCTCCCACGGTGGAATTGATCTGTCCAATTGCTACCTTCATTCAGCACCTCCGAAATCCTTTTCCTAAGGCAACTCAGCCAGGTTTAAAATAAACCAAATTTGATAATGTGGCCATTGGCCTTGTCTAATAATTTCTTACTGTATCATATCATACTGTGCAAGAAAATCGACTTACAGCTCAAAGCAGCATATCTTAGTACAGCATTTCTCAGCATGAATTACTCGTGCTGGATCGATTCGTGTTGACCAGGCCCCTTTTCATCGTTACTATTCTTTGGATGAAGAAGACCATTCTGATTTCTCCGGGAGACAGTACTATCGGTAATCTCCTTACCCAGTTCGCCTTGGGCGATGACGCGCATGTCATTTCTCTTGTTGAGGAGGAGGGACCGAGGACTGGAGCCGCTTCTAAAACTAAAAAAAAGGGGGGCGGCGGGAAAGCTAAAGAAACAACGGGAGATGGGCCTAAAGAAAAAAACGAAACTGGGACCTCTTCCGATCTTCTTGGGTTCGAGCTTAAGTATAACTGGCGTTCTCCCCTCTCGGCACCCCAGGTGCGTACAGAGGCGGTAAATCGATATGGTGGAATCGACGAGGCTATTCTCCTCTACGAGATGAGAGGAGAAAACAAACCTCTTCAGGATTTATCATCTTCCTCCATGGAGGAGGAGATTGACCGGGGAATAAAGGGTACATTTTTTCTCCTAAGAGAGCTTGTAAATCTCTTTCAGCGAAAAAGGACCGGTGTTCTCACCTTCGTCCTCTACCAGGCCAGGGAGACCCTCCACTCTCCTCTGGGCTCTACTGTTATGGGCGGCATACGGGGGCTTGTGAACGCCCTCTTCACGATCTATCAGAACGAATCATATGTAATAAACGGGGTGGATATTCATTCTGTTTCCGCTGAGGAGGCTGCCGATTATGTGTGGAAGATACATGTAGAGAAGGCCCGTCACTCTCAGGGGAAGTGGTTTAAAATGTCCGACCGTTCGAGTTTTTTACAGTCCTTCATGCATCGGGGCAGATAGAAGAAAATCGTTATAATATAAAGAGAGCGAATAAATACTATGAAAATTTGGATAAAACTGCTAATTGGGTCGATCATCGGAGTGTTTCTGGTTTTCTTTTTGCCAAGTCAGGGAATAGAGGCGGAGGCGACCTTTTCCTTTCTCTACACCCTAATTATTAATATTGGAAGATACGCTCTTTTCCCCATGGTTTTCTTTGCCCTTGCTCTCGGTACATATGAACTCAGGGTGGACAGGAGGCTTATCAAGACTTATCTCCGTCTCTTTCTCTTCCTCCTCCTCTCGACTGGTGTCCTCACGCTTCTGGGGGTCTTTTCAGTCATGCTCTTTTCACCAGGACGGATTCCCATATTCATTGAGAACGAAGTCAGTATCGATATTCCCACTTTTAAGGAGAGTCTACTGCAGGTATTCCCGCGAAATTTCTTCAGTGTATTTTTTTCTGAAGGGAACCATCTTTTTCCTATTTTTATCGCCGCCCTGCTTATGGGGTTGAACTTCTCCTTCGATAAGGTGGTTATAAGACCTGTGGCTCAGGTATTCGATTCTCTGTCCAGGATTTTTTACAAACTCGGGAGCCTTATTGTAGAGCTCATGGGCTTGGGGTGTATCGCACTTACCGCCTATTTATTGATGCAGATAAAAAATGTTCCTCAGTTCGATCTTTTTTCCCAACTTTTAACCATTCTCCTGGTGGATTCCCTCATCGTCGTTCTGGCTATTTACCCGGCCCTGATTTACTTTTTCGGCGGGAAGGAGAATCCCTATAAGTGGCTCTACGCCTCTTTGGGGCCTCTTATTCTTGCTTTTCTCTCGGGAGACAACTTATTTTCCGTCCCCTCCCTCATAAAACACGGGAAAGAGAATATGGGAGTACCTAGACGCTTGAATTCCACAGCATATCCACTCTTCGCTATGGTGGGAAGAGCCGGCACTGCTATGGTTACCGCCGTTTCTTTTCTCGTAATTCTCACCTCCTACTCGAGTTTAGGAATAAGCTTTGGGCAATATATGTGGGTATTTCTCTTCAGCTTTCTCATATCTTTTATTCTCGCTCCCTTTCCTGCCACGGGGGTTATTGTCGCCCTCTCGCTTCTTTGCGGGATGTATGGAAAAGGGGTAGAGGAAGGGTTTCTCATAATTAAACCAATAATTCCTCTTCTAACCAGTATAGCTGTCACTCTGGATGTGGTTACCTCCTCTTTTTCCGCCTTCCTCCTGGCCAGACACGAGGGAATTCAAAAAGAAATTGAAATAAGTAGTTTTATTTAAGGCAGTCTTTTATTTAAGTCAGTCATAGAGGAAATTTCTCGTATCAACTCAAGTGGCAGATTAAAGATAGAAGGTAAAACCCGCTGTTCCGCCGATCATCATTTGGTCGGTGAAGGGAACGCCCTCGCCGTCCCAAATGTGAAAGATGGGAAGACGGGTAAAGAGGCGTATTGAAAGGGCCACTCCGTCCATCATTTCCCACCTAAGAAATCCTCCCGCTCCAAGGTAGAGAAAACGAAGGTTTCCATAGAAGTAGGAAGTCATGTCACCTTTTGTATCTACCGCCGTACCCCAGGAGGTAAGGGGTATTCTAAAGAGAAAAGAGGGAAAAGCCATGGCCCCCAGGGAAAACTCATCGTTTATGTGAAATTCAAAATCCGCCATCACGTCCAATAAGGCTGCAAGCACCCACGTGGAGTTTGCAAACTCCACCTCTGTAGGTACGGCTTTCTGCCCGTCAGCAGTAAGCTGATATTGAGTAGCAAAAACGGAGAGGGCGGGAGATATGGAAAAGAGGGGAGTGAACATAATAATCATCTCTCCTCCTAGAGGTTTTAACAGGGGGTCCGGACCGCCTTCATCACTCTTATTTCCAAGCCACGTTATACCACCAAACACACCCAGGCCCTTGATTTCCACGGCTTGTAAGGAACCGAGGGAGATAGAGAAGAGAAGCATAACAAAAATAAGAGTTTTCAGTTTATCCATCCCTTGTAGTATACCACGTTTTTTCGTTGATCCAAGAGTAAATGCTGTGGGTTACGCTGTGGACTATGGCTCGAATTGCACCTCCAGGACCCCCGCCTCGGCGGTTTCGGTAAAACGGACCCGCTCCCAGGCGATCATGAGGGAAGTACCTATGGCCCAGAATTGGGTGTAGGCCCTCTCAGGACCGGGGTTGGGGAGATGGATTAGCTTTTCCTTGCCATTAGAGAGGATACGGAGGGTATTGTCGGGAAAAAGCCCTAGAATTTCTGTTTCTGTTGTCTTGCCATCCTTTCTGCTGCCCATTTCCTGCCGGAGAAGCATCGGTATTTTTACGATCCTTCCCTCTCCCTTTAAAAGGAGAGATTCCTCGCCGCGGCGAAAAACCCGGGGTCCTTCCTCATTGGGTTTGTGAAGCTCGATATCGTAGATCACCTTATCCTCTTCCTCAGATAGCCGCGCTGTATTCCAGCTTTCGAAAAGGGATAAGACTAAGACCGGGGCGGATTCGGCTTTCAGGGGAGTGGGTCTTACCGCTTCTCTGTATTGCTCCCGCGTGAGTCGGGTCAGCTTTCCGGTGGAAGGATCTATAGATCTGTACTTAAAAACGATCTCTTCAGGGGTAATATTCTTCCACGCCGATATCCACGCTCCCTCCGCGGGAAGGATATCCACACAGTGTCCCAAGTCCGACAGCAAACTCTGTTGAGCTCCCGTACGAAAGGGGGAAGTGGAGAAAAGGGATGAAATCTCTCCTTTGCCGGGATCTAATGACAGGATAGAATGCGACGTGTAGGATTCGTTTTCGTAATTCTCTTTTGCGGGAGAACGTAGTACGGAATCTCGATAGAGATGCACAATAAGCCTGTCTTTATACGCCATGGGAGGGCCGGCTGTGTATTCCCCGAAATAGTCGGTTTTTCGATAGAGTTGCCACATCGGAAGAGGAACAGGGCCTCTTGCCGGCTCCTCATTTTTGGACGGCTCAGGAGGGGTAATATGGTACAACCCCTGGGTATTTACTACGGCGATGACCACCTCCCCAATTTGACAGAAACCGGTAATCCGGATCTGCTGGGTCCAGGGCCGGAAGGGGGTGGGAGGTATGTTTTCCGGATCTCTTCGGGAGATAAGACGGCCCTTCCGGTCGAAATACCACCACTTTAGGTCCCGTTCTCCTCCATCGGTATCAGTTAATGTTCCTCCTTTTCCCGAGCCCGGTTCTGTTTCTTCTTTTGGTCCTGGTTTTCCCGGGCCGGCGCCGCATCCAAGAAGAAGACTGATTATAAGAAACGAAAGAAGCAGAAAAGAGGAGAAACAACGTTTCGTTTGGACCTCTAGAACGCCTTTACCTGAGGTCTTCCATTTCCTTTGGGAGGGTACTAATAGGCCTTTGAAAAAATGGCCAGTTCCTTCGCTTTTTCCCCGCAGTAGACACATACTTTCCCCTCTCCCGTGGTATCAAAAGGAATGATTCGAATGGTGGCCTTAGTTTCTTCTTTAATCGAGGTTTCACAATCCGGAGAACCACACCAACCGGACCGTGCGAAGCCTCCTTCGCCTTGGTAGAATTCCTTCATCTCTTCCCAGGTATGGATATCCTTCGTGTTTTCCTCTCTGAAGGCAAGGGCCCGCTGAAAGAGGTTCTCCTGAATTTCTTTAAGAAGATTTTTGATATGGGAAACCGCTTCTCCCTTCCCCACGGCGAGTTTTTCTCCTGTGTCTCGACGGACAAGGGTTATCTGTTTCGCCTCCATATCCTTAGGTCCTATTTCGATCCTTACGGGAACACCCCGCATCTCCCATTCGGAAAATTTCCAGCCCGGAGAGTTTTGATCGTCATCATCTAAGGCGGTACGAAATACTTTCTTTACCTCATTGTAGATTTCGTTGGTGTAGGCAAGGACTTCTTCCTTGTTCTTGTTCTTATAAATGGGAATAACAACCGCCTCAGTGGGGGCTAAGCGCGGCGGAATGACCAGACCCTTATCGTCGGAATGGGCCATAATGAGGGCACCCACCAGCCGGGTTGAAACACCCCAAGAGGCGGCCCAAACGTGGTCCAGGGTCCTCTCCCTGGTCTGAAAGGTCACATCGAAGGCTTTGGCAAAGTTCTGCCCTAGAAAATGGCTCGTCCCCGCCTGCAGGGCCTTCCGGTCCTGCATCATCGCCTCAATTGCATAGGTCTCCACCGCGCCGGCGAACTTTTCGCTCTCGCTCTTAACCCCGGTAAGCACGGGGAGCGCCATATACTCTTCGGCAAAGGTTTTGTACACGTTTAGCATTTTCAGGGTTTCTTCTACCGCCTCCTCCCGGGTTTCGTGGGCGGTGTGTCCTTCCTGCCAGAGGAATTCCGTGGTCCTAAGAAAGAGGCGGGTGCGCTTTTCCCACCTGAGGACGTTGGCCCACTGGTTTATTAGGAGAGGAAGATCTCTGTAGGATTGTATCCACCGTTTGTACATTGCCCAGATAATGGTTTCCGAGGTGGGTCTGAGTACCAGAGGCTCCTCCAGCTCTTCACCGCCGGCGTGGGTCACTACAGCCAGCTCTGGGGAAAATCCCTCCACATGTTCAGCTTCCCGCTGTATAAATTCCTGTGGAATCAGGAGGGGAAAGTACGCGTTTTCATGTCCCGTTTCTTTAAACATTCCGTCCAGGGCGGACTGCATCCTCTCCCAGAGGGCGTATCCTCTGGGGCGAATAACCATGCATCCCTTCACTGGAGAGTAGTCCGCCAGCTGGGCCTGAAGTACAATATCGATGTACCATTGGGAGTAATTCTCCCCACGGGGGGTTATCTTTTCTGCCATGATTTCCTCAATGTTGCTGTTGATTCTGTTGACACATTGTAAACGGAGGGTTTTGAGGTGTCAATAATGGGGTCGTTACCATGTCAAGGGGATTAGGAATTAGCGAATCTGTACGGTTTCCACCATGTAGCGGATGTTAACTCCCCCCTTATCGGCCATTTCCTTTTCAATTACGAATACTAAGGAGCGCTGGTCCGGCGAGATGATGATCTTCCTAATGAGATATTTTTTTACTTTCTCCCGCTTTAAATCGGGAAGGCCGACGGTGAAGTATTCGCTCTTCCTGTTTTTTGGGGAAACCCTAAGGTTAATGTAGAAGGAAGCGGAGACCTTAGAATTTTCCTCATAAACATTTTGATGGAGAGTAACATTGTAGGTGTAGCCGGTGTAAAAATCCCTAAAGGAAAGCTCCGGTTTTGGGGTTTCTCCATTTAAGAGTATGTAGAGGATCCTGCCTGTATTTATATGATCGATATCGACCTTATGGATTTTCTCCACATGTTCGGAGTAGAGGGTAAAGAGTGCCCCTATACCCTCGTATCCCGGTTCTACCGGTCCGGAGTAGAGTCCGTGAAAGACCCCTCCCGGGGAAAAGGAGTTTTTAGACACCTCTACGGTAAAAAGGTCCGCGTAAGGCCGGGTGCTTTCCTCCATTACTCCGTACTGCCCGAAGAGGAAGTGTTTTGAGTCTTCTGAAAAACCAAGATTGACAAAACTAGCTACATCGCCAGCAGAGAGAGTAACAGTGGAGAATAGAAATAGGAACACCAGCATTATAATCTGTCGCTTCGTCATACTATAAGTATCGATCATTTTTTTTATTACTGTAGAATTTTCTTTCGCTTTCTGATACATACGAGATAATGACTGTTGCTCTTAGAGACACAATTCTTTTTATCGGCATTTTCATTGCTATAGTTATGCTCTGCATCTCTCTTGCTTTCCTTGTCCTCTTTTTTCTCTTCCCGGATAGTATTCTTTCACCGCTTCAGAATATACTCAAGATACACAGCAGCAGTTTTCTCTTATTTCTTACGAGAATTCTCCTTTTCTCCATAATTGGGGTAATTGCTTCAATTTTCTTCAGAAGGCAGTTTCGGCGCTCCGTTCTCGGGGAGAGCTTCTTTTTTACTATCTTTCTCGTTTCTCTTGCTTTTGAGACCCTCGCCCTTCTGCAGGTGGTGGTATTAGGACTGGATAAATCCCCCTACTTCGGTACGATTGTTACGAGAGCGGTTGTTTTAGGAAGATTGGTGGGGGTTTTTTCCCTCTTCGCCTCAGGGTTATTTGCCGCGGGTATACAGTACAAGAAGTTTGGCGTATATGCCGGGGTAGGGTTTCTTCTATCTCTCATTTTTTCAGCTTCTATCGCGGTGGATTCATCTGTATTACAAGCAAATTTGCTTAATCGGATCGGAAACATAATGGAATTACGTATTGCACTCTGGGTAATTCAGGCTTTTGCGGTCCTGAACTTCTTCTGGGCCGGATTTTCTCTGAACAACCGGGATTATTCCCTTATGGGAATTGGGTTCATTGTGCTGATTGTCGGAAAGGAGCTCCTCTTTGCCTATTCCGCTCCCGTAATCTTACTTATCGGCTTCATCCTTCTTGTTTTAGGAATTGTCTTTTTCGGTAACCGTCTTCAGGCAGTATATCTCTGGTTTTAACGCCGTACATTGAGGAATCCTCTTCGATTGGAATTCTGTTTTAGAAAAACCAGAGTTTAGAATGCTCAGAGAAGACCGGCGGGATGAAAGAGCTGCCAGGCAATAAATCCTGTTCCGACAGGAATAATGATATTATCCAAGTCCTTGGAGGGGAGGGCTTCGAGGAAGGTCGCCGTTGCTGCCACCCAGAGGGACGCCCCTGCTTCTCCTGTAAGCTGAAAGGAAATGAGAAAGACCAGAACGAAACAGGTAGTGCTGCCGGCTATGGTCTTTCCCTTGGTGAAGGGTATTCGAATTGAGCCGAGGAGCTTCCCCGCCAGACTGGAAAGACCGTCCCCGAAGGCGAGGGCGAAAATTGCAATGCTCGCGGCGGGATCGGGATAAAAGAAGAGGGCTGCCATGGCGCCGACTCCCAGGGTAACAGGGCCCAAGACAAAACGTCCTCGGTCCCTCTCACGGCAGGCGAGGCTGGTAATGCTGGAGACAATCGGTATGGTATAGCCCTTATACCGTTGCATCTCCGCGTAGGTGTAAAAAATAGTCCCCATTCCCAGTAACGACATAGTAATCCCCAGATGCAGGGCAGCGAAAAAGGGAACAAGGGCAATGAGGAGATGAATACTCTTTCTAACCAGTTCCGTCTGGATTTCCCTGCTAAGGGAAACGGGGTTTGTTTGGATTTGAATTGCTCGGTTGTACAGTTTTCCCATCACTATCTTTATAAGCAATTTTCATGCCATGATGAATGCGACAAAGTAAAATTTTATTTCTTTGCTATGCAAGGAATTAAAACAATGTATTCGATATGATGTTATGAACAGAATAAAATGTATAAAATTGTAGACTATTTTTTTCTTTTTTCACTATAGGTCTTATCTGAAAAATAGGGCATATCTGAAAAACATGCGTTTTCACAGATCCCCCTTTATTGCCTTTCAACCATTGCCTTTCAACCGTCTCTCTATAGTATCCACCTTTTTTTTCAAACCGTCAAGTTGTCGTTTTAATTCTCTCTGTTTGCGGGAGATGTAAATAAAACGTACCAGGGTAACCGGCAGGTAGGTAAAAAAGGCAATTATGATTTTATTGAGCATGCCCACTACATCCTGCTGTTGCGTTCCTGAATCCAGTCCCACCCAGGCAAAGGAGAAGAAGTCGAGTCTTGAGAGAGTGTTTAGAAAGCCGGTAAGACGGATAAGAAGGGGAGGGTAGAGCTTGATTAGATGTACTCCCCCGGCAATGAGGATGGATAGAATAGTGTAGAGGGTCAAGGCAAAAAGATAGCTCTTTCTAAAGTGGAGGCGAAGGACAAAGAGGGTGACTGCAAGGGAGAGTGTGGAGAGCACCGTGGTCCCGCTCAGCAACAGGAGTCCGATGACATCGAGGCGTATCGAAACGGCATGCTCCCATCCCGCTAGGATAATGATGAGAAAAAATGAGCTGGGGGCGATGATGTAAAAAAAACGCAGTCCTGAATCGTCCGGAAGACCCGCCTTTTCGGACCACATCGTGTAGATCCAGACGGACCAGATAATGGTGATGGCAACGGATACTATATATATTGCCGTCTCCATATCGGCCCCCTTCTACTTGCTTCGTCGTTTTCGTTTGTCTCTGATATAGATGGTCTTACCGGGGCTGTTAGGGGTGCTTCGTTCGTTTATCTCGAAGAGATCGATGGCATTTACCAGCTCCCCTAGTTTTCTGTAGTTGTAGTTCCTAGGATCAAATTCGGGAGATTTGTTGGCAATATTTAAGCCCACCGCCGCCAGGTTGGACCAACCGTCGTCGTCGGCGGAGTCCTCTACGGCGTTCCTCAGAAGGTTTACCAGTTTTGTGTCGCTCTTCAGCTCTTGAAGGCTTTTTACCTTTGTGCTTCCCTTGCCCACGTCTTCGGTGACTTCCCGAAGAATTTCGGTAAAGATGAATTTGTCGCAGGCCCCTACAAAGGCCTTAGGAGTCTTTTTTTCTCCAAAACCAAACACCAGAAGTCCTGTTTCACGGATGCGGGAAGAGAGTCTTGTAAAATCGCTGTCGCTGGAAACAATGCAGAACCCATCCAGTTTTCCAGTGTAGAGAAGGTCCATAGCATCGATGATCATAGCACTGTCGGTAGCATTTTTCCCTGAGGTATAACCGAATTGCTGAATCGGTTGAAGCGCGTGTTCCAGAAGGACGTCCTTCCATCCTCTCAGATTCGGTTTGGTCCAGTCACCGTAGATCCGTTTTACCGAAGCTACTCCGTACTTGGCCACCTCTTCTAAAAGCCCCTCAATAATGGAGGGTTGTGTATTATCGGCATCAATAAGGACCGCTAATTTTTTCTGTAGTTCGTCTTGATTCATATCTGTGACATTCTATCAGAGGTAGTGGTTAGATGATACCCCGGCAATTTGGAATCCTATGAACGATAATCACCGGAATTGAAGAGAAGGACATCGTCGATATGGGCGCCGCATTCCCTGGCTACGACAGGGCATTTCGCCATGAGGAGAAAATAGATGGTTCGTTCCTCTCCGGAGAGAGACTCGAAATTACCCTGGCCTTTGCTTATTACCATGTCCACAGAAAAGAGGATCTCTCGGAATTCCGCGGTACACCTGGAAAGGACAGCCCCGGGTGTGTCTGCCCCGCTGGAGATGATCCGGGCAACAGAATCAATACCGCATTGCAGAGCGTCTTCCATAAGGGCGTCGTTGATTATCGGCTCTCCTCGCACGGCAAAGATGATTGTCTTTTCCGGGTATTGTTCCCGAATTGCCTCCATGAGGACCCTATCAAAAACAATTTCGCCGGCATTGTCTCCAACATAGAGAATGATGGAGGCATCTTCCAGGTCCTTCTTAAAACCGGTATAGTTGAAAAGCCTGTGGTCCTCATGACGGATGGCCTTTTCTTCCTTCTCCATTATGGTGTTAAGCTCACGGTCCAAATCGATTTTGGCACGCACTCCATAGTCAATTACATTGCCTGCTATTGCCAGGGTTACCGCGGTAAGAAGGGGGTCTTCAGACTTTTTACATTTTTCTTTTGCCTTTGGGTATATCTCTAGTGCCTTTTTGTTGCTTTCTTTTTTTATTTCCCGATACGAATCTTCTATTCCGGTGTGCTTTTTTATGATGCTATGGACTTCTCGGGCTATCCCCGGCGGCGGGATCTCCATAGGCAGGTCTGAAATGAGGCGGGCAAACTCATCCACCACCGCTTTTTGTGTTTTTTGGTCTACACCGGCCAATCTGCTTGCATCTAAGGCCTGCTGAAAAAAACAGGGAATGCAATCGAGGTAGGTTTTCATGTTTTTCCGCCTAGGTAGTAGCCGTGTTAAGCTCGGCGACTATTTTGTCCAGTATGCCTCGTATTGCGTCGCCGCTGGGGGAGGTTTCCTTGTTTACAATATAGGGGCGCCCCTGGTCCCCGGCCTTAACAATGGCGGATTCAATGGGAATTCTTCCCAGAAAGGGGACCCCCATTTCCTCGGCAGCTTTTTCGCCGCCGCCGGTACCGAAGAGGTCGACTTCTTTCCCGCAATGAGGACAGACGTATCCGCTCATATTTTCTACCACCCCGAGGACAGGAATGTTGAGCTGCTTTGAGAAGGTAATACTCTTTCTCGAATCCAGAATAGCCACTTCCTGGGGCGTGGTAACTACAATGCTTCCCGTCATACTGGGTATAAGCTGACAAACCGAGAGGGGTTCATCTCCCGTACCCGGAGGTGAATCTATAATAAGGTAATCCAAAGGCCCCCATTGGACGTCTCCTAAGAACTGCTTAATGACCCCCATCTTTAGAGGGCCCCGCCAGATAAAGGGAGTGTCCCTTTCGTAACCCGCCAAAGCAAGGCTTACCGCTTTGAGATTGGGAAGGGGTTCCGCCGGGTCTATACCGTTTTGTTCGGAACCTGTAAGTCTGTATTTTTCGATTCCGAGCATTTTGGCCACATTAGGACCGTGAATATCCACATCCAGGATGCCGACCTGATAGTCCATCTCTGCAAGCCCCATGGCAAGATTTACCGCAACGGTGGTTTTACCCACACCGCCTTTTCCGCTCATGACCATGATAATATGGTTTATGGCGGACATATTTTCTTTTAGCCGTTTGTCCTGTTCTTCCTGTTCGTTTTTCTTGTCCTTCTGTTCCGGCATGGTTCGTTCCTTCTTTCATTCCATTTAGGATTGTTCAATTAGTGGCGGCAATCACCTGAATGATCGTGTCCCTCGCCGCCGCTGCAGAGGTCCTCTCCATCGGAGAGGCTCCCGTCGCAGAATTGCTCTATTACCGAATCTACCGTGCCAATGGCGCCAAGGATATGGTTAATTCCCATTTCCTCGAAAAGCAACTGCGCCTTTCGTCCCATTCCTCCGGCAATGATAACTTCCACATTGTGTTCGCTAAGAAAAACGGGAATTTTTCCCGGTTCATGTCCGGGATTTTCCAGAACTTTCCGGTCCTTTATCTTCCCATCTTCTATGGTAAATACCGTATACTCCCCGCATCTTCCAAAATGGGGAGAGACCGATCCATTGTCTGTCGCTATTGCTACGAGCATATTCTTCTCCTCTGTACAGGATTATTTCGCCTGTGGTTGTTCCTCTTCCTTACAGCGGGAACAGAGTCCGTAGAACTGTACAACATGCCGTTGGATTGCAAAATCGTACTTCTCGTTCAGACTCTTTTCCATGTTGTTAAAGAGGTCTAATTCCTCTTGGGAAAAATCGTTATGTTTTATAACGGAGAAGCAGTTAGAACACACCAATAAGTGATGATGTTTATTGTCCGCGTTCCTCTCCGCTAATTCATATCGTGCCTTCCCCTCGCCGAATTCAAATTTTGTTACTACCCCCATGTCAGCTAAGAGATTCAGTGTCCTGTAGACCGTGGCTAATCCGATACCGGGATACTGTTTATGCACGTTCATGTAGACTTCTTCCGCGCTCTGATAGTTCTCAGCGTCGGCAAGATACTCCAGAATTACCTGACGGGGGAAGGTCATTCTTAGGCCTCTTTTACGGAATCTCCCATAGTAACCTCTGCAGATATAGGGACCCGGCATTACAGGCGTCTCCTCGTGATAATCATTATCAATAATATACATTCTTTTCGATTTTTTGTCAATGCGGGTAATTCAACATTGTTAATTCAACATGAACTACTTTCAGAAAGCTTCAATTAAGATAAGTATGGAGTTCCCTCTGCAGATTATCCAGTACTGTATCAAGCTCTTTGTAAAGGCCGGCTGCTTTTTCGAAGTCCTTTGCCCGGGCGGCGTATTCGATTTCAGCAGAGAGTTTATGACAGGAAACAGCGCCAATGGTGAGAGAAACACCCTTCAGAGCGTGAGCAACGGAGGTGAGTTTTTCCATATCCTTATCGGCCAGGGCCTTTTCGAAATTACTCTTTCTTTGGGGTATTTCTTCGAGGAAGATCTCAAAGATCTCTTTTAGAAAATCTTTATCTCCCTGTACGTAATCCAACGCGGCTTTGTAGTCTAAAAGGGGGGATTCATCGATGTCTTTTCTTTTTTCCTGGTCCAATATCTGCTCCTTTTGTCATTCGAAGGTCCAACCTGCCAGTTTTTGTCCTGAAAGCTGTTACTCTATAAGATCCAGCCCTTTCATTTCTTCTAAGAGTTTCTGTTTGGAAATAGGTTTGGGGATGTACGCCTCGCACTGGGATTTAAACGCGTCCATAATATTTTTCGGATCGTTTAACGCGGTTGTCATTATTACCTTTGTTGCATTGAGTCCCTTTATTCCCGCCTTTTCTTCGATGTCACGAATTTCTTTCAGCACTTCCTGCCCGTCTTTTTTGGGGAGCATAATATCGAGACAGATCAAATCGTAGCGGGCCTTCTCGTCTAAGGAGAGCTTAAAGGCTTCTACCGCTTCCTCTCCGTCCACGGCCATATCGCATTCTCCATAGGGACTTAAGAACTTTTGCAATAATTTTCTGCTTCCGAATTCATCTTCTACAATGAGTATCCTCATTCCCGTCTCCTTATTCAGTTCAGCCAATGTAAGCCGCTTTCAAAAGTATCTAATTTTGAAATTAGCTCTATTTACTATACTTTTACCAGTCGCAAAAAAGGTTTTTTTATTTCTTGGGTATACCAATTATAGCATAACACAAGGAACTTCGGAAAAGCAAGTTTTGGGTGCCCTTGGGTTCGATTTTTATGATTGTTACGGCCAGGTCCCTTTTCTTTAGAATTCCGCGCCGATGAAGGACCTCATTTCTTGAAGCTGTTGGAGTTTCTGTATTGCTTTGTTTTGGATTTGTCTCACCCGTTCCCGGGTAATTCCGAGCCGCTTCCCTATAGCCTCTAAGGTCATTGGGCCCTCATCTCCTAAGCCGAACCGGAGCCGCAGGACCATTTTTTCCCTTTCCTGGAGCTTTTCCATAGCTCCTTTCAGGAAATCCCGGACGGCATGCTGAAATGTATTTTCGAAGGGCGAGGAATAATCGTTATCTTCTATCATGTCTATAAGGCTGGTACCACCCTCATCATCTATGAGGATGTTTAGGGAGGTTATTTCCTGGGAGGTATTAACAATGATATCGATTTTCCGTTCGGATATATTCAAGTAATCAGCCACTTCGTTATTTGTGGGTACCTTCCCGTTTTTCTGACGAAGATAGTTGGCCGCGGTATCCCAATTCATGAGAATATTTTGCATGTGCAGAGGAATTCGGATGGACCTGCCGCTGTCCGCGATGGATTTGAGAATGGCCTGCTGTATCCACCATGTCCCGTAGGTGGAGAACCGACACTTTTTTGTATGGTCAAAGCGTTTTACTGCCTCAATAAGTCCCAGGTTTCCCTCGTTAATGAGGTCCGGCAGGCTTAATCCCCGCCCCTGGTACTTTTTTGCAATGGAAACCACTAAACGAAGGTTCGAAACAATAAGAAGGGTCCGCAGTTCATCAATAAAACGGTTGAGCTTTTGTTTTCGGCATTCGTAGACCCTCTGAGAAAGGGCGGACAACCGGTATTTTTCTTCCCACCGCTCCAAGAGGCTTTGGGCGCGTTCAACTTTTTTCCCTATAGCGGTTTCTTCTTCTCGTGTCAGTAATGTATAGTTAGAAATTTGGTTCAAATAGAGGGAAAGTATATCCGGATCACTCATGGATTCAGGTGAAGCGGAGGAGCCCCCGTTGTTTTTTGCTTTTTTCATACCCACCCAATATGAATTTTCAATATGCTGCAACTGTGCTTTACTTTTTGCAGCTAGGATTGTATTACATCTCCTCTTTTGAGGCAATTACTTTATTTTTTTACTTTATTTTTTTTCTCAGTTTTCTGCTGCTTACTTTTTTTCGGTCTTTTTCTCCTTCATGTTTATCGTTTTTCGTCTGCATATGACGAATGAAGAGGAAGAGTCCCCCTCCAAGTATCATAATGAAACAGAGAATCTGTCCGGTTGTAAAATTCCAAGGGGTAAGTAAAAGGTAGTCGGGATTTTCCAGAGCGCCCAGGGAGAGGGGAAAACCGATCCCCTTGTCCGGTTGCCGAACATATTCGATAAAGAAACGGACCACTCCGTATCCGATAATATACCATCCCAAAACGAATCCGTTGTAGTGTTTTTTCTTTCGAATAAAAAACCACAAAAACGCCCAGAGAAAAATACCTTCGAAGAAGGCTTCGTAGAGTTGAGAAGGATGTCTGGGGAGGTTCACCAAATCTCCTCTTTCGAAGGAAATTCCTACTTCCTCCGCCGCATTTCTCACCCAGGCACGTTCAGTGGAGAAACGCTGGGCCTCCGGAAAAATCATTCCCCAGGCGGCTGTTGTTACCCTCCCGTAGAGCTCACCGTTAATAAAGTTACCCAAACGCCCGAAGGTATACCCCAGAGGAATTCCTGCTACCAGCATATCGGCCCAGTCGAGAAAATTGATCTTCTTAACCTTGGTGTAGATAGACACTCCTACAATCGCGCCGATTAATCCTCCGTGGTAGGACATACCTTGAAGACCGGTAAACCTCATGGATGAATCAAAAGGCCAGAAGATAAGGAGGGGGTTTTGAAGATACCGCCCTGTAGGATCGTATATCAGGGCGGCAAATATCCTTGCCCCTAGAAGAAGTCCCAAAATCCCCCAGAAAAACATGTTGATGACATCTTCATCCTCTACGTTTAATTCTCTATTCCGGATCTGATAGCGGAAGAGAAGATAGGTAATAACAAAGGCTACAAGGTACATCAATCCGTACCACCTAAGGGGAAGTCCGGGGATAATCTCCGGGCTGATCCATTTTGGAAATTGCAGGTATGCTATCATTTAGGCTCCTTTTGCTTCTTTGGAAGGCGAATCGGGGTCTTTTTTGCTTATTTGCCCGGTTTTTTGATCGAAGATAAGGGTGATCTTCTTTTCCTCTTCTTTCACATTGTAGAAACGGCCGTGACTTTCGATAGTTACTCCAGGGTAGAGAGTGCCCCGAATTTCAAGTTCCGAGGGATAGTGCTCTTCGAATTTTTCTTTCAGAGTAAAAACACGCATACTTCGTTTTTCCATGACCTTCATAAGTTTGAATTTTTCCTTTCTTCCCTTTATTAGCTGTGCCTTCTTTCCCTCTTTCTCTAATGTATGGAGAAAAAAATCAAATTTTGTTAACTTTTCTTTAATTTTTTCTATTTCCTTTTCCTCTTTTTCGATCTGGTCTTCCACGAGATAGTCCTGTCCGAAGGAGACCTGCGTTTCCGCTCCGCCGGCGGAACCGAGGTTATGCACCGAAAGACCGCGTCGGACCCTTGTTTTTCCTCCCACCAAGTCGCCCTTGTCGGACTCCAATATCAACTTCCCATTGCATTTTACAAAGCATCGTAGACAGGAGTTTTTCAGTTTAACGTTGGCCACGGCGAGAATAGTTGCCTGCTCTGCAAAAGCTGCCCCGATGTTCTGCTTCGATCTGAGTACGGCTTTCCCCAGACCCTTTATCCCCTGACCAACAATAATGTCTTTCTCCGCCGAGACCAAGGCCCCCTCTACCGCTTCTTTCACCATAACCGAATCGGTGGAAATAACGTAGAATCCGTTTGTTACGGAACCCTTAACCTGGACAGTACCGGAAAATTTTATATTCCCCGATTTCATGTCCACGTCCCCTTCCACCACATGGATTCCCTGGACCTTAATGGTCTTTCTGTCGTAGAACAACTCTCCGTCGATTTCGGAGTAGAGATTCAACGCGCCGCCGTCGGCCTCTTCCTGCCGAACGTTTTCTCCTATATCCAGTTGAAAATCCTGTATTTTCTTGGCAGGGAGTGCCTTGCCGGTTACATCCACTCCGTCGGTGGGCTCATCCTCCGGGGGTAAAAGCTTTGCCAGAGGCTGGTCCTTAGTAACAGAGACAATTGAACTAGTATTTTTGTAGTCCGCCCTTCCGTCTTCCCTTATTTTGACCTTTTCATCCTGGGAAAGAGAAACCAAAAGCTCAATCTTGTTAGAGGTGGCATGCTTCGGCGGTGTTCCCCGGGCGAAGGTAATTCCGGTAGCCGTTTCACCCTCTGCCGCTTTTTCCGTAAGCGTAAGGAGGAGTTCCTCGTCTACTCCTTCTTTCACCCCCTTAGCTGCTACGGCTTCCCGCACCTTCTCCAGAGAGACGGCTTTCCCGGAACCCTTGGGCGCGGTAATGGTTATCCGGGCCTCCATTTTGTCCGGGGAGAGTTCAACCCCCACTGCTCCCTCACCGTAGGGCCGTACCCTAAGAAGCAGAGGGCCTTCGTGCTCCTGCTTCTCCTCCTCCGGTTCCTGGCCATGCCCTACTTCGAGGAGTCCCGTGAGACCGGCAATGATCTTATTTGCCTCCATCTGGATGTTTTCAAAGATAGAGACCTTTGCTTCTCCTGGAGATTGGCCTTCTAAGATTTTACCGTAGACATCTTTTCCGTTTTCTCCCTTCTTCCCATCAATGATTTCGCCAATTTCCTGGTGACGCTCCACGCGGCAGAGGTCCTCCACCGATTCCAAAGGAAAATCGTCCTGGGAGTGGATCCCCGGATAGACATCCTTTGCCTCTGCTTTAAGAGATTCGATAATGGGTGTCTTTTCTTCTTCCGTCAGAAAGGAGACGGAGAGTTTTGCCACCGGAGCCTCTGCTTTTCCCGGTGGTTTCCCCTCTACCAAGGTATAGTCCTTCAATTCGTGGTGTTTGCTCCGGTAGAACTCTACCAGGTCCGGTTTGATCTTTTGCAGATTCATTCCCTTAAGCCCGGAAGCACTTATGGAGGCCCCCACCTGCTTCATTAAAAGGGGAGAACCCTTTCCCCGTCCCTTCTTTAGGTTCAAGATGGCCTTCATGTTGTCTTCGATAACGGAAATATCGATCTGAGCGTCTCTGTCTTGGGAGAGGGAGACATTTTTTGTCGGTTCTTCCGATTCAACTGCACGCTGGAGTATTGATTCGATCTCTTCCCGGGATACCATAGCTTCCGGGGGATACTCCAATTCCTTTGCCTTTTCAAGGATTTCCTCTACCGAAGGGAATTCGGATAGTTTATGTCCCGGAATGAAATGAAAATAGAGAGTGGCATTATCCTTGGATGTTTCTAATTCCCAGTTATGCTGGCTGAAGGGAATAACTTCCACCCAATTTTTTCCCCGCCGTAAAAATCCTTTTTCCTCAGCCGCAAGTTCGTTCCGCTTGCCTTCCACGCCCCGTCCGGAATAGACCGCCGGTTCCTGGGAGGCGGTGGGCATAATTGGTGTTCCCCGGACAGTTTTTCCCATTTCTCCGGGTTCCGCCGGTTTTATGGCGGCAATCTTCTGACCTGCCTCCACCCATCCGGTGGCCTCGATCTCCGGATCTATCGTAACGGGCACCTCTCGGCTCCGCTTTTCAGTAGTGGTAACCAGTTCTTCCTTGGGTTTCATGAAGGGGAGTTTTGGTTTTTTCTCTACTTTCTTTGTAAATTTTACTTTATCCGTTACCGTCTTTGTTATCTTCGGCGGACTGGCTGCCTTTAAAATCCTTTGGGCATCTTCTTCCATTTCCTTCGGTATCGGACAGTCCTCCCACTCTACCTGCTCCGGTTTTCCCGGTTTGGGGGGGATTCCCTCCGCGAGTTTTGCCTCTCTGGGATTTCCCTCCTCCCCCTCGGCGAAACTGTTCATTACCTCCCGGACCTTGTACTGGTCGAATCCTTCGCTTACCCCCCCCTCTTCCAGCAAGGCGAGAAGACCCTGCATGCTCCACTCCTCTCCCTCCTCTTGGGGAGTGAAGACGAGGTGCGCGGAGAGTTCGTCCTCTGAGACCCTTAATTCTATACTGCCTTTTAATACTGGTTCACTCATTATTCAAAAAACCGGCCCCCATGGCCTTCGCAAGTTTACTCTTAATTACATTATTTTCTTTCTTTAACCTGCTTATTTCCAGCTGCTGGTTCTTGATTGTCTCTATTAGGTCACCTTGGGTCAGGGCCCCGCAGTGAAGAAGATCTTCCATATAACGCATTTTCATATCAAAGTCCACCTCCGCTTCCATTTCAGCGGTCTGAAAACTCTCCTGTATGGTGGAAAAATCTACCTGGTACTCCTCATCCTCCGGTTCCTGGAGGAGTTTATCCGCAATCCTGTAAATGGCCTGGGAAAGTACGCTATTTGGTTTATAAATGAGAATAGGTATTTTGGACTGAAGGGCCACGTCTTGAAGATCGTCCCGGTAGATGATTCCCAAATGTTCCATATCTACGTTGAGATACTCCTTACAGGAACGCCTTAATTTGGCGGCTTTATTGCCGTCCTTGGGGTCTTCTAAAAGGTTTAAGATGAGCTTGGGATGAAACCCCCTAAGGCGTTCTTCGAATTTAGCGAAACTTTTCGGGTCTTGGTTTTTTATTTCCTCCAACAATCGGGGTACGTAAATCCCCTGATAGGTGGCAGCGGTCTCGTTGAGCTTTTCGAGAATCTGAAAGGCCTTGGATTTTTTGTCGATGGAGGAATGGAGAACGCGAAAAATAAGGTTTTTAAGGAAGAGGTAAGCATTCAGGTTTGCTGTAGGGGTGGGGGAGGTGACGATAATTCCGGTCCCGGAGATAAGGAAAAAATCAAGGATGTTGAAGTTCGTTCCCGCCCCGAGGTCTATAATACAGTAATCCGCCTCCAACTTGCGCAGTCTAGAAAGAAGCATCCGTTTTTGGGTACTCTTTAAATTAGCCGTTCCGGGAATTTCAGCGTCGCCGGGAATAAACCGGAGATTTTTGTATTCCGTGTCGATAATTATGTCTTCGAAGGAGGTCTTCTGAGAAGAGAGGAATACGCCGATTCCCTTTTTTATGCCCGATTGGCCGAGGATCTGGTGAATATTGGAACCGCCTAGGTCTAGGTCGACCACTATGACTTGTTTCCCCGCCTGGGCTAAGGCCAGGGAGAGGTTCGCCGCCACAAGGGATTTTCCAACACCTCCCTTTCCGCTGGCGATGGGCAGAATACGCATCTATTCCTCCTGCAGGGGAATTTCCTTCCATTCCGGGAGGGAAGAAGAGGATTCGTCCTTTTCTGTTTTCTTTGAATCGTCCTCCTCTCCCTTTGTCCTTGATGATAACAAAATTGTAAAGAAAAGCAAATCCAAAAGGACAACTGCGCCTAAGAGGAGGAATAGGAGCCTTCCTGAAGGATGGGTCGATACCACGGGAAGGGCGAAGATAGTCTCTAGGAGGAACAGAGAAATCCCGGAAATAAGGGAGAGAAATTTCGCCACGGCAAAGAGGGAAATGAAGTGTCTATAGCGTTCCGGTTCTAGGGTGAGAAAAAAGAACCCTGCTGCCATAGCCAACTGATACCCGCCGAGCCAGGAGAGAAGGAGGAGTCCCCCCGGTGTTTCCGGTTGACAGAGGACCCGGGTTGATACGGAGAAAAGAATAAAAAACCGGAGGAGTTCCCAAAGCACCCCGCCAGCGTAGAATAACCTTCTTACCTTCATGGTAAGGAAGTGTACGACCTCATGATTAGGTGGTCAAGGGGATGGAAATTGTAGTATTCTTATGGATAACCCTGCTTTTTTAGCATTTCGAGTTGAAAAATGAGGTGACTAGGGCTAGAATGGAAGGAATTATGAAAAAAGAAAGAACAGGAAAAGACAGATTTCTTTGGATTATGACAACCTCAGTCATGGCGGTTGTATTGATTTTCTTTACCGCTATCCCTGTTGTAATGGCCGATACCTCCTCGGCGGAGGAGGAGCAGTATTTCCGACTCTTTCAGCAGGTATTTCGGTTTATCCAAAACAACTACGTGGAGGAGGTGGACCCGAAGACCCTCTTCGACGGAGCTATGGAGGGAATGTTTAAGAGTTTGGAGGACCCCTACTCTATTTACCTTACGAAATCGGAGATACAGGACCTTTCGGACACCACTACCGGTAAATTCGGCGGAGTGGGTTTGTACATATCAAAGGACACCCGGGGACGCTCGGAAGATTACGAACTCCCCTATGTTCGGGTAGTTTCACCCATAGAGGGAACTCCCGGAGCGAGGGCGGGAATCTCCGCCGGGGATTACATTATGAAGATTGAAGGGGAATCCACTGAGGAAATGAGTATTGACGAGGTGGTAGAACTCCTTCGAGGTTCTCCGGGGACAGAGGTTACAGTCACCATACTTCGGGGAAAAGATATTGTTTTTCCGGTGACCCTAAAAAGGGCCGTTATAGAAGTTCCTACCACACGAAGGGCAATGATCCCCGGAGGAATAGGGTATCTTAGAATCATACAGTTTACTCCCCTGACAGACGACAGTGTCCGGGAGGACCTGGAGTTCTTCAAAAGTGAAGGGTATAAGGCGCTTATTATCGATGTAAGAAACAACCCCGGCGGACTTCTTACCTCTGTTGTGGATACGGCGGACTACTTTTTCTCCGGAGGCACGATAGTGAGCACAAAATCGCGGATTCCCAGCGAGAACCACGAATACACCGCCGGCTTGGGTCTGGAAGTACCCCTGGATATGCCCATTGTGGTACTGGTGAATGAAGGATCAGCCTCAGCTGCCGAAATTCTGGCCGGAGCCCTGAAGGACAGAGACAGGGCATACCTCATTGGGCAAACCACCTTCGGGAAAGGGTCGGTCCAGCAGGTGCAGTACTTCGGGGAGGGAGGATTTAAACTCACCATGTCCCGGTATTACACTCCTTCGGGAGTCAATATCGATAAAATCGGTATTGACCCGGACCGGGTAGTGAAGGAGGAAGACTTCACCGACGAAGAGAACGAGGATTATAAAAAACTTATTGAGGAAAACCGCATTCCCGAGTGGGTGGAAGACAACCCCAACCCGAGTAAGTTCAAGGTACAGGGATTTGTGGATTCTCTTCAGGAGGAAGGCTTTGGGCTTACCGAACGTCTTTTAAAACGGTTGGTCCGCATGGAACTAAACCGCACAAAGAACAATCCGCCGGTCTATGACTTGGAGTACGATCTTGGGCTGAAAGAGGCCGTAGAATATTTAAAAAATAAGGACCTTACATGGCTAGAATAACCCTTGCTGTACGGACCTCTTCTCAGACGGAAATGAGGGATATTACCGACGATGTACGCAAACAGGTAAAAAAATCGGGTATTCGCGAGGGCCTCTGTGTTGTTTCCGTTCCCCACACAACGGCGGCGGTAACCATTAATGAGTCTGCCGATCCGGCTGTCCGGAAAGACATTCTTATGGAGTTAAACAAAATTGTTCCCCTTAAGGACGGTTACGCCCATATGGAGGGAAACTCGGCAGCCCACATTAAAACCCTCCTTACCGGTTCCAGTGTCTCTATTCCCATTGAAGGGGGAGACCTCGTTCTGGGAACCTGGCAGGCAGTCTACTTCTGCGAGTACGATGGCGGTCGGAGCAGAAGAGCGGATATTTCTATCCTCCCTGCCGGGGACTAAAAAATGAAGCAGTTTCTTCTTCCCGAAGGTTGGACGAGAACAGTAGGGGAAGAGGAAGGACAGATCAGGATAAGCGGGAGAGAGGCCCATTATCTTCGAAATGTTCTAAGAAAGGTACCGGGGGACGGCTTCCCCGGTCTGGATAGAGAGGGGAAGCGCTATATTCTTCGAGTTATAGCCTTCCAAGGGGATGATGTTCTTCTCTCCGTGGAAGAGGAGGAAACCGCTAAAGCGCCTCTCGCTGAGCCCGCCCCTTCGCATGGTCCTGAAATAACCCTTGTCCAATGCCTTCCTAAAGGTAAAAAGATGGACCTTATCGTAAGGCAGGCTACCGAGCTGGGAGCGGCGAGGATTGTCCCCGTAATAAGCAGGTATTCTGTCCCCAAAATGGAAAACATAGATACTTCAAAAAAACAGACACGCTGGAAAAGTATCATTAAAGAGGCAGTTCAGCAGAGCGGTGCAGCGCGGGTACCCGTTTTGGAAAAATTGTCTTCCCTGTCTGAATTTGTGGAAGGAACGGCAAAAACTATGGGGCTGGGACTCTTTTTTCATCAAGACCCCCTTGAAAATGGTTCGCTTCACGGGTATCTTTCTCTCCAGCCGGAAAGGGTTACTCTTCTTGTAGGACCTGAAGGGGGATTGGACGAGAGGGAAATTTCTCTCCTTCTGTTCCGAGGATTTCATCCTGTCTATGTTGGGGAGAGGGTCCTGCGAGCGGAAACGGCGGCGATGAGTGCTCTTGCTATGGTGCGGATACTTCTTTTGGAGAAGGAATTGTGGAAAATGTGTTAACTGGGGGTCTGGAGCGGATAGAACTTCTCGGGGTGCCTCTGGATGTAGTAAAAGAAGATACCCTGGAGTACGCGGTACTTCAGATGCTGGACAACAAGGAAATAAACCAGGTCCTCCTTCTGGATTTCCGTCGGTTTATGCGGGCTAGAGGGAATAACGATTTCGCCCAGGCGGTACGTCGCGGGGCTTTGGTCCTCCCCATCTCTAAAAGCCTTGCCTGGGGAGCACGGTTCGTGAAAAAGACGGAACCGAGCAGGGTATTTCCCTTTGATTTTGTTATCCGGCTCTTGGGAATTCTGGAAAAACACGGGAGGTCCATCTATCTTCTGGGGGCGAGAATGGATGAGCTCCAGCGGGTGGAAAACAACCTCCGCGCCTCTTTTCCGGGGCTTCGCTTTTTCGGAAGGTGCACCGGCTACTTCAATAAAACCATGGAGAAGGATATTCTTCTCTCCATAAAGAAATCCAATCCCGCTCTCCTCTTCGCGGGACCGGGCATCAGGGGCAAGGAGACTTGGATCCACCTCCATCGAAACCAGTTCAGTCCGGGTCTCTTTTTTTGGTGGGAAGAGTGTTTTGATATTTTTTCCGGCAAGAAGGATAAACCCTCCCGGAACCTCTGGAGGCAGGGCCTGGACGGCCTACCGGTCCTTTTTAAAAAGCCCTGGCGGATATTCAGGGGCTTTCTCTATATTTGGTTTTTTCTTCTTCTTGTTGTTGCCCGGATTAGGAACAGATAGAAGATTTTCAAAACTCGTACATTTTTAGGTACTCACTTATTTCTTTCAGTTCTTCCTGCACATATTTGGTAATCATTTTACCGATAAGATTTCTCCAAAATGGGAAAATCATTAAAAGGCCAAGAAAATCGGTCACAAAGCCCGGAGTGAGAAGAAAGATTGCCGAAATAATGATCCCCGCTAATTCGTTAAACTCCCTTGTCGGATAGATCCCTTCCCTTAGTTTTTTGCTCATGTCGGATAGGGTACCCGAGCTTAATCGATAGGCTATAATGAGGCCGAAAAGACCGGTTGCGGCAGCAACAGCTATAAGAATGTAAGCGCTAAAAAGGGGTTTAAGGTAGAGGAGTAGGTAGATATCCCCTAGAGGAAAGAGAGAGTAGAGCAGAAGGATGTAGAAGTACTTTAAGAGAAAACCTTTATCAAAAAATCTGAGGAGGACCTTCTTTTCCATCATATCAGGAGAATTTTATCACATCTTGGGAAGAAAGGACCAGATGAAAATTTGCATTTTCCCCCATAAAAAACTACACTTTTTCACTATGGTAAAGGTCCTTTTTATCGATGACGATCTGGATGCCCATAGATTGCTCAAAATGGTCCTTCCCGACAATATAAAAGTCCACTCATCCCTCACCGGTAAACGCGCTCAGCCCCTAATAGATGAGATCGTCCCGGACCTCATTCTTTTGGATATCCACCTTACCGATGTAGATGGTCTCGATCTATTAAAAACCATTGTGGCGGACCCTGGTTCTCCTCCTGTCCTTATGCTGTCCGCGGAAAACGAGGTCAAGAAGGTGGTCCAGGCACTTAGAATCGGGGCGGTAAATTATCTTGTGAAGCCCTACGGAGTAGAAGACCTTAAAAACGCTATTATCGAAGCCCTTCAGTATAAAATTCCTAGCATTCCCCCTTCGGAGGAAGGAGGGAAAGACTTGGAAAGCTTTATCGGAGTAAGCGGAAAAATGAAGGAGATAAAGGACCTTCTTCTTACCTATGCTCCATCGGATAACCCGGTACTTCTCTTTGGAGAGAGTGGTACGGGAAAAGAGATCGCCGCCCGGCTCATTCACAGTCTCTCCCCGCGGGCAAAAGGGCCATTCATTCCCATTAACTGTGGGGCCATACCGGCAACGCTGCTGGAAACGGAGCTTTTCGGATCGGAAAAGGGTGCCTTTACCGGCGCGGTGACCCGGGAGGGGAGCTTTGAAAGGGCCTCCGGAGGGACCCTCTTTCTCGATGAAATTGGGGAGATGCCGAAACAGCAACAGGTTACGCTGCTAAGAGTGCTGGAGCAGCAGATGGTGAAACGGGTGGGAGGAAGTAAAATGATGCCGATAGATGTACGGATTGTTTCCGCCACTAACCGCAATCTGAAGGAGGCGGTGGAAATGGGCGCTTTTCGAGAGGACCTTTACTACCGCCTTCATACCCTCCTCATCTCTCTTCCCCCACTGAGGGACCGAAAGGAGGATATTCCCCTGTTGGCATATTTTTTTATCCAAAAACAGCAGGAGAAGGGTGTAAAAATCTCGCCCGGGGCGATGGAGAAATTAAAGAGTCACAATTGGAGGGGAAACGTAAGAGAGTTGGAGAATATTATACAGCGGGCCGTGCTTCTTAAACGGAAGAGGACTATTATTCAGCCTCAGGATATCCTATTTTAGGGTACGTACGTGAAGGGCCTCCACGACCGGCAGGTAGGTGCCGTTTTCTTCAAAGGAGCCTAAGACCCTTCCGATAACCAAAATCCTCGAGTTCAGTTCTATCTCATTTTCAGCTTTTTTTCTCGACCGGCGGGCGGGAATTCTCTTGAAAAATTCCGGACCCGAGAGGCGAATGAAGCATCTGTACATTTTCACATCCTCCATTCCTTCCCATTCTCCGTTTACCAATTCTATGAGGGCCAAGAAATCGTTTTCGTCTTCATTTATGATCTCTCTAGAGGAAACCGCGCCGTTTATAATGATAAGTTTTTCAATTTCCGCTACTTTCTCGGGGGACATTTTGGAGAGATGCTCGAAGGAAATGGAAATGTCCAAGGAATTGTAAAAATCTTCGAGTATATCAGCGAACATACCACTGGAGGAAATAATTAATGCCAAAAATAATCCAAGGATAATCTTTTTCATTGTGGACCGTCCTTATGTTCAAATCTTCCCCCGGAGCAATATCCGGCGCGGGGATCGCAGGCCCGATTCTAGCTATATTTTCTTCGATTATTTCGGCAACCCACAATCATGTATAATACTACGTTCAAATAATCTCCCGGTCAAGTCACGCGCTCATGGTAAGCCGCTCTCATTCCGGCGATTCTCAATATGGGAATAAGTACCATTTTTCAGAGGCCCACTATGAGAAATTGCTTACCATACGAAATTATTATGATGAAGGCCAAAAAAAGCAATTTTTTTATCCACAAAGCGCCAAAATTGAGGTATAATAATAGAAGAAAATGGGGTAAGACCCTCATTATGCATAAAAAAGGTATTCAAAAAAGTCTAAGCGGTTTGACAAATATCTTTTTCACTACTAATATTAGGAAGGTAAGTGTGAAAAGCTTTATGTTTTTGTCACTTATTCCGAAATAATAAAAAAACATCTATGTTGAAGAGGGAACATGAATAATAATGATATTGTACCCGGATTTGATGAGGAAAAAGACGACAGTTTAAAAATCCGTCTACAAAAGGTAGATGAAGTAGAAGGCTGCCTGGTACTCTACCTTACCGGATATATTGATACCTATAACTCAAACTTTTTCCAAAAACGGATAACCAAAGCCATTGAGTCAAACTTTATTCGTCTTATTTTTAACTGCGGCGGTTTGAATTATGTATCCAGTACGGGAATTGGTTCTTTCACCGCTTTTTTGAAAGCGGTAAAGCCGAGGGGCGGCGATTTGGTGCTTCTGGAAATTCAGCCAAAGGTGTACGAGGTATTTCAACTCCTTGGGTTTTCCCAGTTTTTCAACATCAAAGATAATCTGGATGAAGCGGTAGATTTCTTTGTAAAGGGAGGACAAACGGGGAGTACCAACGTTTTTCCAAAGATTTTCAAATGTCCTATCTGCTCTAAAAAGCTCAAGGCTACGAAATCCGGTCGATTTCGATGTTCCGAATGTAAAACAATTCTTGCCATCGACAATTCCGGACAGGTATTTCTCGGCTGAGCAGCAATTTCTCGTGTATTCTTAAGAAAATCTCACTGCAGCCGATTTCAAAATTAACCAGTTTTACAAGAGCCTCACTGGAAAAGATGCACGGAACATGTTACACTCCTTATGTGTCCCTAGACAAAGTATGATACGAAACTACCCGCCGTATTCCCGCGGGAGGGTACGGATTTAAAGCAGGAATATATTCAGAGGAGGACTATGGGATGGATACAGGTAAACTCGAAGGATTTATGATAAAGCTTGGACTTACCTTTCAAAACATCGATGCCAACTCATGGCTTATAAACGATGATGAAAAGGGTCTCGAGCAGGTTGTGGTAATTGCGGAGGACCCCCTGGTTATTATCCGGGTAAAAGTGATGACGGTACCGACAAAGAAAAAGGAAGAGTTCTTTGAAAAACTTCTTATCTACAATGCCGAGGACCTTCTCCATGGGGCCTACGCGCTGGAAGGCAAAGATGTTCTGCTAACGGACACCTTGGAATATCAGACCATGGACCTTGAGGAATTCCAGGCGTCTTTGGATGCAATTGGACTTGCTTTGGCACAGCATTATCCCATACTTTCGAAATATCGAGATAATTAGGAACAGGAGGGTCCAGATGGGAATTTTTGATAGATTTAGACGGGTAGTAAAATCCAACCTTAACGATATGATTAGTAAAGCTGAGAATCCGGAAAAAATGCTCAATCAGCTTATTGTTGATATGAACGAGCAGCTCTTTGAGTCAAAGAAAAATGTAGCGGCAGCCATAGCGGACGAAAAGAAACTGGAACGTCAGATGAATCAGCAATTTGCCCAAGCCTCCGACTGGGAGAATAAGGCGCGATTGGCTCTAAAGGCCGGAAAAGACGACCTGGCAAAGCAGGCACTAATGCGGAAGCAAGAGTACGACAAGTTAAGCGCTCAGTATCAGGAGCAGTGGAATGCCCAGCACGAATCAGTAGAGAAGTTAAAAGATGCCCTGCGCCAGCTCCAACAGAAGATAGAGGAGGCCCAGCGAAAGAAGAACCTCCTTGTTGCCAGGGCGAAACGAGCGGAGGCGCAAAAGAAGATCCAACAGACCATCGGCGGAATGTCGGGGTCTTCCGCCTTTGAGGCCTTTGATCGGATGGCAGCAAAGGTCGATCAGATTGAAGCTGAAGCGGATGCTACACAGGAGTTGGAGGACATGAACTCCTCTGGCGACCTGGAGCAGCAGTTCGCGGCCCTTGAAGGTTCTGATTCATCTGCGGACTTCCTTCTGGAGGAGTTCAAGAAAAAGGAAGGCATCGAGTAATCGTTGCAGGTTTGTGCTCAACGGGTTAACTGTGTTGTAAAAGACCCTCTGCTAAAGGAAGCACTCGTAGCGGAAGAACATGCAACAGAGGGAGTGTTTTTCCGGTTTACAAAAAACCCTCTTCCCCCCCGGGAAATAGCCGCCTTTCTCATTCCCTTTCCCATTTCAGCGGGGGAGTATGCTCAGGTTTTTTCTTCCCGGGTACCGGTAGTCGGCTATGGTGCTCAGGTGTACATGGAATCGGCATTCTTGATGGGATGTAAAGATTACATAAAACCCCCGTTTACCTTGGAAGAAGCAAATCTTAGAATTTCGCATACAGTGTTCCCCGGACCACCGTCATATACATTTTCAAATATACGGATAACTCCCTATCATTTGGAAACGATACAAAAGGAGAAGAAAGCAAGGAACACAAAGGAAAAGATTGACCTCTCATGGCAGGAGTGGAGGGTGCTGGAGTTACTTCTCCGCTTCCGTGGAGACCTTGTACCGAAGAATGCCTTTGAGTATGCCATTCGGGAAAAACCGCTTCCCGGAAGCCGATCGGTGGATGTGTATATCTCCAGGCTGCGGAAGTATTTCAGGGCCTTAGGGTGCGATGGAGAAGTCCCTTCCATCGTCTCCGTGCGGGGACGGGGGTATCGACTGAAATGGTCTTGTTCATAACTTGTGGATAAATAATAGTCAAGGGGGCCAGGGGGACTGAATTCGAAAAAAGTAGACAGATTTTTTTCCAAACAACCCCACTTATGTGTAGTGAATATCTGTAAGTCGTTGCTCTATAAAGAATTAAAAGAATAGGTTAGTGTTAAGATAGTATTAAAATTATTTTGCCGAACATTTTCTCTAAATTCTCTACTTACTTGCATCATAATTATGCAACAAACTTGTGGATAACTTGTGATTTAATTGTCGGTAATTCTATTGATACCATATGTACCTTCTCCCTTACTCATGGTATAAGGAGTTGCAATAGTTGATAGCCCGTGATAGAGTTTTTTCGAAGTGAAAGCGTCATTATCCCTCGCTCTTCGGTTTTTACTCACTACCCTTTTCCTAAGCGTTGTGCTCACCCTCTGTCGGGAAGTGTATGAATTGATCCTCTTCCGGCCCCCTGAGGTTGCCGGGATAGCGCGGTCGTTAGGCATGATGTTTCCCCTCGCGCTTTTTATGGGAATTCTCTTTACCTTTTTCTTTTTGCCGGGAAGACCCGACAGGTCTGCAGGAACTGCTCCCTGGTTTTTGTCATGGATTCTCCTGTTTGCTTTGGCTTTTCTCATTTTTCTGTTTGGTTTTTCGGGAATAAGCAGAATTAGTGAAAAAACGGGGACTGTGTCATGGCCGGATACCGAGGATATGTCTTCGCGTTCGGGAAATCCGGTGTTTTTGGTGGACTGGGTAGACCGCAGGGCCTACGGGAAGGTCTTTGTTCCGGGAGAAAGGGGTGAAATAGTGGAGGGACCGGAGCAGGTGGTGGTTCTTAACGGGAGGGACAGAGGACCCCAAAGAGAACAAAATTTTCCTAAGACCTGGTTTTCTAAGGACCCGGAAATTCAAACTGATGTAGATGGGTTTCTGCTTCTGGGGGATGACAGAGAAGAGAGGCTCTTTTTACGTTCCGGCAGGGCTGATATGCGTCGATTGTATACGTTTCCCAGCTCTGTGAAAGGATTGAAAGGATTGAAAGGATTGGGAGCGGACTTTCTCCTGTTTTTGAGGGACCTGTCCTCTGTGGAAGAGAGCGGATTCGGACACTATCTCCTTCTCGTTTTCCTTATTACCTTTTTCTTCCTCTCCCTCTCTCTCTTTGCAAGGATTACTATCTGGCCCTTGGCCAATATTGTTTTCCTTCTCATAATGTTCAGGGTTTTCTTTCTTCTCTATCGGATATTCTCCAGTTCTCTGGTAAACGATCTCCTTCCCTTGGAGGGTTTTCCTCCCTCAGTCAGGGGAGTGGAACTGTTACTGTTTACTACGGCCTTTGTACTGTTGCTATTGGATATACTTTTTGTGGGAGATAGGGTGCTTGGCAAAGCAAAATAAGGACAGGACGATAAGGGTCCTCATTGGTGTTATTGCTCTCATGTATTTTTTGGGATTGGCAGGGTTTTATCTCTACCATCTCTTATCCTTTCCCTCAGAGAAGGTCCTTTCCCACCTTTATTTTGCCTGGGTTTGGAACCGGAGTGTTTCTTCATGGATATCTTTTTTGTTTCCCCTTCACTGTGCTGCTCTATTGGTGGCCTTTGGACTCTTCTATCGGCTCCTCCGAGGTTCCATCTTTGTAGAAGGCGAGGGTAAAAGAGACTATCAGGTAACCTCTTTCATAGTAGTCTTGGTCTTCGCGCTCTTTCACATTCTGATTACCGAATTAGGGGGACCTTTTTTTCATCGGCAGGTAGCAATAATAGAGGCGAAGAGTCAAACTGCCTATGGCTTGGAGGAGGCGGCTGAACGGGCCTTGAAAAGAGGGGATTATTCTCAGGTTAGGGAGTACGGAAGACTGTATACACTCCTCGATCCAAGTGGAAATCTCAGTCTGGAGAGGACCCTGAATCAGGCAATTAAAGACACGAATAAGAAACAAAAGGAGATGGAAAAAGAGCAGGAGGAGAATATGGAGGAGGACCCTGGAGAAAAAAGCATTCTCTTCTTAAGGGAGCAGTCCTCCTCGGATTTTGCCGAGAAGGCCCAGAGGTTCTTTAAAGAGGGGGATTATGTGTCCGCCCGGTACTATGCATCTCTTGCATTGGAACTGGATACGAATAACAGTCAGGCACAAAAGACATTGGAATACGCGCAAAGGGCCCTCGGAGAAACGGGGTTAACGAAGGAGGAACAGGAGGAGGCCTTACTCTTTCGAAAGAAGGAAGAGGGAGCGGAGTACCTAAAACCGGAGGAGTCTCCCTCCAACCCTGTAGCTGCCTACTATCTCTTTAAGGATCTAAAGACACAGTATCCTAAGGACCCGGATATTGAGGAATTCTACGGTAAGGCGGAAAGGGCAGTCCGGCGGACCGCTTACTTCCTGGATGAGGTGAAAGATCTCCCCTCCATTCCCGGAATTACCGGGGTTGCCTTTCTTCTTTCCGAGGAGGACGGGAAAAGGATTTTCCACTATAAAAAAGTGGCATTCTTTCGGGAAAACTACTATGCCGAAGATTGTGAAATCGTTCGTCTTACTAATTCGGGGGACCTTATGTATCGGGTCCAGGCCCCTTACGGAAAGTTTATTGGGACTGAGCTCGTTCTCAATGGTATTCACCGGGAAGATCCGAGTAAAGTGGCGGAACCGAGGGTTATCTCTCGGAATGAAGAGGACAGTCAAAAGTATATAACTCCCATAGAAGTACCCTTAACAGCGGAAAAGATGTTCTACTTCTCCGACAGGATTGAAGACCTGGCTGGACTCTCCGTTGGGCATCTTTTAGAGGCCTTAGATCTCTGGGGGCAGTTCGGATACGACACCCAAGCGGTGAAGATCGAGCTCGTTTTCAGACTTTTCCGGGCCTTTTCCTTCCTCACCTTGGCCCTCTTTGTCCTCTGGATGGGGATTCGATTTCGAACTTTAGTGTCAGGGGCAATTCCTGGCCTGGGGGTCCTTGCCATTGTCTTTATTCCATGGATAGCCCACCGTGGGTTCGATCTTTTCCTCTACAGCGGAAAACTTCTCTTGGGAGGGGTGGTTTTCCTCTCCGGTGCGGGAATGGGGCTGCTCGCTGTGCTTTTAATACACCTCTTCCTTGTGTTTCTCAATATATTTCTCTTTTTACGGGTAAGGTAACCCTGAATGCTCTGGTACGGTAAGGCGATAGGAGCGGCCCTGGGAGCTGCCGCCGGATTTGGTGTGGCCGGGGCTCTTATCGGAGGTTTGGCGGGACACATGGTCGATGAAATTATCGATGGGCGTCTGGTAGTTAGGCGTTTAAGAAGAATGCCCTGGGGAAAAGAGAAAGATAAGGGTCCCCTTGTAAAAGCACTCATTGCCCTCTCCCTGGTAATGGATACCCTCATGTCACCTCTAAAAAACACTCCTCCCTTTCATTCATTTTTAATAAACGCTGTTTCATCTCTTTTTGAAATACCAAAAAATAAGAGAGGTGTTTTAGGACCTCTCTTAGAGGATATCTCTAGGGGAAAAAACAATCTCTTTAACGACGCAGCCACAATCCTAATAGAAAACGCTGAAGAGGAGGTGGAGGAAGCCCAGTCTAAGAGAGAGGCGGGGAAGATCCTCCTCCTCTATGTCATGGCTTCGGATTTTTTAGGAGAAGATCGGGAGATGAGGAAGGAGGGCCTGCGGAAACTGGCGAATTCACTCCGAATTTCGCCAACGGTGCCTCATGGAAATGCCTTCGAGGAGGAATTTCTGCCGCTGGAGTTCCTCACCGCCTACCGAATTTTCGGTCTTAATCCTCCTATTGATATGAGACAGCTGAAAAAGGCCTACCGGTCCCTGGCGGTGCAGTTTCATCCTGATGGAGCAAAGGGGCTCTCCGAGCCGCAGCAGCGGACCCTGGAGGAGAGCTTCAAAAAGATCCAGGTTTCCTATGAGGTACTTAAAAGGGAGCTAGAGGGGACAACTTAGAGGAGAAAATATAATCGTGAGCGGGCTTCAGTTGTTCTCCGTTTTTCTGATCCTCGCACCCAGGCGGCCAAGTTTTTCGGTAATATTCTCGTAACCCCGTTCAATCTGATAGACATTGCGGATTTCACTTTCCCCCTCGGCAGAGAGGGCGGCAATAACCATGGCCATCCCAGCGCGTATATCCGGTGACACTAAATCCGACCCCTTCAACCGACAGGGACCGCTAACAACAGCTCGGTGGGGATCACAGAGGATGATCCTGGCGCCCATGGAGATGAGCTTGTCCACAAAAAACATCCTCGATTCGAACATCTTTTCGTAGACCAGGACCGTCCCTTCCACTTGGGTGGCCACCACCAGGATGATACTTATAAGGTCGGGGGGAAATCCTGGCCAGGGAGAGTCGTCTATCTTTGGTATCATACCGCCTAAATCCGGAACTACCTTCAACTCCTGGCCGCCGGGGACAAAAATAGTTTTTCCCATGGTCTCCCAATGGATCCCCAATTTCCCAAAGGCGAGCTTGATCATGGGCAGATGTTCCGGGCAGGCCTCCTCTATTTCCAACTCACCACGGGTGACCGCGGCTAATCCGATAAAGGAACCGACCTCAATTACATCGGCGCTAATGGTAAATTCCGTTCCCCTAAGGGATTTGACCCCGGTAATAGTAAGAATATTAGAACCGATTCCCTTAATTGAAGCGCCCATGGAGTTCAGCATAACGCAGAGATCCTGCACGTGCGGCTCAGAGGCGGCATTTTTTATTACTGTTGTCCCCTCGGCGAGGACCGCCGCCATAACCGCGTTTTCTGTGGCTGTTACCGAAGCTTCGTCGAAGAAAAGTTCTGTCCCTACCAGTTTGTTCGAAGTAAGCCGGAAGATCCCATCGATTTCCACCCTCGCGCCAAGTCCGGAGAGGGCAATGAAATGGGTGTCAAGCCTCCGTCTTCCGATTACGTCTCCCCCTGGGGGAGGAAGTTCCACCTTGCCTAAGCGCGCAAGAAGAGGACCGGCGAGGAGAATGGAGGCCCGAATACTTTTTGCCTCCTCCGCGGGGATGCTGGGGCCCTTTATATCCAGGGTGGTAATGGAATACTCTCCGGGGGCTGTTTTTTCCACTTGTGCCCCAAGGTACTCGAGAATAGAGAGCATGACGTGGACATCCTCAATCTCCGGAACATTTTTTATTGTTACCTTTTCCTCTGTAAGAAGGGTCGCCGCGATACAGGGAAGAGCAGCGTTTTTATTCCCGCTGGATTTAATCTTACCTTTAATAGGGAAACCGCCTTCGATCCGATACGTGCTCATAGATAGTCCTCGATGAAAAGTGTTACAGGTAGTATGTCCGGCGCGTTTTAATAAGTCAACCGAAAGAAGGGGAAGAAGTAGACATGAGAATGGAGATTTTTTTCACACGTGTGAGAAAGAAATATATAAATACGTAGAAAAATCAATTATTGTCAATTGTTGTCTTGACAGTTTTTTTTCATCAACTATACTAGATTAACAAGTGTGCGAATATTAATAAGTTTGCGATAAAGAAAAGGTGTTACCATATGCCCCCAAAAGTTGATGTTGAGCAAGTCCGGGCCGCGGCGAAGAGTTCCAGGCCGCTTGCAATTAAATCCTATACGCTTCCCCATGAAACTGAAGTGTACTTGGAGCAGATTTTAGAAATCTACCTGAAGGAATTCGGTCAGGAAAAACTAAAGGACCAGCTGGCCTACTGTATGCGGGAATTAGCGGTAAATGCTAAAAAGGCGAATACCAAGCGGGTCTACTTTCAGGAAAAAGACCTCAGTATTGAAGATAAAGATGAATACGAGAAGGGAATGCAATCCTTTAAAGAGGAGACCCTTAACAATATTGATCACTATCTGAAATTACAGAAAGAAGCCGGTCTTTATGTAAAGATTGTACTCCAGGCAAAGGAAAAGACCCTTACCATTTCAATTCAGAATAATGTAGAAATATCTCGGAAGGAACAGATGCGGGTCTACGATAGGATAGCCAGGGCCAGGGCATTCGAATCTATGGAAGAGGCCTTCTCTTCTGTTCTGGATGATTCAGAGGGCGCCGGTCTGGGTTTGGTAATCCTGATACTGATGCTGAAAAAACTGGGATTGGACGAAGAGGCTTTCGATATAGATGCTGTGGGGGGAGAAACAGTTGCAAAGATTACCATCCCCTTCTCCGAACTTCATCTGGAAAGCCTGGATATGCTTACCAAGCAGATTGTCAAAGAGATCAATCAGCTTCCCCAATTCCCGGACAATATTGTTTTTCTGCAAAAGTTAATTAGTGACCCCGACAGTGAGATTACCGACATTGCAAGACAGATCAGCATGGACCCCTCCCTTACGGCGGATCTTCTGAAGGTTGTGAACTCCGCACAATTTATGTTGCCGAAACGAGTTGACAATATTGTAGAAGCGGTGAAACTGGTGGGTCTGAGGGGCTTGAAGAGTCTGCTCTACTCCTACGGTACGCAAAAGATCCTTAACAACCAGCAATTCCTCTGGCGCCATTCCTACAGAACGGCCTTTTACGCCTATAATTTGGCTAAGAACATGCGGAAAACCGACATCTTGGATGACGCCTATGTAGGGGGGATCCTCCACGATATGGGAAAGATCATCTTTTCAAATATTCATCCGGACCTTCTGGATAAAATTGCAGAATTTACCCATGAGAGAGAAATTAGCAAGCAGTTCTTCGAGGACATTTCAGCGGGGATGAACCACGCGGAAATCGGAGGCCTTATTGCTGAAAAGTGGAATTTCCCCGACCCCTTGGTAGAGGCCATCCGATATCATCATGATCCCTTGAGTGCTTCGGAGGAAAACAGAGATGTGGTTTTTGCCGTTTACCTGGCAAACGCTATGTCAAACGCTGAAGAGGGCATAATGGATTACGATCTCCTGGAGAAGGAAGTCCTTCTTAACTTCAGGATCAAAACGGAAGAGCAGTTCAACGACATTCTCCACCGACTCTCCGAAGCTTTCGAGAAGGAGAAAAACGAAGAGGCTAAGGACATTTCCTAAGCTAGTAACGGTCCCTCTTATAATGCTCCCCTTATAGCAGTTCCTCTTTCATCTGTATCTATTTCACCGTGGTATGCTGCC
>CAYXSD010000006.1:39334-73262 GCA_964466335.1 uncultured Spirochaetales bacterium
CGTGGTATGCTGCCGGGTTGACAAACTCCTCAAAGTATATTATTTTCCATATATACTGAAATATTGATTGTAAAGGAGAGATTAACTATGGCAGTAATTATGTACTCTACTCCCACTTGCGGATACTGTAATAAGGCAAAGGATTACCTGCGGCAGAAGGGTGTTGCTTTTACTGAATACAATATTGCCAGGGATATGCAAAGGGCCGACGAAATGGTGAAGAAATCCGGTCAAATGGGTGTACCTGTTATTGATGTAAACGGAAAGATTATTGTTGGATTTAATCAGCCTGAGCTCGACCGAGCGCTCAAGTAAAAAACTAACTGAATAGGCTCCACTGGTAGAGGAAGATCCCCAGGGCAACTCCTACGTTCAGGGAGCCTTTTTTTCCTCTCATAGGGACGGAAACCACTGTGCCCTGCCGGAGTATCCTGTTCCTTGTTTTGGCTCTCAGTCCGAGTTCTTCCGAGCCTACAAACACAATGCCCGCGCTCGGAAAGGTATACGAAGACAGAGGAACACCTCCTGTTTCCAGGGCCAGGAGTGGATAAATTTCGGGGACTTCCTCCGGTTCGGCGGTGCGCCAGGGAACGCGGTCGATACATCCCATAGCGGTCTTTCGGGCACGGTGATGCAGGGGAGAAGATGAACTGGGAGACAGGATGATTTCCTTTACCCCAAAGGCTTCGCATATTCGAAACATCGATCCTACGTTAAAAGGCGAGCGGATATCTTCCAGATACACGATAATCTCCTGGTTCCGGTTATCATCTGTTTTCTCGTCACATTTTGAGGCGGGACCAATTCCGGGACGGAAGAGGTCCCAATCGCCCGGGGTTGTCCCTATATGTTCTAAAAGTTTCCAAGAAAGAGTGTCGAGGGCCCTGACAAGCTCTTCCCTATTAATGGGCGATGGCGGGGTCATACCAAGGCGATGTACTATTCGTTTTACAGATGAGTTGATTTCCCGGGGGAATTCCTCTTCAGGAAGAAGGCCCATAACCTCTTTAATGTAAGGTGTGTTAAGCTTTCCTCCTTCTTCCAAGATTCCTTTCCAGTCCCGAGCAAGGTAGGCTATTTTTTTCCATCGGCTTTCTTCTTTTAGTGTTTTTAGTTTTTTCGGTGTTATCACCCTTTACAACGCCTTCTCCAACAGTTGGTCTATGTCTTCTTTTCGGATTTCACGAGGCATATCCTTGAGGCAGTCCATATTAAAGAGGTTCTGAATGACTCCGGTGAGTTGTTTCGGTTTTATAGTAAGGTCTATAAGACGCGCGGGGACTGAAGCCCCGGACATATACTCTCGAAGAAGGTCACCTAAACCGTCGGTTTTTATTTCATTCTTGGTATCTTCGGAGAGGGGCGCATGAGAGAGAAGATACTCTAAAAACTGATTGTACCTCTGGGGAACCTGGTCCTCCGCCCAGTCCGCAATGTGGGGAAGCAGAACCGAGGCAACAGAGGACTGGGGGACTTCGCATGCTCCACTGATGCTGTGGGAGAGATAGGAGCCCATACCGGGCGGGACCAGAGAGAGTCCGAGGGCAGCTAATGTTCCTGCTTCGGAGGCGGCCTCCCTGGCGGAATGGGATTCCGTGTCTCTCCAGCGACCCTGACAGAGATCTAAAGCCATGGTAGCGCTTCTTAGAAAACAAACATCCGAGAGGAACCTGCTCGACTGCGAGAGAAACCCTTCCAGAGCCAGAAGGAAGGTATCCAGGAGCGTGGTAAAGGTGTATTGGGCGGTCAAGGATGTGGAGAGGGAAGGATCAATTAATACCGTTTTGGGAAAGCATTTTGTATTAAGGAGGACCGGGGACCGGTTCCTCGCGTCGATCATAAGGGCCGATTGAGTGAGGAGAAATGGATTTCGACATGTAGTTGGGAGTTCGATATAGGGGATGTATGTACCAGGCGCAAGGTCCTCCAGGGGAAAGCCGGAGAGGTAGTCGTCTATCGGTGCCTTTCGCGGTGCCACGGCCGCGGAACATTTGGCAATGGAGAGGGCCCGGACCCCGCCCATGCCGATAACAGTACCCACCTTTCCCGCTCTGATTAACTTCACCGCCTGATCGGCAGCGGAGGAGGTAGAGTTGACCTCCACCTCCTCGTACACAACAGGATCTATCCCTTTTCTGTTAAGAGCGGTCAGCAATAGGTCTAGGGTGCCCTCTTTTCTCAGGATACCCTCGGTGATAACAATGGTCCGTTTACTGTTGTCGCCTAACGTATCACCAATCTTCTGCAGGCTTCCCACCCCGAAGAAGACTTTGCTAGGAATGTGAAGTAATAAACTGTCCATGTAATATACCCCTGACTATAGTATACTACGAAGAAAAAGACTGGCAATGAGGGAAGGCTCTGAAAATAAAAAAACCGCCCCCGAGGGGACGGTACTAGTATCATATTTGGAATGGTTTGGTTTAAATACCAAACGCGTCCATAATTTTTTCAGCGGTAGCCTCTAAAACCCTATCGGAGAGGTAGTTGGGGTCTTTTAATCGTTCTTTAACCTCTTCTACTCGATCGTAACGAATATCCGGAGATTGCTTTACATTTTCCGAAGCTTTGTACAGCTCACCTAAGTTTTTGGCCTCTTCGGAGACGTTGATAGAGTCGGTCTTTTCTTTTTTTTCCGGCCGGTTAGGCTTTTCCGTTTTGTTGAATTTAGAAGCGGGATCAACCGGTCCAAGTCTATCTATTGTCATGGCATATTCCTTCCTCTCAATATCAGTATCGACAAGGACATGCTTAACATTAAGCACTTTCTTCAGCCATATCTAGGAAAAAGCTATCTCCCCGATACCAACACTGCAAACTCACCCCGAATTTTATCATTTTCTTGTAAAAATTCAAGCACATTCTCTCCTTTTCCCCGAATTATTTCTTCATATACCTTTGTCAGTTCCCTTCCTACGATTATTGGGCGTTCCGGTGCTAAAGAAATGAGATCTTTTAAACATTTTTCAATTCTATGGGGAGATTCAAAGAAGATGAAATTCTCCTTTCGATCAAGGAGCTCTTTTAAACGGCGTTGCCTCTTTCCCGCCTTGGGGCTGAGGAACCCGTCGAACGTAAAGGAACGGCCAGTTACACCGCCGGAGCTTAAAAGTGCTGTTACCGCTGAAGCACCCGGCAGAGGAGTTACCTGAAAGCCCGCTTCCGCCGCCTTCGCGGATAGTACTGCACCCGGATCGCTTATCCCCGGGGTGCCTGCGTCGCTTAGGTAGGCCACAGCGTCACCGGACCTTAGGATCTCTAGTATCTTCCCGGAGGAGATCTCCTCTTTTCCGGCATAACAGCTAATCAGTGGTTTTGAAATTCCAAAGTGGGTGAGAAGCTTCCTGGAATGCCTGGTGTCCTCACAGGCAATGTAGTCCACTTCTTTAAGGACCCTAAGGGCCCGAAGAGTGATATCTTCCAGATTGCCGATTGGTGTTGCAACCATGTAGAGTATTCCCATAGAATGGATACTACCACACTTGCCTTTTAAAGGAAAACATACGGTGGATTACCTGCTTGTTTTGATTGTTAGTACTGTTGTTATCGCGGGACTTCTCTATGTGATTTCCGCGGTCTCCTCTTCTGAAAAAAAGCCCGCCGCGGGACCGAAGAAGCTGTTCCGCACCTGCCCCCTCTGCGGGACCGCTTTATCCGAAGGGGAACGGGTGAAATCCGCCGTCTTTCCCGGAAAGCCGGACCAGCTCACCCACATATTCGGCTGTCCCTACTGTTATCCCCATTCAAAGGAGTATCCCAGGCGCTGTCCGGTGTGTAAGCAGACCATTCCCCGGGAGGGGTATTGTATCGCCCGGATGTTTAAAAAACCTGAGAAAATCCAGGTCCATGTCTTAGGGTGTACCGAATGCAGAACAAGAAACAAGAGAAATGCCGGCACTGCTTGATATTTTCGGCATGCAAGTGGTACAGTCAATCACTATGGAATACATGAAGAGGAACGTTACCTGCGGGGAATGCACCGCCCGGGACGAGGGAAAAGAGGTAGTGCTCAACGGGTGGGTACATCGGAGCAGGGACCATGGAGGCATTCATTTTATCAATCTGCGAGACCGCTACGGTCTTACCCAGGTCGTGGTGGACGATGACGCACCGGCCGGTCTTAAGGAGAAAGCTGCAGGTCTTCATAATGAGTACTGTATTGCCGTTAGGGGTGTTGTGCGATCGAGACCGGATTCTATGATCAACCCTGAAATGAAAACCGGTGAAATAGAGGTGGCAGCAAAGGAGCTGGTTGTCCTCTCCGAGTGCGAAGTCCTTCCCTTTATGATTGACGAGGAAAGTGACGCCCGGGAAGATCTCCGGCTCACCTATCGTTACCTCGATCTCCGTTCCTTTTCCATGCAGCGGTTCATTAAAATCCGCCATCAGGTGACCTTTGCCGTTCGAGAATATCTGGTAAAGGAAGGGTTCTATGAGATAGAGACCCCCACGCTGATACGTTCCACACCGGAAGGGGCCAGGGACTTTCTTGTTCCCGCAAGGCTTAATCCGGGGAAGTTCTTCGCCCTTCCCCAATCCCCACAGCTCTACAAGCAGATTCTTATGGTAAGCGGAATGGACAAATACTTTCAGATTGCCCGCTGTTACCGGGACGAGGATGCCCGGGGAGACCGGCAGCTGGAGTTTACCCAGATAGACGTGGAGATGAGTTTTGTTTCCCAGGAGGACATCTTTTCCCTCATGGAGGGCCTCTTCGCTCACATATTCAAAGAGACCTTGGACTACCCTCTCTCCACTCCCTTTCCGAGACTTACCTATCAGGAAGCCATGGACACTTACGGATCAGACAAACCGGATCTCCGTTTTGACATCCCCTTTGTAGATTTTGCCCCTTATGTCGAAAAAGGCGATTTTAAGGTGTTTTCCTCCCTTCTCGAATCGGGCGGGAGCATTAAAGCCCTAGTGGCCCCGGGCTGCGGCGACTACTCGAGGAAGCAGATCGATGAGCTGGAGGAAACCGCAAAGATCTACGGGGCGAAGGGGCTGGCCTGGATGAAGGTAACATCCCAAGGGTTGGAAGGGGGGATCGGTAAGTTTTACAACGGGGCCGCCGAAGAAATCATCTTTGGGCTTACTGCTTCTGAAGGGGACCTGGTCCTTCTTGTAGGCGATCCGGTGTGGATGATAGCCTGTACTGCCTTGGGAGCAGTGAGGGACCGAATTGGAGAAAATCTGGAACTTAAGGACCTGGGCAGGTTTGTGTTCACCTGGATCGTGGATTTTCCCCTCTTTGAGTGGAACAGTGATGAAGGGAAATGGGACCCTGCTCATCATATGTTTACCATGCCGAAGGAAGATCATATTCCTCTTCTGGAAAAAGACCCCGGTGCAGTGAAAGGAGACGTGTACGATCTTGTCTGTAACGGAAACGAACTTGCCTCCGGGTCCATAAGGATCCACGATCCTCGCTTGCAGAAGCGGATCTTCTCCGTTCTCGGATTCAGTGAAGAGGAGGCGGAGAGGAGGTTTGGTTTTCTCTTAAAGGCATTTACCTACGGGGCGCCGCCCCATGGGGGAATCGCCCCGGGGTTAGACCGCCTAGTAATGATTATGGCAGGGCGGAAAACCATTAGAGATGTTATTCCCTTTCCCAAGAATACGATGGGGGCTTCCTCAATGGAGGAGAGTCCCTCGGAAGTAGACCCGGAACAGCTTAAGGAGCTTAACCTAAGGGTAATTCCGCCGGAAAAACCTAATACATAAAGAAAAACCAGTAACAGCAAGGAGTAACCAATGGACAGAGTATATAATTTTTCAGCAGGGCCCTCGACCCTTCCCGAGAGTGTTCTTAAAAAAGCGGCCGAGGAAATGGTCAACTATAGGGGAACAGGCATGTCCGTTATGGAGATGAGCCACCGTTCTAAACCCTTTCAGGAGATAGTGGAAAAAACGGAGGACCTGGTCCGGTCCCTCCTGGGTGTACCGGAGAATTACGCGGTACTCTTCTTACAGGGGGGGGCGTCCACCCAATTCGCCATGGTGCCTCTTAACCTCTTTTGGCGAAACGGAAAGGCCGATTATGTAGATACCGGTCGCTGGTCCGTCAAGGCAATACAGGAAGGAGAGAAGTACGGGACGGTCCGGGTTGTTGCATCTTCAAAGGACAAGAACTATAGCTACATTCCGGAAATTCCTTTGCCTTCCCCGGATTCGGACTATCTCCACATTACCACCAATAATACCATCTACGGTACCAGATTTACCTCCTTCCCCCGCACGAGAGAGGTCCCGCTGGTAGCGGACATGAGTTCAAACATTCTTTCCGAGAGAATAGATGTCTCTGCCTTCGGATGTATCTACGCCGGGGCGCAGAAGAACCTTGGTCCCGCGGGAACGACCCTGGTAATTATACGGGAGGACCTGGTGGGGAAGCATACAGACAGTACACCCACAATGCTCCGCTATGAGACCCATGTAAAGGGGAAGTCTCTCTACAACACCCCGCCTTGTTATGGGATCTACATGGTAAAGTTGGTCCTTGAATGGATTGAAGAACAGGGAGGATTGGAAGAGATTGAACGACGAAACCACGAGAAGGCGGGAATCCTCTACGATTTTCTGGATGATTCCACGGCTTTTAAGGGTACGGTGAGGAGGGAGGACCGGTCTCTTATGAATGTCCCCTTCCTTCTCTCTTCGGATGAACTAAACGCCGGATTTATTGAGGAGGCAGGAAAGAGAGGATTGGTGAACCTTAAGGGCCACCGGTCCGTCGGAGGAATGCGGGCGAGCATATACAATGCCATGCCTTTGGAGGGGGTAAAAGCCCTCAGGGATTTTATGGCGGAATTTGAGAAATCTCTCTAGGAGCGGAGAATGTTCAGAATACAAACCTACAACAAAATATCAACCCGAGGACTAGATCTCTTGACCCACGATAAGTATGAGATAGCCTCAGAGTTTACCAACCCGGATGCAATTCTCTTAAGAAGTTATAAACTCCATGATATGGAGTTCCCCCCTAATCTTAAGGCAATTGCGCGAGCTGGAGCGGGGGTAAATAATATTCCCGTGGAACAATGTACGGAGAGGGGAATTGTGGTTTTTAATACCCCGGGGGCGAACGCGAACTCCGTTAAGGAGCTGGTTATCGCGGGGCTTCTGTTGGTTTCTAGAAACATACCTCAAGGAATTGCCTGGGCAAAAACCTTAGCAGAAAAGGGAGATGAAGTCCCGAAGCTTATTGAAAAGGGGAAATCCAACTTTGCCGGTAGAGAGATTGCCGGGAAGAAACTTGGGGTCATCGGCCTTGGTGCTATCGGAGTAATGGTGGCTAACGCCGCCTCTGACCTTGGAATGGAAGTCTGGGGGTTCGATCCCTTTATCTCCGTTGATTCCGCCTGGGGGCTTTCTCGGAACATCAGAAAGGCCGTCAGCTTAGATGCCCTTATTGGAGATTCAGACTACATTTCTATCCATGTACCGCTAAATGATAAGACAAAGCAGTTTCTAAATAGCGACAAATTCACCCTTATGAAACCGGACACCACTATTCTTAATTTTGCCCGGGGTGGTTTGGTAGACCATGAGGCCTTAAAAGAGGCAATCAAGGCAGGCAAAGTGGCGGGGTATGTAACGGACTTCCCCGACAAGGAAATCCTTGGAATGGAAGAAGTGGTTGCCATACCGCATCTAGGTGCTTCCACAGCGGAAGCGGAGGAGAATTGTGCCGTTATGGCGGTTGAGCAGTTAATGGACTACCTGGAATTGGGCACTATTCGTAATTCGGTGAACTTTCCGGACTGCAGTATGGAGATCGTCGAGGGCACCCGAATTCTTGTTGCCAACAGAAATATACCAAACATGGTAGGGCAGATTACCGGGGTTCTGGCGAAGGCGGGAGTCAATATTTCAGATATGATGAATCGGAACTGCGGTAACTTTGCCTTTAATATTATTGATGTAGATCCCTCCACTACAGTCGGTAAGGATGTTACGGAATCTCTAAAGCAGATTGAGGGAGTCACCATGGTGCGGACGATCAACGGAGATGAGAACGGAGAAAGCTGAATAGATTGGATAAAAGGTGGGTCTGTAAAGGTGGGTCTGTATTGGGTCTAGGTCAGAGAACTGTGTTCCCGGCCGAAGTCCTCAGAAATACTGCTCAGGACCGCTCCTCCTCGGCTTCGCCGGTGTCTTCTTCGAGTTCTCTGTAACTGGTTTCGATGTCCTCTAGATAGTGAGAGAGGTCTTTGGTCTTCTCCTTCAGTAGTTTTACTGAGGGAGAATCACCGGAGATCCCGGCGTTTTTCATTCTCGCCAGATCAATCTTCATCTGTTTTAAAGAGTTTACCGAGGAGATGAGCCTAAGCCGGATAACCTCCTTCTGATTTTCCAGTTCCTTAAAAGAGGCCGTTTGATGTTCGATCTCCTCTATGGAGCGGCGATACTCCTTTTTCATATACTCCGTATCGGCTTGCTCGTACTTCTCCTGCAGTCCCACCAGGTCCTGCTGCAGTTCCTTTTTTGGAATTCCGGAAATAATTTCCTCTAGTTCTCTGCTTCGGATGGAGAGTTCCCGGATTTGATCGATGTAGGTATCCAAAAGGGGAAGCATATCCTCCCCCAGGGGAGACCGGGTCTTACCCAGGGAATCTATTTGTTTTTTTATGGAATCCCGCAACTCTTCCGCCTGGGTTACCAGGGTGTTGTATGTATCCCCGGACCCGCCCCTTGACATGGAGGTATCGCCGGCACTCTTTCGTCTTTTCAGAGGTGACGCTGCTATCTGTCGTTTTAATTCCTTTTTACATTTTCTTATCTTGGAGGTAAAGCTGATCCAGTGGAAAAAAACACCGATACCCATTCCCACGGTGGGGAAGAGAAACCAGGGAAAGCCCGGCGAGGTAATCATATTAATCATGAACAGGAAGGCAGCTACCCCAATGTTCGAGATTAAATGCCCAATAAAACCCTCTCTGCTCTTATGGATCTTCTTTATAAGTTCGGTTTGAAAAGGATCTAGTTCCGGATAACGCTCAATCTCCTCCTTATGCCGAATCTTCTGGGAGAGGCCGGCGGCATGGGAAACAATGCCGATGCCCCATCCACCTAAGGGAAAGAGAAACCAGGGGAACCCCGCTCCGGTCATTAGGTAGACAAAAAAGAGAAAGAGGTTTACTCCAAGATAGGCAAAGATATGTCCCCGAAATTCGCTTTTCTCCTTTTCCGCCTGCTTTAGTACTTTTTTTCTGTATTCTTCGTAGGGGCGATAGGGGTCCCCTTCGGGGCGGTACTGCCAGGTGGATTGATGGACCTTTCCCGATTCCGCCACTCCGTACTGCACCTTCCCGCCTTCATCCCGGACTTTAGCCAGATAGCCTTTCTCCTCCAATTCCCGGAGGAAAGAATCTTCTTGGCCCTCTGCCCGCTGGTGCACCATGTTTCGGACATTCTCCTCTTTGACCCTTCTTCCGGCCTGTTTAATCTGGGAGACGACAAAGTCTTTTATTTCTTCAAAGGTAACAGGCTCTTCCTCTGTCTGACGTTGAACGAACTCTCTGTTAGGGTCCTGTGTTCCGGTATCTTTTTTCTCAGCCCCGGAATTCGATGCATCGTTCCTCCAGTCTCGAAAATCATCCTGAGGTCTGTCCGAATCTGTAATGTCTTTTTTGTGGCGACGTTCGTAGTCCATGGAGCTTTCGGTAATGATCTCGTACGCGAAGATGTCCCGGGTAATGTTTTTTAGTTCCACCTCGCCTAGGGAAACTACTTTCACCTCCAGCTTGTTGGCAACTTGATGGTATACTTCTCTGGAAATACAGATTCGCCCCGGTTTGGCCAGTGCCTGTAATCTGGCGGCGATATTGATTCCCTCCCCTAGTGCGTCATCCTCAAAAAAATAGATATCTCCCAGGTGGATGCCCATTCTAAGGATGAGATACTCCCCCTGATTGGTGGAATTGAAGGAGGCCATGTCATGCTGGACTTGAAGGCCGCAGCGAACGGCGCTGAAAGCGTTGTTAAAAGAAATCATAAAGGCGTCGCCGATAGTTTTTATGATTTCCCCATTGTATTCCTTCACCTTTTCACGGACGAGAGTGCTGTGGAATTCCATCATTTCCAGAGTGGCCTTCTCGTTCTTTTCCATCATTCGGCTGAATCCGCAGATGTCGGTGAAGAGGATAGCCGCGAGCCGATGTTCGCTTGTTGTTGCCATATCTGCTACCATAAAGCCGAGAGGAAGGAAAGTCAAGATTGCTATATGTGATGTTCTGTGTATCTCTTTCCCCAATTGTTACAATTAAGTCAGCCACTTTCAAAATTAACTAATTTTGAAAGAGCCTCAAGTTAGAAAAATAAACTTTTTTTCGGTAATGAAATCAACCTTGTACAAAAGGGTGTTCTCATAGATGATATCTAGTATGTATTGTTGGCGGGTATAGTCTATGGCAAAGAAAAAAACTGTGTTTGAATGTACCAAATGCGGGCATGAAGAGCCGAAATGGGCCGGGCGGTGTCCCGAATGCGGTGAGTGGAACAGCTTTTTAGAGCGCCCTCTCACTGCAAAAAACAGCGGGGGCAGCAGCAGGGCAGGGAGGGATGGAAGCAGCAGGGGAAAGCCCCCTCGATCGGTGCCCCTCTCCTCCATTGAGGAGCGGGAGGAGCTGAGAATTAAAACAGGACTCAATGAGGTGGACCGGGTTTTAGGCGGGGGAATTATTAAGGGTTCTTCTATTCTTCTTGGCGGGGAGCCCGGTATCGGAAAATCTACCCTCCTTCTTCAGATTGCGGGAAGCATGAAGGGACCCGGCCGGGTTCTCTACGTCTCCGGCGAAGAATCTGCGGAGCAGATAAAGATGCGGGCCCAAAGATTAACAATCGATTCGGAGCGTATAGAGATTTGCTGTGAGACGGAGGTAAACCGCATCCTGTCGGTGATGGAGCGGATAAAACCTGTTCTTATCTGTGTGGATTCCATTCAGACCATTCTCTCGGAGGAGCTCGGGGCCGTCCCCGGAACGGTCAATCAGATAAAGTACTCAAGCTTGGAGATCCTCCAGTGGGGAAAGGAGCGGAGGGCCGCGGTCTTTTTGGCTGCCCATGTTACAAAAGAGGGGGCCATAGCGGGGCCCAAGACTATTGAACACATGGTGGATACGGTCCTCTATTTCGACCATGGTGATTCGGGAGTTAGGGTGCTAAGGGCCGCCAAAAACAGGTTTGGAGCGGTGGATGAGATCGGTCTCTTTCTTATGAAGGAGCGGGGTCTTATGGAGGTAAGCGATCCCGCCTCAATTTTCACTGTTCCCCGGGAGGGAGCTTATCCGGCAGGTACGGTTGCGGTGCCAGTGTACGAAGGCACCCGGATCCTGCTGGTGGAACTCCAGGCCCTAATGGTACCCGCCAAGGGGAATTACTCCCGGGTTTTTTCCGACCGGATTGATCCGGGAAGGGTCTTAAGGATTGCCGCGGTGCTGGAAAAGCAGATTGGGCTTTCCTTTGCCTCTCAGGATATCTATGTAAATGTTGCCGGGGGAATTCGGGTCTCCGAGGTGGGGATAGAACTTCCTCTGGCGGTGGCCCTCTACTCGGCCAGGACGGATATTTCCGTGCCTCGGGGGACCATTATGGCGGGGGAGATAAGTTTAGCCGGAGAGATCCGTCCTACCGGTCATCTCAGGCGGAGGATGAAAGCCGCGGCGGAGATGGGGTTTACCCGGTTTCTCGGTCCCTACGAATCCGGGGAGGTTAGAAAGAAGCCGGAGTGGGAACTGGTAAAAACGGTGAAGGAGGCGGTCCAGGCGGTCTTTTCTTCAAAACAGAAGTGAGGAGAGAAAGGGGATTCCTATGAAGGTCCCGATCGCGCTTCCTATAGTGGAGAAGAAAAAAACCAACAGAACGTGGGTAAACCGATTTCGGTAGAAGCCCCGGATACTCACAATGTCGTCGTGGAGGGTTTCGAAGTCGGTTACTCGCGGCTTCCTCAGTACCGCTTCCAAAAGGCCGGAGACAATCCCCACACCTATGGTAGGGTTCATTGAGGTGATAGGAGCGGCCAAAAAGGAGACGACGATAGTTACCGGATGAGCCAAGGCAATGAGGCAGCCCAGAGCGGAGAGGGACCCGTTTGCCAAGACCCAAAGACCGAGCATGGAGAGGGTCACCTCCCATCCGGATGTAATAAACCCAGTTATAATAATACCGACTACGATAGCCGGGACAAGCCAGGGCAAAAATTTCGTGATTTTCGAAGGAGGAGGCACGGAGCTGATAGTGGAAAGGTCGCTCTGTATCGTTCCTTCATCCAACTCTTTGAGCCATCGGGTAATTCCCGGCCCGTGGCCGGCGCCGATCACCGCGAGCACTTTTTCCCCCTGGGACTTATAGATCTTTGTGGCAAGAAACTGGTCCCTTTCGTCTATAAGCACCTCCTTTACCGAAGGCATGAAGGAGGCGAGTTCATCCATCATGTCTTCCAGGGCGCTTTTCTTTTTCAGCTTTTCAATTTCCTCCTCGGTTAGTTTTTCCCGACTGAAGATGGAACTGATAAGAACAGCGAAAAGCTTGTTCTTGTTCCAAAAATTCGAAGCGGCCCATGCTCGTCGGAGAGTCACTTGGACTTCTCGATCGGCAAAGATGTAAGGAATATCTAACTCCTGGGCCACATTCACCGCTTCCATCATTTCCTCTCCGGGCTTAATGCCCAACTCCGAACCCATCCTTCGCTGGAAAGAGGAGAGGACCAGGTTTGCCAAAAGGAGGAATCCCTTTTTCTGTTTTATTACTTCGGTAATATTGAGGGAGGACCAATCTTTTTTTTCAGTCATAGAGGCATATCGAGAGGCATCGATCTCCACACAGACCAGGTCCGGTGCTTCACTCTCCATAATTTCCCGTACTTCCCGAGTACTCTCTTTAGAAATATGGGCGGTACCGAGGAGGATAACCTCTTTGTCTTTAAGCTGAATTCGGGTAGTGGTCTCTGTTTCATGGACCTTCACGTTTTTTCTCCTTCACATGTTCTGGTATTGCCATTATACACTATTGGGAAAGATTCAGTTGTTCCAGTTCGTGTTTTGCCAACACGTACTCCACCGATTGTTTTTGAATGTTTTCCATTACTTCCATAAAGTAGGCCCTTGCTACCCTTTTCTTATCGTTATGCGCTGAAATGGCCCCGAGGATATACATAAACCGGTGCTTAAGAAGGGAGCTCTCTTCTTTCTTTACCGCTTCAATCGCCCTCGTCTCGAATCGCTTGTCCAAAATGTAACGGGACATGTAGTAGAGGGCACTGTCCTTCTTTGCGGTAGAGTGGATCGAGGAAAGGATTTTCTCCGCTTGGTCCTCTTTTTCTCCTTTTACATAGGAGAGGGCCGCTAGAAGGGCAAGGGTTTCATCCTGCTTGTTGTTTTCGTAGGCGCGTTTAAAATAGGAAGCAGCCGCTGCCCATTGCTGCTTCATGTACCTTAGGGCACCCATAGGCGGGAAGGCGGGGGTAAAGTCTTTACGCGCCGATAGTACTTTTCTAAAATCCTCTAGTGCTTGTTTATGGTTCCCTTGGTAGAAGTATATCTCTCCCCGGTAGGCGTAGGGAAAGAAATTAGACGGGTCCAGTTCGATGGCCTTATTAAAATCTTTTAGGGCAAAATCTTCTTTACCCCTATAAAGCCGGACTTTTCCTCTATCCAGATAATGCCAAAAGTTGTCGGGGGCAAACTCTATGGCCCGGTCCAGGTCCTTTTCAGCGGAAGCGAAATCTTCTAGTCCCAGATATGCCCGGCTCCTGTCGGAATAGATCATGGGGCTCTCCGGTTCCGCCTCGAGGACTTTAGTGAACTCCTTCACTGCTTGCTTGTACATCTTCCGATGGAGGAGGGTCTTCCCCAGACCGCGGCGGGCTTTTATGTCGTTCGGGTCCCTCTTTAAAAGAGTTTCAAACTCTTTTTGTGCTCGAGTGAATTTACGTTCCTCAAGATAGATCAAACCCAAAGAGGTCCTGGCAAGATCATGTTCAGGGTTGAAGGAGATTATCTCTTCTAAGAGTTTCCGTTCCTTCTCCCGGTTACCCGTTATTCCTTCCAAGAGAGAAAGAGTGTAGAGTACCTCAGTGTTGTCAAAGAAGCGTTTCTTGGCCTCCTCCAATACGGAACGGGCCTCAGAATATTCTCCGGTTATGAAGAGGAGGGAGCCGTAGAGCAGCACAAAATCCTCCTCTTCCCTTAAAGTGGGATTGTCTTTCTCCCGTAGCAGCATTAATGCTTTATCTATTTCTCCGTCCTCAATATAAACCGCGATTTGTTCATAAAGAGTAGGACCTTCTTCTTCCTCTATCTCTTTTGACTTCTCTTTACTCGGGACCTCCTCTTCCTCTGTTTCCTTTTCTGGAACAGGGGTGCCGGCGCATCCCCCTAGAAAGAACACGCTGAGGGGTAAAAGAAACACGAACACGGTTATAAGAAACAAATAGGTGCTCTGTCTATTGCAGGTCTTCTGTATCATGGGGTATCACTATAACGATCTTGGAAGATTTTCACAACTCCCGTGTGGTCCAGGTGTCAAGGTCCCGACTTGTCAAGGTCCAGGCGGGGTCCCTCGCTTGGCGCGGTTGCATTTTTCCCGCGGCGAGATTACAATACGGAAAATATGCACACAAAAGTTGGAAAAAAGTTTTTTCTTATACCGTTTCTATATGTCCTTATTATTGCTTCTCTCTTGTATCTCCATTTTAACGGAGAACGAAATTTTACCGAGGTTATTTCCGGAATCCAGGTGGAAGGGACTTTACCGGCGGGGGGGACGGACCGTGCTAAGGACCTTTCACAACTTGAGCTTCGATTCGGGCATCTGCAGTTTTCTGTTACCCAGGAGACGCCGGCACGCCTTGTCCGAGGTGAAGGGCAGAAGGAGGAGCAGCTTGCCCTAAGGGGCTTTGAGGAAGGAGAGAGTGAAGGAGAATTAAGGGTAGTTTTTTCGAAGAATATTTCTCTTTTGTTTTATAGAGAGGAAGAACAATCTCTGAAGTGTGAAGTACATTTTCCCGAGGAACTTCCTGCTGGTTCAAAGGTTGTACTGCCGGTTACAGTTGCAGCGGATGTTCAAGTTACCCAAAGAGGGGAAATCCCAGTGTATCTACTGGAAGGGAAAGACGGGTTTTCCTATCTTACTTTGGGTATGAAGGATTCCTTTCATGTTGATAGTGGAACACTTACTCTAGTAGCTGAAGAAGGTAGTTTTGTCAGTATTAATTATAACTGGGGCAGTACGGAAAAGATCGATCCCTATACCTACTGGTTTACAGATGTTGCCTTTTTTACCAGCCAGGAACAATATGTACAGAGGGTAAACACCTTTATTGAGGAAACCTACGAGGGGCTATCAGGCGGTCGTTTCAACCGAAACCAGGGGTCTTGGGAGTTAGGAGGAGGCGTGCGGGCCTTCTCCGAGAAGGCAGCTGTTACCCTTCTCAGCGAGGCCCTTGATCGGGAACAATACGGAAGATACGTTGGTACCGTCAAAGACGCCGCCCAGGCCCACGAAGAGGAACTTACCTGCTTCTCCAATCCCTTTTTCGGAAATATCATAGATACGACGGAGGAACGGTTAGAGGAAGAGATGGATTTCCTTGCTACCGTGGAAACGTTTATTAGTGAGAAAAGCGAAGAGGTGTTCACCTTTCCTGACCTGACGCGTTTACTTTTTCAGCGTGCTTCTTCAGGCCTCCTCGATGCGTTTTTCCAATTCTCTGCTGAAATAAGCCCGGAAGAGGCGTCTCTACCGGCTGCTCTTGGCATGTATCAGGCCTACAACGAGGCGCAAAAATTTGGGACCCTTTCAGAGGCAAGTCTTAACAGTTTTTCCAGTATCCCTGAGAATGTTCTTCTCCCCGCGATAGTGAAAACTGAAAACGGACTCTTCTTACGAGGGAATAAAAGAGAAAACGAAAGTTCGATTGATCTTTTTCTCTCTCTAAGAGCGGGTTTTCAGATTAAAGGCTACGGCGAACAGAAAGAGGACGAAATTCTAATAAAAATTGGACGTACCATGATCGGTTCCATTCTTCGGCTGATGGAAGAGGACGGTTTTATTCCGGCCCGACTTGTATTGAATGAAGAAATGGATACAATTGTCTCCATGGAAGGGACCATAGCTCCCGAGGAAATCTATCCCTACTTCAAAGAGAACCCTTACTACCCCTCCACCATACCTTGCTCTGAAGTCGGCGAACACACTAGAATTTGGAAAGCGGCTAAGGTTGAACAGGTTCTATGCGACGAGGAGAAGATAGAGATCGATTTTCGGTTTCCCGCCTGGGGGATCCACAATCTAGTGATCCGCGATATCCCCTCCGTACGTTCTATCGAGATGCATGGATTGGTATGGAACCCGGACAGGAATTTCGAGAGATACTCCGATGGTTGGTATTTTGACGAAGAACGGCATATACTGTATGTGAAGATACAACATCGGAGCGATGTAGATACTATTAGAATCAATCTATAACCCTCTGATTTATAACCCGCGTGTGAAAAGAGCGAGATATGGTTGAATACGATGATATGACAGAAGAGGAACGAGACCGTTTTATTTACCTGGTACTCCGGGAGGAGGACCTAAAGGCCATCGTAGCTATCATGCAGCACAGGTACGGGCCTGAGGTAAGCACGGATAGAATAATGCGTTTTGCCTTTAAAGTCGCCCGAAATAGGATGATCCCCGCTCATCTTAAAAAAAAGAAAAGCTGATCGTCTACATATACTTTTATATGTCCTTAGAACCTAGTTCCTTTTTAAGCAAGGAGAGCCACTGTTCATACGTTTCACGGTACTGATCGGCAGTCTTCGGGGAGGGCTCAATTACCTGTTTTTTCTCGAGGGAGCTAAAGGCCTCCTTTGGACCGGCGTATAATCCCGCGCCGATACCCGCGCCACGGGCAGCGCCTTGAGACCCGTCGGTGTTGTAGAGCTCCAAAACCGCCCCGGATAGGTTCGCAAAGGCCTCGGAAAAGAGGGGGCTTAAGAACATGTTGGCCTGTCCCGCCTTTATCCTGTCGATTCTAAGACCCATATCCTTCATAATCTGAAGACCGTAACCCAAGGCGTACACAATTCCCTCCTGCCCGGCGCGAAGGAGGTGTTTCCGGGTGTGGATATTAAAATTTAGATTATGAACTGAAGCGCCGGGGTTTCTGTTCTCCAGTGTCCGTTCCGCGCCGTTCCCGTAGGGTAAAATGAAAAGCCCCTCCGCTCCGATAGGGACCTCTTTGGCTAAGGTGTTCATTGTGTCATAGGGAATAGCTTTTTCATTGTAGTCCAGACAGTTCTGTTTTATCCAGCGGTTCAGGATACCCGTACCGTTTAGGCAGAGAAGTACGCCGTATCGGGGATTCTCCCTGCTGTGATTCACATGAACGAAGGTATTGACCCTGGACTTCGGATCATAACTGGGTTTATCAATTACTCCGTATACCACCCCCGATGTTCCGGCTGTGGTGGCCAGTTCTCCCGGGGACAAGACGTTCAGGGATAGGGCGTTATTAGGCTGGTCGCCGCCGCGATAGGAGACGGGAACGCCCTTAGGAATTCCCAGTTCTTTCGCCGCACTGTCGTGTACCAAACCTTGCTCGCTGAAGTTGGGTTTTATTTCAGGCAGGAGAGAAGAGGAAAACCCGAAGTACTCCATGAGGCTTAAAGCCGGCTGTTCTTCCCTCGCGTCCCAGAGTACCCCCTCGGAGAGGCCGGAGGGTGTGGTGGTCTTTTCCCCGGTAAGCCTGTATGAAATATAATCGCCGGGAAGCATGATGGTTTTGGTTTTTTCAAAGATCTCCGGTTCCTGGTCTTTTACCCAGGCGAGTTTGGCGGCCGTGAAATTTCCCGGTGAATTAAGGAAATGTTCAAGGGAGAATTGTTCCCCCAAACCCTTGAAGGCATCTTCGCCGTAGGGTACGGCGCGGCTGTCGCACCAAATAATGGAGGGCCTCAGCACCTTTCCCGACGCGTCCAGACATACCAACCCGTGCATCTGGTAGGAAATCCCCACAGCCTTGACACCGGCCAGACCGGCGGGGTTCTCTTTTTTAACCATTTCAGTAGCTCTTTTCAGGTGCTCCCACCAGAGTTCAGGCTCCTGTTCAGCCCATCCGGATTTTATTGCGGTAATCTTCATCTCCGTTTCAGGAGAGGTGGCGCTTGCAAGAACCTTTCCTGTGGAAATTTCTAAGAGACCGGCTTTCACGGAAGAGCTTCCGATATCATAACCGAGAAGGGTTTCCTTGTTCATCTTTGACTCCTATTATTCAACAGTTCCCCTAGGGGGATGGTTGTATTTCTCTCTTCAGAGAGGATACCGGATACCGGGTCTCTAGTAAAGATTCAACCTGACCCGAAGGTAGATTGATTCAGTAAGAAAGGACGCGACAAAGGCTGCTGCTGCAATGTTTATACCGGGTAAGTGAAACAGGAGCACCCCCGGAAAAAGGATACCCACCAGGGTGAGCATATTTACGATTACCGCTTGGGCTATAATCTTAGTCCTATGGTCCGTTACATGAAATCCCCGGTAGAGAGAGGTAAGAGGGAGGACAAGGGGTGAGAGGATCAGTATCAGGGAAGGTATGAGAGTGAAGGGGAGAAGTTCCTCTTCTAACCCGGTAATGTCTTTAAACCAAAAGTCTGCCAGTGGGGTAAGTACCACAATAAGGTAAAGAAAGCCTAAGGACATGGAAAGGATAGTGGCGAACCGCTTAAGGTTTGACCGGTTGTTTGGATTGGCCATGAGGCTTACCACCACTTCCTGGAAAGAGAGGGCCATAGAGTTAAAGATGAAGATGAAACTCATTAGTACGGGCCACACTGCCAGAGATTTTACAGGGAAAGGCGCTTTAGCGATTCCCATGGAGAGAAGCGGTCTGACTGCAAGGATTATGAAAGACGTTAAAGCCAGAGGAAGATAGAACCGTACCAAATCTTTATAATCGAGGTCCTTCGTTTCTTCTGATACAGCAGGTATCTCCTTCTTTACTATACCGCGGGTAAATCCAAAGGCGGCAACTGCCCCGGCAATGACTCCCGCAGTAAGGGCTATGGCTCCGAGAATGGCACCCTCTGTTTCCGGAAAGAACCGGGGGACCGCAAAAAGTACCAGAAGGGAACAGCCCAGTCTAATGGCCATGGTAACGGGAATAGCGGCGGTTTTCCCGTAGCGGATGAGTACCCCCTGCCAGAGCCTCCTGTAGGCGATTGCTCCTGTCCAGGGGGCCATGACAATAAAGGCGGCCCTGCTTATATCGATAAGGTGTTCCGGGACCCCCATAACGGTGCGGGTAATGAATTCATAGAGGGGCGAAAGGCCGATGATAAGATGAAAAAGCGACAAACCCAGGCCCAGCACATGGGTAAAAGAGAGAAGACGGCGGTACTGCCTCAGGGAGGTGGAGAGGGCCGTTCCCGCCGTTAAAAGCTGCACTACCGGCCCCTCGATAATAAGGCTGATGGCGAAGGTTATTCCGAAAGCAGCGAGATTCACCGTCGGTTCCGGTTGTCTTGTAATAGCGGCGTTTATGATCGGCTGCTCCACGGCCATGAGGATCCACATCCCCGCCAGGGGAAGCCAAAAGAGGAAGATTGCGCCTAAACTCATGGTAGCACTGTTTTTTTCCAGAACCTGTTCCTTTTAGGGCTGTCCGTATGTTTGGATCATACACAGATCATACACAGAAGGGGTAAAGAAAAAAAGGCGCCCCCGGAAGGAGGCACCCTGGAAATAAGCGGGATAACCCTTCTTATCTCGATTGCTATTATTTTTGTGTACTTCCTCTCTATAGAAGTCCAGCCAGGTGTTCCGGGGTAAAACCGAATTTCTTTGCCAAATCTCCCGCGGGAGCTGAGGCGCCGAAATGGTCAATAGAGAGGATGTGGTCTCCGGAGGTGGCAATGCATTCCCATCCGGTCCTGACCCCCGCTTCGGCCACCACCGTGGTAGCTCCCGGCGGAAGTATGGATTCCCGGAAGGTCTTGTCCTGGGCGAGAAAATGTTCGCGGCAGAGCATGGAAACCACGCGGACATTTTTGCCGCTCTTTTCCGCCGCGGCCAAGGCAAGGGTAACCTCTGAGCCTGTGGCAACAATAACAGCATCCGGTGTCCCTTGAGTATCTTTAACAATATAGGCCCCCTTGGCAATGGTATGCTGCCAATCCTTGTCGGTCTTTTCATAGATCTCCAAGTTCTGTCTGGAGAGGGCCATGAGGGTCGGACCTTCTTTGTAGTTTAGTGCCATTGCCCAGGCGACGGCGGTCTCTTCCGCGTCTCCCGGGCGGAGTACCTGAAGGTTGGGGATTGTTCTTAGGGAAGCAACATGCTCCACAGGTTGATGGGTGGGTCCGTCCTCACCAACGAAGAAGGAATCGTGGGTCATAACAAAGATGGTGGGGATCTTCATCAAGGCTGCCAGGCGGATCGCAGGGCGCATGTAGTCGGTGAAAACCAGGAAGGTGGAACAGAAGACCCGTAAGCCCCCGTGGAGGACCATACCGTTGGCGATTCCGCCCATGGCATGTTCCCTGACCCCGAAATGGAGTTGTCTTCCAGAGGGATTGTCCTTAAAGAAATCTCCGTAGGCGGAGATGTCCGTTTTGTTGGAAGGACCTAGGTCTGCCGAGCCGCCTACAATATTGGAAATCTGTTCCGCCAGTGAAGCAAGAACCTTGCCCCCGGCGGAACGGGTGGCAATTTTGTCTCCCTTTTTAAACTCGGGAAAGGAAATACTGTGAAGATCCAGGTCCTTGGAGAAAAACGCGTCCCATTCTTTTTTAAGCTCCGGATTTGCTTTGGCCCATTCGTTAAAGAGGTCCTGCCATGCATCGTACGCTTTCTTCCAAACCGGTCTCCTCTCTTCTACATAGGGAACGGTTTTCGGGTCAATGTAGAAATCTGCATCCGCGGGAATCCCCAGTTTTTCCCGAGTGGCCTTCACTTCATCCTCTCCTAGAGGTGCACCGTGAACGTCGTGGGACCCTTCCTTGTTCTTGCTCCCTTTTCCGATAACGGACTTAAGAATGATGATGGATGGTCGGTTCTTTTCGGTTTTCGCCTTCTCTACCATAGAGGTAATTTCCTCCATATCGTAGGCGTCTCCGCTCTGAGTATGCCAGTTGTAGGCATCGAAACGGGTTTTAACGTCTTCCGTAAAGGCGAGCTCGGTGGAGCCTTCAATGGATATGCTGTTGGAGTCGTAAAAGACGATGAGTTTGCCCAGACCCAGATGGCCCGCCAAAGAGGCGGCTTCAGAGGTTATTCCCTCCATCATGCAGCCGTCTCCGGAGAGTACGTAGGTGTAGTGGTCCACCACCTTGTGCTTTTCGGTGTTGAATTTTTCAGCCAACATTCGCTCGGCGATGGCCATCCCCACGCCATTGGAAAACCCCGCGCCTAAAGGGCCGGTGGTAGTTTCCACCCCGTCGGTTTCACCGTATTCCGGATGTCCCGGGGTTTTGGATTCGAGCTGACGAAAATTCTCTAGATCCACTTTACTCACCTTGTAGCCGCAGAGGTGAAGTAGAGAGTACTGGAACATGGAGCCGTGTCCCGCGCTTAAGACGAACCTGTCCCGGTCCGCCCAGGAGCTGTCCTTCGGGTAGTGTTTTAGTATTTCTCCATAGAGTACGGCGCCTAATTCCGCGCATCCCATGGGTAAACCTGGATGTCCCGAATTCGCTTTCTGTACACCATCTATGGAAAGCGCCCTTACCGAAAGGGCCACTGCTTCCAATCCGCTTTTATTCATACAATCCTCCGTTGTCTGTTGGTAGTATTATTTTATAATGAATATTGATTCACTCGAGGAATGATACAAAGGATTCCCCGCCTTTGTAAAGGTGAGGGGACATTCAGGGTTTCTGTGCTTAGGGGCCAGGGCTCTTTACTCTTAAAATGCTCCTTATTACCTTAAAAACAGGAGGTATGTTATGGAGTTATGTAAAAAGCAAAACAAGCGGATGGTAATCGCTGTGGGTATTTTATTGTTCCTTATCCCGCTGTTTTTCAGTTGTACCGGGAAAGTGACTGTCTCTTTGGACAACGCGTCGGAGATAGAGGGCGATTCTGTATACGCTGTTATGTACAAGGGAACTGAGTACTCCCTCAATACGGAGAGTAAGGTGGTGGCACTGAACACCAGCACAGTTAGTTCGGGATCGGCTGAATTCGTCCTCGAGGAGGAAGATACCTCCACTGAAGGGAACTGGGCCCCCAACGGTACCGAATGGGAAGGACAAGGAGGGGTTAACTTCGATCTCTATGTGTACACCGATGATAATAAAGACGGAGATAACGAACCGGTCACAGGTGACGAAGGAAGCTCATATATAACCGATACCACACCTATTTCTTTTACCATAAAAGGCGACAGAAGCATTGATCTGGACTTCGAAGAGGACATGGAAGAATATACCGGTGGGACCTTCACCGTGAAAGCGGAGAATGTACCGGATGGGCAGGATCTTATGGTGTTCCTATACCTTAACCATGCCTCCCGGGATAATGATGATCCGCTTGCTTTAGGGGAAACGTCGGTATCCGGTGGAAGCGCGGAGGTTGTTTTAAAAGAATTTCCGAAAGCTGAGAAAACGTACTACGGAATCGATACCATTATGTACGATGTGTATGTCTTTTTGGATGAAAACGGAAACGGCGAACCCGATGCAGGAGAGCTGACCTATAATGATTCGCCCTACATGTACACGCAAGACGGGAATATGATCCTAAAAGTGGACGGGAATACCGACTTTTCCAAGATATAGGTTTCTAAAAACAAGAAAAACCTGCTCTAATAGAGAAAAGCTTTCACATAGAAAAAGTGGCTGGATTGTCTAAAATGTATTACAATGTATCCGATAGACTTTTAGTAACACTTTAGTACGAGGAAAAAACATGAGTAAACGAATAGTTGTCGGGGCGGACCACGGTGCGGTGGCCCTTAAAAAGAGGATAGTGGACTTCCTGCAAAAGGAAGGGCATGAGGTGAAGGACGTGGGGGTGTTTTCAGAGGATTCGGTGGACTACCCGGACATGGCCGAAGCAGCCTGTAATGAGTTTCGCAAGGGCGGGTACGATTTCGGCATTGTTTGTTGCGGTACGGGAATCGGGATATCCATTTCGGCGAACAAGATGGACGGAATCCGCTGCGCCCTCCTCTGCAACACCTACTCCGCGGAAATGGCCAAGGCCCACAACAACGCCAACTTTATCGCCTTCGGCGGGAGGATCGAATACGCCAAACCGGTGGAGGAGATGATAAACACCTTTATGAAAACGGAAGCCCTGGGGGACCGGCACCAACGCCGGGTGGACAAGATTATGTCCCTGCAGGGGAAATAAAGACAGAGGAAATAGAAGAATTATATCCTGTCTTCGTCACGCTCTATGTGGGTATCCATTCCTTTAAGAAATCCTCGCATTGAGTTTTTCTGATTTCCCTTGGGTTTCCCGTTTTTCATGAGCAGGGCCGCCGTGGGGCAGACCTTGACGCACTCCCCGCAGCCGTCGCAGGCGGTGTTTACTAGGGAGCGGCCGAAGGGAGCGTTCATCCTTGTTACAAAGCCCCGGCCCACAAAGGCGAATACATTAAGCCCCTTTATTTCCGCGCAGGCGCGGACGCAGGAGCCGCAGTTTATGCACTTTCCCTGCTCCATGGTAACATCGGGGTGGCTGGTATCTTTCATGAAGCTCCGGGATTCTCCCTTAAATAGGTGCTGGTCCACCTGGTAGCGGGTAGCGTACTCCCTGAGCTTGCAGTCTTCGATCCCGTCGCAGCCGCACTTTAGGCAGCGTTCCGCCTCTTTCCGGGCATCATCAATATCGAAACCGGTTTCTATCTCCTTGAAGGTGCTCCTCCGTTCGCCCTCGTCTATGACGGGCATGGTTATTCGGGGCTGCTTCTCGTATCCTTCGAAGACCGCCTCGTCGATTTCCTCCAGCTCGCCCATGGTGGAGTTGAAGAGCACCGGCTCTCCGGTAACCTCTTCCCCTAGGAGGAACTGATGCGCCGCGAAAGCCGCCTTCCTGCCGTTTCCCACTGCCCGGACCGCGATATCCGCGCCGGTCTGGCAGTCTCCGCAGGCGAAGATACCCGGACGGCTGGTCATGAAGGTCCTCTCGTCGGTGTGAATGGACCCCCAGCGGGTAAGCTCTACGCCAAGGTCTAAGATGCCCTCGGGAAGGACCTTCTGCCCGATGGCACTGATGACTGTCGTTGCTCCCAGGGTAAAATCGGATCCCTCCACAGGAATCGGTCTCCTCCGTCCGCTGTCATCGGGTTCTCCTAATTCCATCCGGGTGCAGGTGACCTGCAGTGTTCCCTCAAGATTATCATCATGCCCTCGAGCGTCCTCGGCTTTCATGATTTTTACCGGGGCGGTAAGATACTCCATCCGGACACCTTCGTGGATTGCCTCATCGATTTCGAAGTCGCTGGCGGGCATCTCCTTCCTGGTCCGGCGGTAGGCGATGGTGACCTTCGCGCCGGTCCTGACGGCGGAACGGGCCACATCGATGGCGGTGTTTCCCCCGCCGATGACAACTACGCTCTCTCCCAACTCAGGGGGATTTCCCTTTGCCAGGGCATCCAGGTAGTCTATACCGGAGAGGACCCCGGGGGTATCTTCACCGGACACCCGCATGGGGGATGCCCCCTGGGCGCCTATGGCAAGGATAAGGGCGTCGAAATCCTTCTCAAGGTCTTTCGCGGGGAGGGAGCTTCCGATCTCCGTGTTGTATTTCACTTCCACCCCGAGTTTTTCAATGGAGCCCATTTCCGTTTCAATAACAGTACTGGGAAGGCGGTAGAAGGGAATCCCGTAACGGAGCATCCCGCCTGATTTCTCCTTTGCTTCGAAGATGGTTACCGAATGACCTTGAAGCCGCAGAAAGTAGGCGGCACTCATACCCGCAGGCCCGGCGCCGATGACGGCGGTTTTCTTTCCCGTGTCTTTCGCCGGTTCCGGCAGCACCGGAGCGCCCTTCTCTGCTATTTCTCTGTCTGCGATGTGGCGCTTCATGAAGCAGATGGACATGGCCTCTTCCACCCGGTTCCGCCTACAGACATCCTCGCAGGGACGGGGGCAGATCCTCCCCAGGATTCCCGGCAGGGGGGCCTTCTCCCGAATCAGGGCGGCCGCCTCTATTTCTCGTCCCTCGGCGGTGAGTTCCATGAACCCGCGGATGGGTATATTCGCCGGACAGGCGTCCTGGCAGGGGGGGAGACAGTCTCCGCAATGGTCCGATAGGAGGAGGCTTAAGCACATCCTTCTGGATTCGGTAATCTCATCAGATTCCACGGTGACCTTCATCCCATCCCGGACCTTGGTGGCGCAGGAGGGGACTAGATTTCCCTTTCCTCCCTCCACTTTTACCGCGCAGATGAAACAGCTGGTAAAAGGCTTAAGGGTTTCCGAGTGACAGAAGGTGGGAACATCGAACCCCGATTTTATGGAGGCTTCCAGTATGGTGGAGCCTTCGGGAACGCTTACTTCTCTATCGTTAACGGTTACAGTTACATCAGCCATGGTTACACTACCTCGATTGCGTCAAACTTACAGGTTTCCAAGCATATTCCGCAGCGGGTGCATACTTCCGGATCGATGGAGTGGACCTCCTTCCGCTCTCCCGAAATTGCTTCCACCGGACATACCCTGGCACAGGCGGTACAGCCGGTGCAGGCCTGTTCAATAATACGGATGGTAATAAGGGACTTACAGACCCCGGCGGGACATTTATTGTCCTTAATGTGGGCCTCGTATTCCTCTCGAAAATACTTAATGGTGGTCAACACCGGATTGGGCGCAAGCTGGCCCAATCCGCAGAGACTGGTTTTACCGATATGCTCAGCCAGATTTTCTAAGAGGTCAAGGTCCTCCATCCTTCCTTTTCCCTCGGTAATCCTCTCTAAGATTTCGAGCATCCGCTTGGTCCCGATCCTGCAGAAGGTGCATTTACCGCAGGACTCCTTCTGGGTAAAGGCCAAAAAGTACTTTGCAACATCCACCATACAGGTCTTGTCGTCCATTACCACAAGTCCTCCGGAACCCATAATGGCGCCGGTCTGGTTAATGGAATCGTAGTCGATGGGAGTGTCGAAGAGAGACTCAGGAATACAACCCCCGGCGGGCCCTCCCATTTGCACTGCCTTAATCGGTCTTCCTGTGGAACTCCCCCCGCCGATTTCTTCCACAACCTCCCGGATGCTGAGTCCCATAGGTACTTCTATAAGGCCTCCCCGCTTGATTTTTCCCGCCAAGGCGAAGACTTTGGTCCCCACACTCTTGCCGTAGGAGTACTTTGTAAAACCCTCTGTTCCTTCTGAGAGGATTCGGGAGGCATTGGCGTAGGTTTCCACATTGTTGATATTGGTGGGATGACCGTTAATCCCGGATTCCGCGGGGAAGGGGGGGCGTAAACGGGGCATCCCCCGCTGGCCTTCGATGGAAGCCATGAGGGCGGTCTCTTCACCGCAGACGAAGGCGCCCGCCCCGGCCTTCACGTGGAGATGTAAGGAGAATTCCTTTCCCAGAATATTCTCTCCAAGGAAATTATGTTCCTCCGCCTCCCGGATGGCCTTGTTGGCCCGCTTGATCGCCAGGGGATATTCCGCGCGGCAGTAGATGTACCCTTCATTCGCGCCGGTAGCGTAGGCGGCAATTACCATTCCCTCTATGACAGAATGGGGATCGCCCTCTAAAATGGACCGGTCCATAAATGCACCGGGATCGCCTTCATCGGCATTGCAGACGAGGTACTTCTTCTCTCCTTTAGCCTTAGCCAGGAAAAGCCATTTCTGACCGGTAAGGAATCCCGCTCCTCCGCGGCCGCGAAGACCGGAGGCTTTCATTTCCTCAATTACCTTCTCCGGTGCAAGGGAAGAGACCGTTTTTTTAAGGCCCTTATAACCGCCGGTATCCATATAGGCTTGGATGCTCTCAGGGTCAATTACGCCGCAGTTCCGTAAAACGATTTTTACCTGACGTTCCAGATATTTCTTTCCGGCATCGCTTTCTTGAATACGGTTTTCCTCGGGAAGTTCGCCGCGGGTAATTCCCTCGGCGATTTTGTCGGCAAAAGCCGCGTCCACATTGCCGAAGAGTATCTTTTCATCTCCCTGACGCACCTCCACAATCGGCTCGGCATAGCACATTCCGATGCAGGAGGTAAACTCCAAATTCACCGGAGCTTCGTGAAGGGCCCCAGATTGGAGGGAATCGGTGAAGTGATCGTAAATGCTCTGGGCCCCAGCCGCGATACCGCAGGAACCGAGTCCCACTACAAGTGTTGTATCAGCCATTTTGATATCCTTTCAGTATTTTTCGTACCTTCGAGGGGCTAAGTTTTCCGTAGATTGTATCATCAATCATTACTACCGGTGCTAAGGAACAGCAGCCGAGGCAGGCCACCGATTCCAAGGTAAAGAGTTTGTCCTCCGTGGTCTCCCCTTCTTCCACTTGGAGGACCTCGCTGACAGAGGAAAAGAGGACTTCAGCCCCGGAAACATGGCAGGCCGTACCCTTGCACACCTTTATAAGATGTTTTCCCATAGGGGTAAAGCGGAACTGGGAGTAAAAGGTAGCCACCCCGTAAATAGTAGCCAGGGGGATCTCAAGTTCATCGGCCGCCGCCTCCATTAAATTTTCCGGAAGATAACTGTGAATTGTCTGTATTTCCTGCAGGATAGGAATCACCTTATCCGGTGTTTTACCGATCCTCCCGACAATTTCTTTTGCCTCTTTCACCGTTCCTTGGTCGCATGTATCACAGGCCACTTTCTGCTCCTTTTCGCAATTCCATCTTCTAAGGGTACTCTTATCCCTGGATTGTAAATGTATGGATAGCGTAATGCTTACGCTTTTTGCGGTCCAAATAGTACCACAGAAGGAGGAGAAAAATAAAGTACTTAAAGGACTTACATTGACCGAAGGAGAAATTTCACGTATAAAGGGGGCATGGCAAAGACACATAGAATAGCAGTTATTCCCGGCGACGGTACGGGACCAGAGGTTGTCCGGGAAGGATTAAAGGTAATGGAAGCAGCGGCGGCAAAGTTCAACTTTGCTCTGGATGTCTCGCATTTTGATTTCGGCGGAGACCGCTATATTAGGACGGGAGAGGTGCTCCCGGAAACGGCTGTTGAGGAATTAAAGCAGTTTGATGCTATCTACCTGGGCGCCATCGGTCACCCGGATGTAAAACCGGGTATCTTAGAGAAGGGAATCCTCCTTAGACTCCGATTTGAGCTGGACCAGTACATCAATCTTCGTCCTGTTAAGCTCTATCCTGGAGTAGAGACCCCTCTGAAGGGGAAGGGTCCCAATGAGATCGACTACGTGGTGGTCCGGGAGAATACCGGAGGTATTTATACGGGGACCGGGGGATTTTCCATGAAGGGGACCGAACACGAGGTGGCTGTTCAGTCCATGGTGTACACCAGACACCAGGTAGAACGGTGTCTCCGTTTCGCCTTCGAGTATGCCCGGAAGTACGGGAAGAAAGCCCGTGGTATAGGCGAGCATAATACTCTCGGTTTGGTGGGAAAGACCAACGTGCTTACCTATGTCTTCGATCTTTGGGAGCGGACCTTTCACGAAATCGGGGAGAAAGACTATTCCGATGTGAAGCGTGAATACTTCCATGTGGACGCTACCTGTATGTGGATGGTGAAAAGTCCCGAATGGTTCGATGTTCTGGTAACCGCAAATATGTTCGGAGATATCATTACCGACTTGGGGGCCATAACCCAGGGTGGAATGGGAATAGCCGCCGGGGGGAATATCAATCCCGAAGGTGTGAGCATGTTCGAGCCTATCGGAGGTTCCGCGCCGAAGTATACGGGGAAGAACGTAATAAATCCTTTAGCCGCCATAGCCGCCGGAGGAATGCTGCTGCAGACCTTAGGTGAGGAGAAAGCAGCACAGGCTGTGGAAACATCGATAATGAAGGTGACCGCGGAGGAGATTAAGAGTCTTGCTGTGGGAAAGATGGGGTATACCACTTCAGAAGTTGGGGACCTAGTTAGGTCCGGAATTTAGGATGTATTTTCGTTACAGCCTCTTTCAAAATTAACTAATTTTGAAAGAGCCTCGTTAGGACTTTTTTTTATGACCCTCATCAGTATTAACGCAATATGAAATACGAACTGGAGACTATTCCCGTCTGGGACGCCTACCAATCTGATAGTGAGTGCCCGCTCTGTCTGCTTATGAAAAAAGCGGAAGAGGAAACCGCTGGTATTCAGAGGAAGAGCATGGACAGGGTAGAAGAAGAAATACACTGGTATACTCAGAAATTCGAGTTTGGAAACAGGGACAAACCCTGGGGCAGCTCAAAGGACGCGCTGCAACGGGGAATTCAGAAGATGACCGGTAGATTTCCGGATAAGGAATCGTAAACCCTCTTATGCTGTTTTGCTGATGGGCAGGAAAATAGTGACTGAGGAACCCTCGCCGGGTTGGCTCTCTATTATCACATCTCCCCTTAGGGCTTTAAGGGTGTCCCGGACAGTGGCCATTCCCAAGCCGGTCCCGCCGGGCTTGGTTGTCTTCCCATAACCGATAGAGGGGCATTCAATACAGGTTTCCTTAGCGCAGTGGGTACGGCAAAAGGGAAACCCTTCTCCCGTATCGCTTACACTGATGAAGGAGTGGGTTTCCTTCATCCCTGTTTCCACCTGCAGCTCTTTCCTCTCCGTCCCTTCCATGGCCTCAAGAGCGTTGGTTATAAGGTTCTCCACCATAATGATGATATCCCTGGGAGAGGCAACGCAGTAGGCCTGTCGCAATACCTTTTTGATCCGGACTTCCCTTCTGAAAACAGTATCTGAGCTGTATATTTCCAGGACTCCTTTGATCAGTATATCCAAAGAAATGACATGGGTGGTGCTCTCATTAAAAGATTTGGCGGAAAAGAGCAGGTTCCTGGTAAGGTCTATCATCTGATCTATTGCCCTTTTCTGATAGTCTAAAAAAGTCTCCAATTTCGGGTCTTTTACGTGCTTTTCCAACACCTCATTAAACCCTCTAATTGACATAAGTTTACTCTTCATATTGTGTACTAATCCGGCCGTATGTTTTCCGAATTGAATAAAAAGCTGATTTTCTTTCAGTTCCTCCCTCAATCTACTGGTTTTATCCCGATGAAATTGAATTTCTTCCGCGAAGGCGGTCCATAGAAAGTAGAAAAGAAGTATGGTTATGCCAATATCGATAATTCCCATGTATAGAGGGCGGATCGACTCGATTAGACAAAAAACAACATTGCTTCCGGAATAGAAGAGGAAGACTACTAAAAGTATCTTTCCCACACGGCGGTTTCGCGTCTTTGGCTCCGGTTTTTCTTTCTTACCCATACTTACGTGCTCCCCTTGCATCAATTATAGGATGAAAAGGATAGGTTGTCTGCTATACCTAAGTAGTATAAGACAAGGTTTTCCCTGAATGCGGGAAATCTATGCTTCAGAATTGCATACTATGCCGTTTTTTTATGACAAGGACCGGATTTTTTTGGTATAATATGGTCAAAGGGTTAGAATAAAGGGCAATAGGAGAAAACTGGCAAGGGTATGGCAAAGAGTATCGTTTTTGCAAATCAGAAAGGCGGGGTAGGAAAGACCACTTCCGCCGCAAACCTGGGGGCCTATTTGGCGGAGCTCGGGAAAAAAGTCTTAGTAATTGATTTCGATCCCCAGGGGAATCTCTCCAGCAGCCTTGGTATCGACGGAAAGGCAAAGGGGATCTACGAGGTAATCTCTAACGGTCTCGGGGCCTCAGAGGTAATACAAACTACCTCCTTAGAGGACCTCTACGTTATTCCTTCCAACATCAATCTCACCGGAGCGAATGTGGAATTGGTGGACCAAGAGGGGCGGGAATACTATCTAAAGAGGGCCATAGAACCGGTGAAAAAAGACTGGGATTATATATTAATCGATTGTCCCCCTTCTTTAGGCATCCTCACCCTTAACGGCCTTACCGCTGCCGACCATGTAATTATTCCGCTGCAGTGTGAATACTTCGCGCTGGAAGGCTTAAGTCTCCTTCTCCAGACGATTAAACGGGTGCAGAAGTCCGTTAATCCTGAGCTGACCATTGGCGGGATTCTCTTTACCATGTTCGACAGCAGGACTCGTCTTGCCAACGAGGTAGTACAAGAAGTGACAGGCTACTTTAAAGATAAAGTTTTTAAGACTATTATACCCCGGAACGTGCGGCTCTCCGAAGCTCCATCCCACTCTATTCCAATCAATCAGTACGATAATGACTGTCTGGGCGCTCGGAGTTATAAAAAATTAGCCAAAGAGGTTGTGGAGCGTGTACGTGTCTAAGCGGGCTTTGGGTAAGGGAATAGACGCGCTTCTTTCCGGAGGGCGGGATGAAGAGTCCGGAAACGAGTCAATTGCCGATAATTCACAGGGAGAGAGGGTCCTCCTTGTTCCTCTTTCAAAGGTAAAACCTAATCCCCAACAACCGAGAAAAGAATTTTCCGAGGAGGCCCTTTCTGAACTGGCCGATTCAATTCGGTCTCAGGGTATACTTCAACCCCTGATTGTGGAGAAGAGAGGAGAAGCATACCATATCATCGCCGGAGAACGGAGGTTCCGCGCCGCTGAGAAGGCGGGTGTGGAGGAGCTTCCCGTTCTTATCCGCTCCTTTTCCTCAGAGGAACGGCTTGAAATTGCCCTTATCGAGAATATTCAGAGGGAGGACCTTACCCCTTTAGAGGAGGCGTCAGCTTATGAGGTCTTAGTCCGGGAGAAGGGACTCAGTCAGGAGGAGGTGGCGAAGAAAGTCGGTAAGAAACGGTCCACCATAGCCAACAGTCTCCGCCTGCTGAAGATGCCCGAGGAAATGCGGGACGCCGTTAACCGGGGGGACATTAGCGCCGGTCATGCCAGGGCGATTTTATCGGTAACGAATCCCTTAGGAAGGGACAGGCTCTACAGGAAGATACTCGATCAGGGGCTGTCGGTGCGGCGGGCCGAGGAGGAGGCCCTCCGCCAAAACACCGGAGGGGCGAAGGAAGCCCCGGAAAACATCGGAAAAAACGCTGATACAAAGGGAACTCGCGGGAAGGATGAAAAAACCCCGATTTTAAAGGACCTGGAGCAAGGATTGATCGATACCCTAGGGACAAAGGTCTCCATTCGAGGAAGCGAGGAGAGTGGAGAAATCGTTATAACGTATTTTACCTCAGAGGACTTGGAGCGGGTCCTGGAAATTATTCAGAAATCGTGAGTATATCTATAATTCATGGTAAAGAACGAAATTCTTCTTATCGATGATAACCCGGTAGATCTGGAACTGTATAAAACGGCGATCGAAACATCCGCTATTGGGAGGGCCGTCTTCTGTCAGGATTCCAGGGAAGCAGAGACCGAGCTTAAAAAGGCGCCCTACGCCGCTGTTGTGTTGGATCTGCATATGCCTTTTGTTTCCGGGGAAGTCCTTCTGGAACACATCCACCAGGAGTATCCTGAATTGCCGGTAATTGTGGTAACCGGGGAGGATACGGTGGAAACGGCGGTTTCCTGTATGAAGCAGGGCGCCTTTGATTTTCTCACCAAACCTTTAAAAACACCCCGATTTATCGCTGTCTTGGAACATGCTTTGGAGTTTTCCACCCTCCGGAGGGAGGTGTCCCTCTTAAGCAGGAGGGTCTTAGAGGATTCCCTGGAGCACCCTAAAGCCTTCGAGAAGATAATTTCGCGGAACAACACGATACAGTCTATCTTTCGATATGTAGAGGCGGTAGCACCGGGAGACAGGCCGGTCCTCATTACCGGAGAGAGCGGTACGGGAAAGGAACTTATTGCCCGGGCTATCCACGAGATAAGCGGGGTGAAAGGCCCCTTTGTCGCGGTAAATGTAGCGGGATTGGAAGATACCGTCTTCTCCGATACTCTCTTCGGACATAAGCGGGGGGCTTATACCGGGGCCGATAGAGAGCGAAGCGGATTGGTGGAGAAAGCCTCCGGAGGCACGCTTTTTCTGGATGAAATTGGAGACCTTCATCCTCAGTCCCAGGTGAAGCTCCTTAGACTTCTCCAGGAACGGAGCTACTACAAGCTTGGAGAGGACAGTGTACAGCAGAGTTCAACCCGGGTGGTGACGGCCACCAATGCCGATATCAGAACGAAAATGAAGGAAGGGCGATTCAGAAATGATCTCTACTATCGTCTCGCCACCCATACAGTCCATGTTCCTCCCCTTAGAGACCGGCGGGAGGATATCATGCCGCTCTTTCACTATTTTTTAGAGGAAGCATCGGGGGACTTAGAAAGGGAGCCTCCCTCTGTATCGGATGAGGTATTAGAGTATCTCTTAGGCTACGAGTATCCTGGAAATGTTCGTGAACTACAATCCATGGTATACGATCTGGTAAGCCGCGGGCAAGGTAAGACTATACATGTAGAGGATGTATCACCATACCTAAGGCTCGGCGGAGCGCTGTCAGCAGAGCTCCCGCCCGATAAAGAAGAAACCGGTTCTGAGGGTGAAGATGTTTTAGAATCAAAAGAGGAACCGAAGCGTAAACCAGTGGAGGGCCCATTTTCTAAAAAGGCAGAAGGCCCTCATTCTTTCTCGAGTGTTATCAATAGAGAGAAACTTCCCAGCCTGGAGGAGGCAGAAACATGGCTTATCCGAAGGGCCCTGGAAAAGACCGGGGGAAACCAGTCAGTCGCTGCGGACATCTTAAAGATATCCCAATCCACCATAAGCAGAAAATTGAAAAAGTTGGAGGAAGATCAAGAGTAGATCGCCTTGATACACAATAGATCACACAATAGATCACTGTATTGACAAAGAGGACAGGCGGTTTTATATTGTACACCCGGTTTACTGTGGAGAGGTGTCCGAGTGGTTGAAGGAGGCGGTCTTGAAAACCGTTGAACCGAGAGGTTCCGTGGGTTCGAATCCCACCTTCTCCG